>VGYW01000584.1 GCA_016872875.1 Planctomycetota bacterium | reverse complement strand
GCGCGACTGCTCGCCGACGTGGAGCACTGCGGCCGCATGCTCTGCTGCAAGAGCTTCATGAAAGACCTCGCGCCCGTGACCATGCGCATGGCCAAGGCCCAGAAGACCACCCTCGACCCCGCCAAGATTTCCGGCCGCTGTGGCCGCCTCATGTGCTGCCTCCGCTTCGAAGACCAGGCCTACGCCGAACTCCGCGAGCAGCTCCCCAGGAAGGGCGCAAGGGTCAAGACCCCACAGGGCATCGGCACCGTCACCGGCACCGAGACCCTCAAGCAGACCGTGAGCGTGGACTTCGGGGGCGACCGCGACGGAGTGTTCCGACTTGCGGACATCGAGGTTCTTCCGAGCGAGCCGGGCACGCCGCCCCCGCGCGGCGAGGAGCCCGAGGCGCCCGAACCGCCAGACGCCCGCGGCTGAGGCACTTGACTTTTCCGCGGCTCTGACGCACATTGTCTGTGGGGGGTGCGATCCCCTTTGCGGGAGGGGAGAGGCGAGAAGAATGTCCGAGGCAACCGACCTCAATCTCGGCGAGCTGATACGGCGCCAACTGGCCCTGCGAAAGGCCATGACCCACAACCCGCGCTACCGCCCCGACGCCTACCTCTTCGTGTGCGAGGGGGTGAACTACACTTGCGAGAAGCTGGGCGGACGCCGCGACGTCACCGGCCGCGAGCTTGTCGAGGGCCTCTGCGACCTCGCCGTCGAGCACTACGGCTACCTCGCTCCCGTCGTCCTCAAGCACTGGGGCATCGGCTCCACCGCAGACTTCGGCGAGATCGTCTTCACCCTCGTCGAGCATGGCCTCCTCGGCAAGAACGCCCGCGACAGCAAGGCCGACTTCAGGGACATCTTCGACCTCCACGCGGCCCTGCGCGGGCGATACCGCATTGACGGTGGCTTGGAGTGAAGCTATTGGGGGATGAATGGATGTGTGGATGAATGGATGAATGGCAAGAGGAAGAGCTTTGGCTCTGGCATTCATCCAATCATCCACCCATCCACCCATCCCCTGATCTTAATGAGGAATCGTCGCCATGGAGCTCCTGAGTATCCTCAAGCGCCTGCGTCAGAGGCCCCAGGGGAAGATCGTGCTCATCGTCTTCGACGGCCTCGGGGGCATCCCGCGCGAGCCGGGCGGGCCGACCGAGCTGGAGTGCGCGAAGAAGCCCAACCTCGACGCCATCGCGCGCGAGGGCGCCTGCGGCCTCCTCGACAACGTGTTGCCCGGCCTCACCCCCGGCAGCGGGCCGGCCCACCTGAGCCTGTTCGGCTACGACCCGCTCATCTTCGACATCGGCCGCGGCCTCCTCGGCGCGCTCGGAATCGGATTCCCCATCCAGCCTGGCGACGTGGCGGTTCGTGTGAACTTCTGCACGACCGGCCCCGCGACGGGGTTCGTGACCGACCGCCGCGCAGGCCGCATCTCCACCGAGACCAACGAGAAGCTGGTCGCCATGCTCAACGCCAGGGTCAGCATCCCCGGCTGCCAGGTCTTCGTCCGCACGGAGAAGGAGCACCGCGCCTGCGTGGTCTTTCGGGCGCCCGACCTCTACGACGCCATTGCCGAGACCGACCCGCAGAGCACCGGGACGGAGCCGCCGCGCCAGGCCGCCGCCCTCGACGCCCGTTCCGAGAAGGCGGCCGCCATCGCCGCCGAGTTCGCCCGACAGGCCGCCGAAATCCTCAAAGACCAGCACCCCGCCAACAACCTCCTGATGCGCGGCTACGCACGCTTCGAGAGAATCCCCCTCCTCACCGAGACCTATGATATGCGCTTCGCCGCCATCGCCACCTACCCCATGTACCGCGGCGTCGCCAACCTCGTGGGCATGGACATCTTGCCCGACGCGGGCGACACCATCGCCGAGGAGGTCGCCTGCCTGGAGCGCCACTACGCCGACCACGACTTCTTCTTCCTGCACATCAAGAAGACCGACAGTTGCGGCGAGGACGGGAACTGGGATGGCAAGGTCCACGTCGTTGAGGAGGCCGACGCGCTCCTCCCGCGCGTGCGGGCGCTGGCGCCCGCCGTGCTGTGCGTGACTGCGGACCACTCGACCCCCTGCGTCCTCAAGGCGCACAGTTGGCACCCCGTGCCTGTGGCGGTCTGGGCGAAGTGGGGCCGGCCCGACGGCGTGGGCGAGTTCTCCGAGCGCGCCTGCGCGGGTGGCGCCCTGGGCCGCATGCGCGGCATCCACCTCATGCCCATCCTCGTCGCCCACGCACTCGGCCTTGAAAAGTACGGTGCATGAGTCCCGATCACTCCGCACTCCCCACTCCGCACTCCGCATTCCGCCAGGTCTGGCGCGCCGTCGGCTCCGTGCGCGTGGCCGTGGTCCTCCTCATCCTCATCACCATCGCGTCCACCATCGGCATCGTCCTGCCGCAGCCGGAGTCGTTCGCGGCCGGCACCTATCTCGAGCGGCGGCTGCCGCCCCACGCGCGGCCCGGGCTGAAGGCCGACGAGTTCGTGGCCCTCGCGCGCGCGGCGCGCATCTTCCGAGGCGACGCCGCCTTCGACGCCCTGGCGAAGCGGGTGAGGGAGGGCGCGCTGAGCGACGAAGAGTGGCAGGGCTTCGCCGGCATGCTCGCCATGCGCCTTCGGTCTGAGGAATCGGAGGAGCAGTGCCTGCGGCTCTCCTACGTGGATTCCTTCGGGCGGTTTTTCGGCCGCCTGATGCTCTTCCTGCGGTTCCACACGCTCTTCAGGTCCCCCTGGTTTCGCATCCTGTGCGTCCTGCTCCTCTTGAATCTCGTGGCATGCTCGATTGAGCGGCTGCCTGGCCAGTGGCGGATGGCGTTCGGGCGGAAGGGGTCCGACGACCCCGGCTGGTATCGGCGGCGTGCGATTCGCGCGGAGGCGGTGGTCGAGCGCGGCGGAGCGGAGGCGGTCGAGGCCGCCCTCCGCGCGAGCGGCTTCCGCACCCGCCGCCGCGACGGGCCTGGGGCCACGACGCTCGCGGCCAGCCGCGGCTGGCTCGGGGGCATCGGCAGGCTCGGAGCACAGGTCGTCCACCTCGGCGTTATCCTCGTCGCCGTCGGCGGCTTCATCTCCGGCCAGAAATCGTTCCGCCACCAGCAGCTCCTCACGAAGGGGGACGTCGTTGCGGTCCCGAAGGAACCGGAGATCAAGGGCGACGCCGGCCACCCGCGCGCCGACTGGCGGGAGGCGCCGGGCGCGCCGCCGCGGGCGCCACTCTTTCGGATGCGCCTCAACCGCTTCGAGTTCCGCACCGACTCGCGTGGCAGCCCCGAATACTACGGCTCGCACGTGAGCCTCCTCGACACCGAGCCGCCAACCGACGTGACGATCGCGGTCAACGACCCGCTGGTCTACCGCGGCTTCTACGTCTACCAGCAATCCTACAATCCCGATTACCGCGGGATCACGTCGGTGAGCTTCGTCGTGTCCAAGGTGCGGCGTGCCGCGGGCGGCGAGCGCGGCCCGCACGGCGAGCGCGAGCCCGCCGAGGTGCTCAGCCAGGCCGCCCTCGCCGTGCCGCCCGACACCCCTGTGCAGGCGCCCGGGACCGACCTCACGCTTCGCATTCTCCGCTACTTCCCGCACTGCCAGATCGTCGCGGAGGACACGCCCCAGGGCCGCGTGTTCGTGGGGCGGAACCTCTCGGACGAGCCGCACAACCCCGCCATCCAGCTTCGCCTGGAGGCGCCGGGGGCGAAGCCGCGCGAGCGCTGGATGATGCTCCCGCTCCAACGCGGCCAGCGCCGCCCGTTCAGCGAGTTCGATTACGCCGACTACCACGTCGAGGCGGCCGACTTCGCCCCCGACTATGCGACGTGGCTGACCTTCAAGACCCACCCCGTCATGCTCCCCGTCTGGCTCGGCTGCGGCGTGATGATGCTCGGCATCGTCCTGTGCTTCTACTGCAACCACGAGCGCGTCTGGGCGCTCGTGGCCCCGCGCGCGGACGGCAAGAGCGACGTGCTCCTGGCGGGCGATTCGTTCAAGTGGCGCGAGCGCTTCAAGGAGCGCTTCAATGCCCTGGTGGCCGCTATTGAGGCTCGACGGGATGCGTGACCCGTGACGCGTGACGCGTGAGAAGCGGAGGAGAAGCGACTCCTCCGGATGGCGCTAGATCAAGGGCATGGCCCAGCCCGCTCCGGCGGGCGGCAGAGGGTAGCCACGGGCGTAAGCCCGTGGGAAGGGGTGTTCAGCCGGATCCCAGCCCCCGCAGGGGGCGGCAGAAACCATAGGACGCGCGCGGACCGTGGCTTCTGCCGCCCCCTGCGGGGGCTGGGCCGAGGCCAGCGCCGTAGGTGAGCGACACCCAGGGCATCCAGAACTGGTCCTGTTGCGTCCGCTCTCTTCTGGCCACGGGTCACGCGTCACGCGGTGTTGTGTCCAAGTCCTCGGAGACAATGGGAGTTGCTTTGATGGATGATGTGAGCTTCTTCTGGCTCTCCTTCGCCGCTTACCTGCTGGCGGCCTTCGTGCTCTGTGCTGCGGCGTTCCGGCGCAGCGGGGCAGAGGGGCTGGCACGCTTTGGACGCGGCGTGGTGTGGCTCGGCCTGGGCGCGCAGACGGCCAGCATCGTCTGGCGCGCCTTCATCATCGGCTCGGAGCCGCCGCAGTTGTTCTTCGAGCGCTTCGGCACAGCGTTCGCCGCGGGGGCCGCGGGGCAGGCGGTCTGCTACGCGCTCCTCGTCGCCGTCGCTCTTGCGGC
>VGYW01000583.1 GCA_016872875.1 Planctomycetota bacterium | reverse complement strand
GGACGGATCGGACGGATCCGTCGGATCTGCCCGAACCTATCCCTGAAGCCCGCCCAGGGCCTTCTTGACCGCCGCCACGGCCTTGGGGTGCCGCATGCGGATGATGTCGGCGCCGGCCTGGACGAGCGCGATGGCGCTCGCGGTCTCCCACATCGGGCCGCGTTGGGCCTGGGCGCCCCACTCGGGCGCCTCGGCGTCGGACGACTTCGCCTCCTTCGCGCGCCACGACTCGTAGCCCACGTCGCAGATCACCGGCATCATCATCATCTTGTCGCCGGCCAGGGCAGCGAGGCGCTGACGCTCCTGGATCGAGTAGGCGTACTCGATCCCGTAGCCCAGCGCGCCCGAGGTCTGGAACATCACGATCCTGTCCGCCGGCAGTTCCATTTCCGTCACCAGCGTGTTCACCTGCTTCGCGATGTTGATGTCGAGCGGCGCAAGGCAGATGATGTTGTGTCCGTCCGCGATGCAGGAGGCCGCGAGGCGCTTGTAGTTCTCCTGCTTCGCTGGGCCGAGGAGGCAGCGCTCGCCCTTCGTCGCCGCGGACACCTTGGGCATCACCTCGTTGTCCTTGGCGTCAATGCCGCAGCCCCAGACGACGAGCGGCACGCCCACCGCGCCCAGCACCGTCTTCACCGTGGCCACGGCCTCCTCGCCCGAGCGGTTCGCTCCGTCGGGGTCGGTCCCGTCCAGCTTCAGGCAGATGAGGTCGGCCCCGAACTCCTCCACGCACTTCTTCGCCCAGGCCGCCGGGTCCTTCAGCGCGGCCCCGTAGGGCGCCTTGAGCACGTCGGGCCAATCCGGCTCGATGTCCAACACATCCATTGCGACCAGAAGCTTCTCCCCGGTAGCCCCATCCGTGTCCATGAACGGCAGGGTCTTCGCCCCGCCGATCTTGTAGGCGACCGAGCGCGTGCCGCCCTGGTCCCTCGTCGCGCCGAGGGTCACCACGTTGACCCCGGCGGCATACGACTCCTTCAACGCGGGCAACGCCATCTAGGCTCCTCCTATCATGAGGCAAGTGCCGAAACTCGATTCGTGCCGCGTGCCGCGTCCCGCGTGCCAAGAAGTGAACCCCAAGCGCCTTTTCTTCTCTGGGCACGCGGCACGCGGGACGCGGGACGTTCACTCCGTCTTCTTCCCATGCTTCGCCTCCCTGTCAATCACCTCTCGCACGACAGCAAGCATCGCGCTGTCCTCGGCCAGCTCGAGGAGCGATTCGCCGTTGGCCGAGCAGCGTACAACCGCATCATCCTGCGGAATCTCGCCCACCACGTCAAGTCCGACGGCCTCCAGCCGCTTGCGCACGGCGGGCGGGACGCCCTCGGGCGGCACGCGGTTGAGGACGATCCCCTTGCGGCCGATCCTGATGCGGAGCTTTCGTGCAAGCTCCGCAATGCGCCCCGAAGTCTCCACGCCAACCACCGTCGGCTCAGTCACGAGCAGCAACAGGTCCACCGCCCCGTCCGTGCGGCGCGAGAGGTGCTCCATCCCGGCCTCGTTGTCAATCACGACGAAGGGGTAGCTCCCCGCGGCGCGCTCCAGGTAGCGACGGAGGAGGGCATTGACGAAGCAGTAGCACCCGGGGCCTTCTGGCCGGCCCATCGTCAGCAGGTCGAAGCCGCGCTCCTCCGCGATGCACTGCTGGATGCGCAGCTCCACGAACTGGTCCTTCGACATCCCGCTGGGGATGGCGTCCTTCTTCTCCAGCGTCTCCTCGCGGATGTCGGCCACCGACGCCTCCACGGCCACCCCCAGCATCATCCCCAGGGTCGCGTTGGGATCGGCATCAACCGCCAGCACGGGCTTCTTGAGTTCCCGCGCCAAGCAGCGAACCGTGAGGGCGGCAAACGTGCTCTTGCCCACCCCCCCCTTGCCAGAGATAGCGATTCGGAAGGCCATTGGTCTATCCCAACGAACGAGGCACCGCCACCGAGGGGAAGCGCTCGACGTCGGTGTGCGGGATGAAGTTGGCGGAGACGAACTCCTCCATGTACTTCGGGTTGGTCATGAGGTCAACGTAGGTCATCATGCGTGCGACGCGCTCGATTCGTGCGAGGGCCTCCTCGGAGAGGAGGGCGGCCCGTGCGCCGGCGACCGCGGTGTTGCCGACGAAGTGGATGCGCTCGGGCGGAACGTCGGGCAGCAGCCCCAGCGTGATCGCGTTGCGCACGTCGAGGTAGTTGCCGAAGCCGCCCGCGAGGTAGATGTGGCGGATGTCGTCAATGTTGACGTTCACGGCCTTGACGAGGGTGGCGATTGCGGCGTAGATGGCGGCCTTCGAGCGAATGAGGTTGCTCACGTCGGCCTGGGTGATGACGATGGCCCCGCCGACGGCGCTCTGGTCCTTCGGGACGATGACGAACTCGAGGTTGCCGTCGCGCCGGACCAGGCGCTTGGCAGGGCAGGCGGGGTCGAAGCGCGCGTTGCGTGCGAGGACGCCCGCCCGGAACATCTCGGCGAGGAGGTCGAGGAGGCCCGAGCCGCAGATGCCGCGCGGGGGGCGGTTGCCGATGGTCTGGATGAGCACGCCGCAGTCGGGGGTGATGCGCACCCGCTCGATGGCGCCGCGTGCAGCGCGCATGCCGTATTCCACGCCAACCCCCTCGAAGGCCGGGCCGGCCGAGGCGGAGCAGGTGACCATCCAGTCCTTGTTGCCCAGGACGACCTCGCCGTTGGTGCCGACGTCAATGAAGAGGCAGAGGTCCTTCTGCTCGTCGAGGCGGATGGCGACGGCGCCCGCCGTGATGTCGGCGCCCACGTAAGCGGCGACGCTGGGGAGGGTGTAGAGGATGCCGCGCGGGTTGATGCGGAGGCCCACCTGGGCGGCGCGCAGCGGCGGAATGAGGTTGGCGGCGGGGACGTATGGCTCCTTGCGGATGCCCGTGGGGTCCAGGCCCAGGAGGAAGTGCACCATCGCGGTGTTGCCGGCCACGACTGCGCAGGTGATGTCGGAGACGCGGACGTTGCCGCGTCGGACCATGATCTCGATCAGCTCGTTGAGGTCGGCGATGATGAGCCGCTGCATGTCGCCCAGGCCGCCGGGGCGTTCGGCGTACATGATGCGGCGGATGTAGTCCTCGCCGTGCTTCATCTGCGAGTTGTACTTCGCCTCGCTGTCCAGGATGCGCGCGCCCACGAGGTCCACGAGCTGCACCACCACGGTCGTCGTGCCGATGTCAATGGCCAGGCCGAGGTTGCGGCTCGTGGTGTCGCCCGGCTCGACCTGGACGACCTCGGTTGTGGCGCCGCGCCTGCCGATGGTGGCCGTGACCTCGAAGCGCCCTTCGGCGAGGACGCGGCTGAGGTCGCGCAGCACGGCGAAGCCGGTCTGGAGGTTGGCCTCGGGCTCGAAGGCGTGGATGCCCTGGTAGAGGCGTTCGTGCCCCGCGAGGGGCGAGTCCATGCTCGGCGGGGCCAGCTTGAGGTGGTACTTTCGGACGACCGGGTTGTGTGGGAAGCCGGCGCCCTCGACGAGCGAGAGCATGCCGAAGCGCTCCGCGTCCTCGTCGCCGAGGAATTGTCCCTCTTCCAGCCGCGTCTCGGGCGGTATCTCGATCTCGAGGTCGCCCTGGACGGTGGACTGGCAGGCGAGGATGTAGTTCCCGCGTATCTCGTCGCGGTCGAGGAGCGTGGTGGGCTTGGTGTGGATATTGCCGTTTCGGACGATCACGCGGCACTTTCCGCAGATGCCGTCGCCACCGCAGAGGCTCGAGATATAGATTCCCGCCTTCTGGGCCGCGGCGAGGACCGTTTCGCCGCGCTCGACCTCGGCGGCCCGGTCATCGGGCGAGAAGTGCACGCGGCAGAGGGTGGGCTTGTCGGACATGGGGTTACCTGAGGCCAAGGGACCACAAGGACGACAGGGACGACAGGGACCACAGGGACCAGGGAAGCCGAAGGGGTGCGGTCCCTGTGGTCCCTGTTGTCCCTGTGGTCCCTCCACTCACTGGCTCGACCACACCTGCTGGAGGAACTTCGGGATGAAGGAGGATTCCTTCGGCCCCACGAGCACCTGCCAGCCAGTGGCCTCCTCGATCTTGCCTGAAAGGACGGCGACGTAGCCGGGGATGATGAGCTTGCGGTGCTTCACCTTGTCGGCGAGGCCGGTCTTGTCAATGGCGTCCTTCACGCTCTTCTCGGTCAGCTTGTCGCCGCTGTAGGCGGTCAGCACGCTGAGGCCCTCGGTGTTGACGGCGAGAAGGTACGAGGGGACGCGGCTGGCCTCGATGTCGGCCTGGACGGTGTAGAAGGTGAGGGAGAAGTTGGTTGTGAACATCACGGGAGCGTTGTCGCCCGGCTCGCCGATGGGGTAGAGCTTCGGCTCAACCTGGATCGGCTTCTGCGGGTCGGTGTAGATGTTCTGGCGGGCGGTGAGGATGGGGAGGACTTCGGCCGGGTCGTCGCCCTGGATGACCACGATGCCGGCGTATTTCATCACGTAGGTCGTGGCGGCCAGGAGCTCGGCGAAGGGGTCGGAGTCGCTTGCCACAGCGATCATGGGGTGGCCGAGGGGTCGGAACTGCCGTCTGAGCGCGGCGCGGCGCGCGAGCGTGAGGGCCTGGAGCGCGCCCTTGAGGTCGCGGGCCACAGGGTCAATGACGATCTGCTCGGCGCCCGCCTTCTTCGCCTTCTCGACGAGATCGGCAGTGACTTCGAGGCCGTTGCCGACGACCACCAGCGGGCACCTCGTCTCCTTCGC
>VGYW01000582.1 GCA_016872875.1 Planctomycetota bacterium | reverse complement strand
TACAACTGCTCTGCGCTACACTGTGTCATTGCCAGGTCGTCCTTTCTCTTGGCTATAAGCCGTTGTTGCCACACGGATTATACCAGAAAGGCGACCTGGCACCCAGGGGAGTGGTGAGAAATGCGGGCTACGTGGAGATGGTGCGGCCTATGGCGAAGGGCTTCGAGGCGGGGCCGGACCGCGGGCAATACGGCCCACGCCACGCGCTCGGCGCGCTCGCCGTCTTCGCTCTCGAAGGCGGCCCCCAACTGGCCGAGGGTATGAAGAAGACCCTCCGCCACTACGCCGACTGGGTGAAGGGCTGCGTGGAGAAGGAGAAGGGCGTGTTCTCGATGGAGGGTGCGACGCTGTGCTCGTTCTACTTCCACGAGCTCCGCAAGCACAAGCTGATGTCGGCCGGCGACGAGGCCTGGGCGAAGGAGCTGCTGATGACGCTGCGGCAGTGGCAGTGCGCGTGGCGGCCGGGCGACGGACTCTGGCGCGGCTCGCAACACCGCAGCCAGTGCCAGGGCCTCAACCACGCCCTCGCCGCCGCCTTCTACCCGAACGAGCCCGACGCCCCGAAGTGGAGGGCGTTCGCCGACGCCGTGTGGGGAGATTGGTGGAGCTTCCGCGACGTCGGGATCAACGACACGGGCTACTTCCATTCGAGCTGGGGCAACATCCTTCGCGCCGCCGAGCTGCTGGGCCGCAAGGAGGTCTTCAGGGACCGCCGCGCACGCGAGATGTTCGAGCGCCTGGCGGCCGAGACGCCGCCCGACGGCGCCGTGGTGCCTTACGGCGCGAGCGGGGGTTACAACTCGGCGGCGGGCGCACGCATCTTCGCCCTGGAGCTTGCGGCGAAGCACACCCGCGATGGGCGCTACCGTTGGGTCGCCCATCGCATCTTCAACCACGGCCAGGCACGCGGCTTCTCCCCCACCCAGCACCACATCAACGCGGTGAACCTCGAGGACATTGCCCTCACGAGCCTCATCTGTGACGACACGGTGAGACCGGTCGAACCGCCGGCCGCCTCGGAGCTGCTGACCCGCAAGGAAATCCTCCGCCTCACCGACAAGGAGGCGAAGGCGATGTTCCCCGAAGCGGGGGGCATTGACTGCAATATGTGGATGTCGCAGCGGGTGCTGCCGAGCAAGCTGGCGTTCCGGAGCGGCTGGGCGCCCGGCGACCTCTTCGCACTCGTCGAAATCTACCCGCGCCACGACCCGCTCAACCCCACGGCCATCGTGGGCCTCCAGCGCCACTCCGCCGCGTTCGCCGAGATGACCTCGGAGAAGTTCATCAGCCGCGAGAACGCCGTGGCCATCGCCGACCTCTCGGGAGCGGCCACCTACCTCGGCAAGAAGCCCTTCAAGGGCCAGCGCGGCCTCCCCACGGGTTGGGCGGGGATGGAGGTCACGGTGCCTGCCTTCTCCGACCACGCCCTGGCCTCCCACGCCCTTGTGAAGGTGACGAAATATATGGGCTACGAGGCCACCCACCAGCGCGAGTTCCTCTTCGTCAAGAACCGCTTCCTCCTCGTCCGCGACGAGACGGCCTTCGACGAGCCGTTCCGCGCCGCCGTCGGCCCCACCTGGAACACCCAGCGCGTGGGCGAGCGGCGGGGCGACAACTGGCTGAACACCTGGTTCGAAGGCCACTACTTCCAGAAGTCCCGCCTCTACGACGTGCCGCCCTGGGACCTCTTGCTCTACTACGGCCCGAAGGCGGGCGCCAAGCTCGAGGTCGCAGGCACCCCCATTGACGCCCCTGCCAACAGCCGCCTCATCGCCACCCACTACACCTGGGAGGGCGACGTGACGCCCGGCCAGCGCCTCCAGTTCGTCAGCGTCCTTCTCCCCCACGCCCCGACGCGCGACGCCTCGCCCCTCGCCAGAGGCATCGAGGTACTGAAGGACGAGCCTGGCGTGGCCGTGGTGAAGCTGGCCCACGAGGGCCGCACCGAGCTCGCCCTCCTCAACCCCGCAGGGACGAGGCTCGAGGTTGACACCAAGGGCCTGGGCACCCTCGTGACCGATGCCCGTGCGGCCTACCTCGATGCCGAGGGCGGCAAGCCGAAGCGCGCCGTGATCGTCGAGGCCAAGTCCCTGACCCTCGGCGACACCCGCATTGGCCACGGTTGGTGGCGCCGCACCTACGAAAGGGGGGCAGCGCAGTGCAGATGATCGTCAACGTCCATTGCCACCTGGTGAACTTCGAGTTCGTGCCGGACTCCTTCTTCAAGGTCCGCGCGCGGGTGCGTGAGAAGCTGCTGCGCACCAGGTTCGCCGGATGGCTGGCCCGGCTGGCCTCGGGCCTGATCAAGCTGTTCCGTGGAACCAACGCGGACTACGTTCGGCTGCACGAGGTGCTGGCGCTCGTGCGGCGCGACATCCGTGGGGTGGCCGAGACCCTCGCCGCTGAGATGGAGCTGCCGGGCCTGCCCGACACGGAGATCGTGCTCGCCACGCCGCTGATGATGGACCTCGAACAGGCCTCCCTCAACGTCCGACCCGAATGCCCGTACCTCCTGCAAATCCTCTTGATGTCCGACATCGCGGCGCGCTACCCCGGCACCCTGATGCCGTTCGTGATGGTGGACCCGCGGCGCCCCGGAGCGGCGGGACTGGTCCAGAAGGCCCTCGAGGAGCTGGGCTTCCTCGGCGTCAAGATGTACCCGCCACTCGGCTACCATCCGGACCCGAACTCCGTGGGCAACGGCCGGGCCGTGAGCGCGGAGTTGAGCGGGCTGTACGACTACTGCCAGGACCAGGGCGTGCCCATCACCACCCACTGCTCGGGCGGCGGGGCCTACAGCGCCGAGCTGGTGCGCAGCCGCAGCGCCGTCAGCATTCTCTGCGAGCCCGCGGGCTGGGCGAAGGTGCTCCAGCAGTACCCAGCCCTCCGCCTCAACTTCGCCCACTTCGGCGGGCGCGAGGGCGGCAGCATCCTCAACCGCTACGCCTACGACCACGACTCCTGGTGCCAGCAGATCGCCGACCTGGTCCAGCGCTACGAGAACGTCTACGCGGACGTCGCCTACCACGACGAGGCGCTCAGGGCACGCTCCGCTGAGGCGTACTTCTGCAACCTGGAGGACATGCTGCGGGACGAGCGGCTGGCCAGCCGCGCGCTCTTCGGGACCGACTGGCCGATGACCCGGCACACGTGGACCGAGGAGGAGTACGTGCGCCCCTTCCTGCGGCGGCTGCCCGCCGGGCTCTTCCAGCGGCTCGCATTCGAGAACCCGCTGGACTTCCTCTTCCCGGGCCGCAGACTCCCCGCGCGCATAGGCCGCTTTCTCGCTGGCCGCCCGGGGTTCCCACCGCCATGGATGAACGGCCACATCCAGACTTCGGCGGCCTCCCCCACGGCGCACGGCGCACCCGTGCCATAGCTGCGATTCAGAGGAGGGGGTGGCCGCGGCCGCCGGCCGCCCTGGGCTACATGTTGTGGCAGGTGAGGCACAGGGCGCTCCGCTGGTTGGAGAAGCGGAGGAGCTTGGGGATGCCGCGCTCGTTGTGGACGTCGTGGCAGGAGCCGCACTCGAGGTTGCCGGTGCCGTAGAGGAGGGCCTTCGTCACCGTTTCGCCCGTGGGCACGGTTCGCGCGTCTGGGTTGTGGAGGCTTGGGTTTGCGGCGGCGAGGGCGGCGTTGTAGATGATGCCGATGGGGTGCATGGGCCGCAGGTCGGTGCCTATCCTGGCCGCGCCGGTGATGTAGGTGGAGCCGAGCTCGCCCCCGAAGCTGTCGAGGGCCACCGTGCCGTCGTGGCAGCTCAGGCAGAGCTTCGAGCCGTAGTGGCTCGGCTGGGCCGGCGTGGCCTTCATCGTGGGGCTGGAGTAGAGGATGTAGGTCGCCGCGCTGAAGGCGTGGGTCCAGATGGGCGCGCGCACCGAAGCATCGGCGCGGTGCGGGGTGTGGCACACGGCGCACGGCTGGCCGCGCGACCACGGCTTCGACGAGAAGTCGTGGGGGGAGCCCACGATTCCGCCGTGCGCGCGGGTGCAGAGCGCGAAGCAGATGAGAAGGCCCGGCCCAAACGCGGCCGCAGCCTGTCGGGGGGAGCCCGGCCTCATAACGCTCCTCTTGCCCCAGGGGCAGCGGACCACCCACCCGGCTGCCCGACGCCCCAGGCTGCCAAAGAGATGATACCGCGGAATCTCCTGGCTGTCAAGGCCCGGAGGAAGACCACTGATTCCCTCGCGCGCCTCGCGTCGAGCGAGGCTGGGCACAGTAGCGGCCACCGCAGATGGGCATGGTGCAGATGGGCCACGGCGTTGCGTCCTTCGGACGAGGGACTCTGGGGCAAGGCTGTGGCTTCGTTGGGGAGGGAGGCTGCGGGAGCAACTGGCCGGCCGCGAGCAACCCAGGGCGGTCCCGCTCGCGGTTACGTTCGATGGCAGGAAAAGTCTACCGCAGGTTCCGCACGCGCGCAAGAACCCGGCGCGATTGTTCTCCTCAGTGACACCTGATGGTCGCGCGGAACGAGTCAGCCATCAGGTAGACCACTCGCATGGCTTGGATCCTCAACCATGTAGCTCCGCCGCGGGGGAAGGGAAGCACCCTCACCCTAACCCTCTCCCCAGGGGAGAGGGGAGAGAGAACCCCCTCTCCCTCGGGGAGAGGGCGGGGGTGAGGGTGCTCCTCCACCCCCTCTCCCTCGGGGAGAGGGCGGGGGTGAGGGTGCTCCTCCACCCCCTCTCCCTCGGGGAGAGGGCGGGGGTGAGGGTGCTCCTCCACCCCCTCTCCCTCGGGGAGAGGGCGGGGGTGAGGGT
>VGYW01000581.1 GCA_016872875.1 Planctomycetota bacterium | reverse complement strand
GGGGTTGAAATCCGAAATCCGAAATCCGAAATCCGAAATCACTCCTCCGCTCGGCGGCCTCAAGCTCTCGGTGGTCATCCCCGTCTACAACGAGCGGGACACGATCGAGGAGATCCTGCGCCGAGTTGAGGCCACGGGGCTCGCCCACGAGATCATCGTTGTTGACGACGCCTCGACGGACGGCACGCGTGAGCTCCTTGAGCGGCGTTGCGCAAACACAGCCGAGGGCGGCTGTGCCACAAGGTTCCGCCTCCTGCGCCACGAGTCCAACCGCGGCAAGGGCCGCGCCCTCCGCACCGGCTTCGAGGCCACCACAGGCGACGTCGTGCTCATCCAGGACGCCGACCTTGAGTACGACCCCAACGATTACCCGGCGCTCCTGAAGCCGATCGTGGACGGCGTGGCCGACGTTGTGATCGGCTCGCGCTTCCTCGGCGGGCCGCACCGCGTGTTCTACTTCTGGCATTATCTGGGCAACCGGTTCCTGACCACCTTCTCGAACCTGCTGACGAACCTGAACCTGACAGACATCGAGTGCTGCTACAAGGTCTTTCGTGCCGAGGTGCTGCGCGGCCTGGAGCTGCGGAGCGAGCGGTTCGGCATCGAGCCCGAGCTTGTGGCCCGCGTGGCCCAGCTCCGCTGCCGCATCTACGAGGTGCCTGTCTCCTACTTCGGCCGCGACTACGCGCACGGCAAGAAGATCACCTGGAGGGACGGCTTGGCCGCCATCTGGCACATCCTGCGGTTCGCCCTCACGAGGCCGAGGAGGAAGCCCAGTGACGAGTAGTTGCTGTTGCGGGGGCTGTCAGATTACCGGCCTTTCGGGCAACTGCCCCGTGGGACAATTCTCGCTGAGAAGACGACTCCCGGCTAAGCAGTCCTTTGACTCCTGCTTCCCTAAGTGCTTACCATGCTGGCCGTTATGTGGCCTAACTGTGCCAGGCACAGTTAGGAGGCGTAAGACTTTGCCCCACGGGCGGTTGCGATTCGACTTGACAATCCCCTGTTGCGGAAAGTCCTCCCATAGTGTGCCAAACCGAAACGGACAGCGAATAGTGGATCCGGCGGCCTGGAGCCGCCCGGATCGCCAAAGCGCTCATTGTGTGCCAAACACAGGGGCGCGCGCGTGGCACACAATGGGTACAATGGCCTGGAGCCGCCCGGATCGCCGATCCGGCCATTGTGTGCCAACCATGGGGTGGCACACAATGGAGCAGTTTCCGCACCGGTGGCAGCCTTTGGCTATTCCCGGGTTTTACACTTTGCGTTGAGGCGCGGGCATGTTTGTGATCCTCGGCGCCGGCCTGGCCGGCCTCAGCACGGCCTATCATTTGCGGCGGGCGGGCCGCCGCGACGTCGCGCTCCACGAGCGCGAGGAGCGGCCCGGCGGCCTGTGCCGCTCCGAGACCCGCGACGGCTTCACCTTCGACCACACGGGCCACTTCCTCCACCTGCGCACACCCAAGGTGGAGCGACTGCTGAGCCGCTGGCTGGGGCGTGAGCTGGACCGCGTCATCCGAAACTCCTGGGTCTACTCTCAGGGTGTCTTCACCCGCTACCCTTTTCAGACCAACACCTATGGGCTGCCGGTGGAAACGGTGAAGGAGGTACTGCTGGGCTACATGGAGGCGCGGTATGGGAAGAGCAACGTGCCGCGTGCCGCGTGCCGCGTGCCGCAGAACAGTGAGGAAGGCTGGGCGCTCCCGGAGCCACGGCTCAGTTTCGAACGCTGGGTCTATGAGACCTTCGGCGCGGGGATCGCCGAGCACTTCATGATCCCCTACAACGAGAAGGTGTGGTGTGTCCATCCGCGGTTCCTGACGACGGAGTGGATGGGGCGCTACGTGCCGCCCGCCCCCATCGAGAAGGTGATTGAGGGCGCGTTGACCGACAAGAGATCGGGCGAGGGCTACAACGCGACGTTCCGCTACCCGCGCCACGGCGGCATCGAGGCCGTCGTCCGCGCGCTTGCGGCACGGGCTGGGCCAATCCATCTCGGCTCGGAGGCGGTGGAGATAGACCTGCGGCGGCGACGTGTCCGCTTCGCGGATGGCGAGGTTTCGGACTACGAGTCCCTCGTGAGCACGCTGCCGCTGCCGGAGCTCGTGGCTCAGTTGCGGGGCGCGCCCGACGCGCTCCGCGACGCGGCGGCCCGCCTCCGCTGGTCCTCGCTCTTCGCACTGAACCTCGGTCTGCGATGCGACGCCACGGAGGGCCGCCAGTGGGTCTACGTGCCCGAGCGGCGCTTCCGCTTCTACCGCGTCGGCTGCTTCTCCAACGCCGCACGCTCCATGGCCCCGCCCGGCTGCGCCGCGCTGTGGACCGAGGTCTCTTATCCCGGTGGCACAGGCCTCCGGCCTGTGAGTCACAGGCCGGAGGCCTGTGCCACCGCGCGCAGGAACGTGCTCGATGGCCTCAAAGCGATGGGCTGGCTGAAGAGCCGCCGCGACATCGCGGCCGAGTGGCCCCTCGACATCCCCTACGCCTACGTGACCTACGACGCGAACCGCCGCGCGGCCACGCGAGCCATACTCCGCACCCTCGAGCGCCACGGCATCCACTCCATCGGCCGCTACGGGCGCTGGGAGTACTCCTCGATGGAGGACGCCCTCCTCCAAGGCCGCGAAACCGCCGACTGCCTCCTCGATTCCTGACGGGGTGTTGTTCCGTGTCTTCTCAGATCAGCAATCAGCAATCAGAAATCAGAAATCCCGCAATCTCCATCCTCATCCCCATCTACAACGAGGAGAAGATACTCGAGGAGTCCGTGCGCGACATCGTGA
This sequence comes from Planctomycetota bacterium, assembly GCA_016872875.1. Next base: position 1,981 of record VGYW01000581.1, on the reverse strand, counting down.
GCGGGGTTGACCGCTTCGGGATACCCTACGAACTGGTGCTGTGCGAGAACGGGAGCCGTGACCGCACGGTGGAGATCGGGGAGCAGTTGGCGCGCGAGCTGCCCGCGGTGCGCCTCTTGCGCTGCCCGGTGCCCAACTACGGCGCCGCCCTTGCCATGGGCATCCGCGAGGCGCGCGGCGGCCTCATCGTCTGTTTCGAGATCGACTTCTACGACGTGCCGTTCGTCGAGATCGCCGCCGTGCTGCTGAAGAAGTACGACGCGGTGATCGGCTCGAAGCGCGCCCGCGGGGCGCGTGACCGCCGCCCCTTCGTCCGCCGCTTCATCACCTTCGCCTTCAACCTCTTCCTCCGCGTCGTCTTCCGGTTCACCGGCACCGACACGCACGGCATCAAGGCGTTCCGCGCCGCACCGGTCCGACCGCTCGTGGAGGCCTGCAAGACCGACCGCGACGTCTTCACGACCGAGCTGGTCATCCGCATGGAGCGAGCCGACCTGCGCTTGTGCGAGATACCGCTGGAGATCGAGGAGAAGAGGCCAGCCCCCGTCAACATCCTGCGCCGCGTGCCCAGCGCGCTCAAGGGCCTCTGGCGACTCTGGAAGGCCACGCGCGGCATCAAGCGCCCCAGCCACCCCCTGGAGCCCGTCTCCCCCTCTCAGAAGGAAGACAAGAGTCTCACGCAGAGCCACAGAGAGAGCAGAGAAGAGGGGAGTCGGGGTTGAAATCAGCAATCAGCAATCAGCAATCAGCAATCGCTTCCACCCCCAACGCCCTCACGGTGGACCTGGAGGACTGGTATCATTCGGTGCTGGAGATCGAGCCTGCCGACTGGCCGCGGCAGGAGGACCGCGCCGTAGCGGCCACGGAGCGGCTGCTCGCCTGCCTGGCGGAGGGCGGGGCGCGGGCGACCTTTTTCGTCCTCGGCCACCTCGCCGAGCGCCACCCCGAGCTCGTGCCCAGGATCGAGGCTGCGGGCCACGAGATCGCCTGCCACGGCTACGCCCACCGCCTGGCCTACACCCAGCGGCCCGAGGAGTTCCGCGACGACCTGCGCCGCTCGCTCGGCATCCTCCGCGCCCAGGCCAAAGGCCCGATTCGCGGCTACCGCGCGCCCTACTGGTCCATCACGCGGCGCTGCCCCTGGGCGCTCGATGCCCTGGCCGACGAGGGGCTGGCCTACGACTCGAGCATCTACCCCACGCGGACGAGTCTCTACGGCGTGCCCGACGCGCCGCGCGAGCCGTTCCGCCTGCGGACGCCGGGTGGGCGCGAGCTTGTGGAGTTCCCGCCCTCCGTCCTCCGCTTCCCCGTGCGTAATCTGCCGTTCGCGGGCGGCATCTACCTGCGCCTGCTCCCCTACCGGTTCGTGCGGTGGGCGCTGCGGCGGTTTCGGCGGGGCGGAGCCAGGCCGGCCCTGGTCTACATCCACCCGCCCGAGTTCGACCCGGGCAAGCCGCGGCTTGCGTTGCCCTTCGCCCGCCGCGTGCTTCATTACGCGCGCCTCGATGCCTTCCGCGTGAAGGTGCCCCGGCTCCTCGCCGACTTCGCCTTCGCCCCCCTCGGCGAACTCTACGACCACTGTGCGAGCGGCCCGACGCTTCTCGTCTGGTCGCTTTCGTGACTCGGGGGATGATTGGATGGGTGGATGAATGGATGAATGAAAGAGCGCCAGGCTTGACAACCATCCACCCATCCATTCATCCATTCATCCCCCTGCATTGGGTGCAGTCCCGTGTCTTCTGAAGTCAGAAATGCGTTCCCTCGCCGCGTCATGCGCCCCCTCCTCGTGGTCGTGGCGGTTGCGATGGCGGTGCGGCTGCCGCTGGCGGCGTTCCCGATGGGGTCCTCGGCGGGGACAGTGGCCTACGTGGGCCAGCGCTGGCTTGAGGGCGCGGTGCCCTACCGGGACGCCTGGGACCACGAGCCGCCGGGGCTCTATCTGCTGTCTGGCCTGGTCGTGCGCTGCCTCGCGCCCCTGGGC
>VGYW01000580.1 GCA_016872875.1 Planctomycetota bacterium | reverse complement strand
TCGCCCACACCGAGGAGGGGCTGACCGGCCTGTTCACCTACTGGAACGCCGAGCTGAAGAAGCGCCACCCCGGCCTCTACACCACCACGGTCTTCATGCAGCCCGTCCAGCGCTCGAACCTCTACGGCGAGGGCGTGCCCTTCGACCTCATCGGCGCGAAGAGCGGGATTGATGAGATCGGCAGCGACTACATGGACCCCTGGGGCATCCGCCTGCTGGCCGCGGCGAACGGCTGGCGGCGGACCTCGCAGTTTTTCTGGGGCTGGCAGACCGAGAAGGAGCCCGCCATACTCCTCACCGCCCGCCCCCTCTGGATGCTCATGTACGGCGGCGGAAGCTGTAACTACTGGCGGTTCTACCAGCTCAAGGAGAGCAGCCACTGGCGCTCAGTCCAGAAGGGCTACGCAATGGCGAGCGACCTCGAGGCCCTGGGCGTCCTCGACGCCCGCCCGCCCCGCGACATCGCGGTGCTCTCCTCGCGGGCAAGCTGGGACTGGTGGCAGGTGCGGAGCTTCTACGGCAAGCTGCCCCGGCCCGACGCCGACCGCGCCATCGAGGCCATGCGCGGCTGGTTCGCCGACGAATGGGTCAACGACCGCCTCCTCCTCCGCAACGGCTACGCCTACGACTGGTATTTCGCCGACAACCCCGCCCTTCCGGAGTCCGCCCCTCCGGGGCGGAAAGAATCCTCCGCGTCGGAGACGCGGACTGCGGAGTCCGCCCCTCCGGGGCGGAAGCCGGATTCCCGCGTCGGAGACGCGGACTACTCATTGGGCGTCTACAAGCTTCTGCTCCTTCCATTCGCCTACTCGCTCAGCGACGCCGCCGCTGCCAAGGTGCGGGAGGCCGCGGCCAAGGGCACAAAAGTCGTCCTCTTCGGCACCCTCGGCGAGACCGACGAGTGGGGCGTGCCCAGAAAAGCCCCAGCCCTCAAGGACCTCGCCGACAGCGGCCAGGCCATCGTCATCCCTGACGACATCCTTGAGGTGGCCGGCGACGATGCCTTCATGGCCAAGCTCCTCGCCCTCATTGACATCACGCTCGGGGATAAGGCGGCCTTCAAGCTGGCCCGCTACGGCAAGCACGTGGACGCGGCGCTCCTCGCCAAGGGCGACTGGGAGCGCTTCCTCTTCCTCATCAACTGGGAGGAGACGCCGGCGACCGTGGACCTCTCGCTCGCCGTGCCCGACAGCCCCTACACCGTGATGATGCGCGACGACGCCCAGTGGCACAAGGTCACACTCGGCAACAAGGACCGGTTCACCCCTGCCATGCTCCGCAGATTCCGCCGCGTCCTTGCTCCCCAGAAAGCCGAGGTCTACTATCTCGCCCCCGCCGCGAGCAAGTGAGGCACGCTCACCTGTAAGCCGGCAGCATCGGGCCGTGGGCCTCGATGAGGTCGTCGCAGAGGCTCTTGATCTGGTCGAGGGTCAGCTCGGCGGCGGTGTGGGGGTCGAGGTAGGCGGCGTGGTAGATGGCGTCGCGGCGGCCCGTGAGGGCGGCCTCGATGGTGAGGAGCTGGACGTTGATGTTGGTGCGGTTGAGGGCGGCGCAGACCTCCGGCAGGTCGCCCACGTGGGTGCCCTGGACGCCGTTGCGGTCCACCATGCAGGCGACCTCGACGCAGGCTTTGCGCGGCAGGTTGGTGATGAGGCCGGTGTTCAGCACGTTGCCCCCGACGCGGAGCGGCACGTCGGTCTCCATCGCGTTCATGATGTACGAGCCGTATTCGTGGCTTTTGCGGTGGGTGAGGGCCTTGTTGGCGACGATTTCGTCGCGCTGCTTCTTCCAGCCCGCTATCTGGGCGATGCAGCGGCGCGGATACTCGTCGAGCGGAATGTTGAACTCCTCGATCAGCTCGGGCGCCGTGCTCTTGATCCAGTAGGGCTGGTACTCGGATGTGTGCTCGGACGATTCGGTGACGTAGTAGCCGAACTTGAGCATCAGCTCGAAGCGGACCATGTCCCAGTGCTTCTTGGCGCCCTTCTTGCGGGCGGCCTCGTTCATGGCGGCGGCGCGGCGCTTGATCTCGGGATACAGGTCCACCCCGCCGTCGGTGATCTCGAGGAGCCAGCCCTGGTGGTTGATGCCGGCGATCTTCCACTGGAGCTTCTTCACCTGGTCGCGCAGGCCCACGTGGCGGAGCAGCCCCTCCGCGCAGCCCTGCACCGAGTGGCACAGGCCCACGATCTTCACGGGCGTGCCGAGCAGCACCGCCCCCGTGATCATCGCCATCGGGTTCGTGTAGTTCAGCATCCAGGCGTCGGGGCAGACCTTCTCCATGTCGCGGGCGAAGTCGAGCATGACGGGGATGGTGCGGAGTGCGCGGAAGATGCCGCCGATGCCGAGCGTGTCGGCGATGGTCTGCCGCAGGCCGTACTTCTTCGGCACCTCGAAGTCAATGACCGTGCTCGGCTCGTAGCCGCCCACCTGGATGGCGTTGATGACGTAGTTGGCGCCCTTGAGCGCCTTGCGGCGGTTCTCCACGCCCAGGTGCGCCGTGATCTTCGCGCGGCCTTCGTTCGTGTTCGCGTTGAGGGTGTCGAGCATCAGCTTCGACTCCTCGAGCCGCGTCGCGTCAATGTCGTAGAGCGCGATATGCGAGTCGCGCAGCGACTCGGTCAGCATCGCATCGCCGAGGACGTTTTTCGCGAAGATCGTGCTCCCGGCCCCCATGAACGTGATTTTCGGCATTCGGACGGCTCCTGCTGCGGCCTGACGGTCCTGGCGCGAAGACACGGCTGGCAAGCCAGCGCTCCGCGAGATGGGCCTTCCCCCCTCCCCCCTGGGGGGAGGGCCGGGGTGAGGGTGCCTTCCGCGAGGCCGGCGTAGCCACAAGCACCCTCACCCCGGCCCTCTCCCCGAGGGAGAGGGGGCAAGGCGCCCTGTGTGCCGGCGCCAGCCTGAGCAGGAGCCCTCTCCCCGAGGGAGAGGGGGCAAGGCCCTGCTCGGGCCGAAAGGGTACGCTCGCAAGTCAGCCGTGCCACGCCAGTGAATATAGCATAGCGAACCGGCCCGGCGGGTCAAACGGCGACGGGCCTCGCATCGCATGCGCCCCACGGGTATGCTCCGCGTCCCCGGCGCTCACCTGGCTCATTGTCTGGAAAACCAGACGCCCTGCCGCCATACTTGATCACGCCCTGGGGTGATCAAGTATGGCGCTTTGGCGATCCGGGCGGCTCCACGGCCTTTCCGGCAATACTTGATCAATTTCTCCCCCCTCAGGGTTGATCAAGTATGGCGCTTTGGCGATTCACGGGCTTCTGTGGCCTTCCTTCCCATACTGCATCACTTTCTCTGCCTATGGGTGATACAGACAGGAGGCGGCCAGGTCCGGGGTCTCCTCAGCCCCGGCGGAGGATGAGAAGTTCGGTGCCCGTGACCTTCTGCTCCTTCTGGCGGGCGGCCTTTTGGTCGTTGGTCACGGCGTAGTGTCCGCAGTACTTCCACTGAAGCTCGATGACCTTCCAGGGGCGGGCGGCGGGACCGTGCCCCGCGTGGCTGACTGCGATCGCGGGTCGGCCTTGCAGACGGCTTGCGGCTTGGTATACTTGGAACTATGCGAACCAAGGCTGCGATGACCTGCGAGTTTTGCGATGGCACGGTGGAGCAGCGGGTGATCCTCACCGACTTCCACTACATGGGCCGGACGATCTACGTGGATGGCGTTCCCGCGCGGGTCTGCCGCCAGTGCGGCGAGCGGTACTTCGATGGCGTGGTCTACGAGCGGCTGGAGGCCATCGCCAAGCGGAGCGGGCGCCTGAAGAGGACCATCCAATTCCCCTTCGCCCGCTACACTGCCCCGCGGCGCGCCGCCCGGCCCGCCCGAGCCGAGGCACCGGCCGTCGGGGTCCTCAGCGGCGGTTGAGGATGAGGAGTTCGATGCCCGTGACCTTCTGCTCTTTCTGGCGGGCGGCCTTTTGGGTAGAACCCGGCGCCCACCACTGTTGATCGCAGCCCTGAAGACCCTGACCTACGGGAGGCAAGGGAGGTTCCGTGCTTGCCTCCTGGAAGGGCCCGCGTCAGCCACAAGACAGCCGGATGCTATAGCGGGACCACCCACGTATCACCGATGCCTTCGGAATAGCGTAGCGGATTGTATCTCCCTGGCAGACAAAACACAACCTGCACGTCCGGGTGCGACTGGCAGAAAAGATACGTGGCTATTGCCTGCATCTTGCTGCACTGCGGGCTAATGGCAACATTGTGGGTCTCGTAAAGGACCCGCCCATTGAGATCAGACTCATAGATCTCCTCGAGTTTGTCAAGAATCTCGTGGAGGGAAAAGGTCTTGATTATCTGCGGCTCCCTCGCGCGCGGAAATTGGTCAAAGACATGAAACCTTTCGTGAAGGTCAATCGAGAACTTCATCCTCCACTTCAGACGGGCCGCCGGCGGTTCCGAATAGCACGGGATCACCAGACTCGGGCGGTAAGCCTCCAACAGACCAATCGCCCGTGATGGTTCGTAACCCAGGATGAATATGAGGGCCGTTGGTAGATCCTCTCTGAAACGACCTTTGAATTCCTTAAGTACGAGCGTTTCTCTCGCCCCAGTGGCTTGAAGAAGCCTCGCCAGCTTGTCGATACTATCGTCGTCCTTCCGGGGAGCCAAGGAGAGGATGAAGTCCTTCTCTCGCTCCTTAGGATAGTAATCCGCCGCCTCAGTATAAACAACAGGCTCTTCCGGATTCCTTGTGGGTAGCTACAATATGTAGTGGTCAGAGGAACCCTTTTACCTCCCTCAGCATAGGCATGGGAGATGCTCTGAACCAGAGC
>VGYW01000579.1 GCA_016872875.1 Planctomycetota bacterium | reverse complement strand
CGCTCCGTGGTGATGGACATCTTCTTCATCATCGTGGCCGACATGGTCTTTGCGGTGTTCTTCTTCTTTGTGTGAGGATGCGTGCCGCGTCCCGCGTGCCGCGTGCCCAGACGAAAGGCGGCGGGGCTTTGCTCTTCTCTGGGCACGCGGCACGCGGGACGCGGGACGGACCGCGATGCAGCCCGTCATCGAAGTGGAAAACCTTGTGGCGGAGTACGACTCCCTGAGGGTGCTCGAGGACGTGACCTTCGAGGTGCGCCCCGGCGAGATCATGGCCATCGTGGGCACGAGCGGCTGCGGCAAGACCACGCTCCTCCGCCACCTCATCGGCCTCATGCGCCCGCGCGGCGGCGTCGTCCGACTCTGGGGCCAGGACATCACGAAGCTGGAGGAGGACGAGCTCGACTGCTTCCGCTCGCGCTTCGGCGTGTCGTTCCAGTCGGGCGCAATCTTCAACTCCATCACCGCGGCGGAGAACGTCGCGCTCCCCATGCGCGAGCGGGCGGTGGACAAGGAGCTCATCCCCGGCCTCGTCACCCTGAAGCTCAGCCTGGTCGGCCTGGCGGACGCGGGGGACAAGATGCCCTCCGACCTCTCGGGCGGCATGCGCAAGCGCGTCGCCATCGCGCGAGCCCTCGCGCTCGACCCCGAGCTCGTCTTCTTCGACGAGCCGTCGGCCGGCCTCGACCCCGTGACCGCCGCGGGACTCGACCAGCTCATTCTCCGCCTCCGCGAGCTGCTCGGCATCACCGTCGTCGCCGTCACCCACAGCCTCGACTCCATCCGCATGATTGCCGACCGCGTGCTGATGCTCGCGGGCGGCACCGTGCGCTTCTTCGGGCCGCTGGGCGCCGTGGCCGGCTCCACCGACCCCGAGGTGCGCCGCTTCTTTCGACTCCAGGATGAACCGCAGTGATTGTACCGCCCAGGAACCAAGGAGACACACGGTCTGCGTGGTTGATCTCGGCAGTCCCAAAGGGACGCCAGTGGGTTGCCGGCGGCTTCAGCCGCCGGATCAGGCGCCACCCGAGGGCCAGTCCCGAAGGGACGGCAGAACTACAGGGCGCGGCTCGCCAATGTTTTTCTGTCGTCCCTTCGGGACTTCGGGTGGTTCTGGGGCGCGAGCCCGGCGGCTGAAGCCGCCGGCAACCCAATGTGCTCCCTTCGGGAGCAAGATGCCGACGCTGGCGGGACCCCGTGCCCCTGTCCGTGGGGCGGCGCGATAGGCAAACGAACGCTGAGGAACCACCGTGGCTACCAAGCGACAGAAGTTCGAAGTGGGCGTCTTCCTGACGGCGGTCATCGTCATCATCGCCGTCGTCGTCCTCACCCTCACGGGCTTCCGGCGCCAGCGGCTCGACCGCTACTACATCGAGTTCGAGGAGACCATCGCCGGCCTCGCCGAAGGCTCACGCGTCAGCTACCGCGGGGTCACTGTCGGAAAGGTCCTCGACCTCCGCGTCACCCCCGCCAACAAGGTCGGCGTCACCATCGGCGTTGACCCCACCAAGGTCACGCTCCGCCGCGGCGTCAAGGCACGCTACAGCCTCCTCTCGCTCTTCGGCCCCTACGTGATTGACCTCTCGGGCGGCACCGACGTCGAGGCCCCGCTCCTGAGGCCCGACGAGGACGTCATCCCCGTCCGGGCCTCGGTCATGGCCGACCTTGAGGAGACCCTCGCCGACACCGTCCCGCTCGCCCTCACGAGGGTCACTGAGCTCATCAAGCGGCTCGACACCGTGCTCTCGAAGGTCAAGCCGGAGGACATCCCCAACCTCTTCCGCCGCGCCGAGGAGGTCCTCGCAAGCGCCAAGGGGGCAGTCGAAGACATCCGAGCGCGCGGCGGCGAATTGGCCGCCTCGCTCGACAAGGCGCTCCGCTCCACCCAGGCCGAGGCCGAGAAGGCAATCGCCAAGGCCGCAGGAGCCGCCGACAAGCTCCAGGCCGCCACCGACGCCACCGCGGACCGCGCCGGGAAGCTCCTCGACGCCGCACGCGCCGCCATCGAGGAGAACCGCAAGCCGCTGGCCGACGTCCTCAAGCGTCTCAACGAGGCCCTCGCGAAGGCCGACAAGCAGCTCGATGGCCTGGAGCTCGCCGCCACTACCAAGAGCATCCGCGAGGCCGCCGACAAGCTCGGAAAGGGCGCCGAGGCCGTCGGCGAGTCCGCCAAGACACTCGCCGCCGCTCGCGACGACGTCCGACGCTCCCTCACCAGCATCGAGCGCGACCTCGTCCGCACCCTCGACGACCTCGACCAGGCCCTCCGCTCGGCCCGCGACCTCCTCGACACCCTCGAGCGCGACCCCTCCGCCATCTTCCGTGGAAGGAGGGGCGGCCAATGAAATTTGCGATTTGCGATTTCCGATTTTCGATTTCAGAGAAGCCCTTGGGGGGTTCCTCTCTGGGCGCTTTTTCTGAAATCAAAAATCGCAAATCGGAAATCGGAAATCGGCAAGAGAGGAAACCCATGAGAACCACCCTCTGCCTTGTCCCAGCCCTCGCCCTTCTCCTTGCGGGCTGCACCCTCCTCTCCCGCCCCTTCACGCCCATCCGCTACTACAGCGTGGACCCGCCGAAGCTCGAGCCGCGGGCGGGCGCGAAGCCGGCCGACGCCATCCTGGCCGTCCGCACGCTCGCCGCCGCGCCGCGCTACCGCGACCGCATCCTGTTCCGAAAGGGCGCTCTGGACGCCGGCTACCACGAGACCCAACGCTGGATCGAGGCCCCCGCCGAGATGCTCACCACCGTCCTGCGCCGCAGCGTCGAGGCCGCGGGCGTCGCGCGCGTCGTGCTCGACGACCGCCTGGTCCGCCGCCCTGACCTCCTGCTCGACGGCCGCCTCACCCGCTTCGACGAGGTCCAGCGCGACCCGCGCTGGCTCGCCGAGTGCGAGGTCGAGCTCATCCTCAAACAGGCCGACGACAGCACGGTGCTCCTCGCCGAGCGCTTCGCGGCCAGCCGCGAGGCGAAGGCCAAGACCACGGCTGCCTTCACCGAGGCCATGAGCGGCGCCGTCGCCGACCTCGCGGCCAAGGCCGCCGACGCCCTCGCCAAGGCCCTCGCCGACTACAAGCGGGCGGAGAGGAAGTAGCTCAAGGCGGCCACTGGCCGCAGCCGAAGGGGATGATTGGATGATTGGATGATTGGATGAATGGATGATTGCCTGACACCCATCCACCCATCCATTCATCCATTCATCCGCTTCCTCTATTGGAGAACCTCAATGGCCGAGCACATCACTGGCCTGGTCGCCGCGCCGTTCACGGCGTTCCACGCCGATGGCAGCCTGGACCTGGACAAGGTGGAGGCGCAGGCCGACTCGCTCTACCTGAGCGGCGCGCGCGGGGCCTTCGTGTGCGGGACAACGGGCGAGAGCCTGTCGCTCACAGTGCCTGAGCGCATGGCGGTAGCCGAGCGTTGGAAGGCCACGGCCCCCGAGGACTTCGCGACGATCATCCACGTGGGCCACACGTGCATCGAGGACTCCAAGGCCCTCGCCGCGCACGCGCAGAAGATCAAGGCGAGAGCAATCGGCGCAATGGCCCCTTGCTTCTTCAAGCCCGCCAATGTGGACGACCTTGTGGCCTGGTGCGGGGAGGTGGCGGCAGCCGCGCCCGACCTGCCCTTCTACTACTACCACATCCCCTCGATGACCGGCGTGAGCATCCCCGCGGCCGACGTGCTCGAGCGCGGCGCCGACCGCATCCCGACCCTCGCGGGCGCCAAGTTCACCTACGAGAACCTGATGGACTATCATCGGTGCCTGAGCCTGCGCGGCGGGCGGTTCGACATGCTCTTCGGGCGCGACGAGATTCTCCTCTCGGCGCTCGTCCTCGGCGCGAAGGGGGCGGTGGGCACGACCTACAACTTCGCCGCACCCGTCTACCGCCGCGTCATCGAGGCGTTCGAGCAGGGCGACCTGGCGACGGCTCGGGCCGAGCAGCTCCGCGCCGTGGTGATGATCCAGACGCTCCTGCGCCACGGCGGCCTGCCCGCGTTCAAGGCCGTGATGAAGATGATCCGCGTGGATTGCGGCCCGGTGCGTCCCCCCCTGCGCGACCTCACGCTCGAAGAGCGCCACCACCTCCACCAGGACCTCGAGCGGATCGGCTTCTTCGACTACTGCTCGCGCTGCCAGAGGGCCTAGCCCGGATTCCTCAGTGTGCCGCGAAAAGGCACCGGTCTTCAGCGGGGGTGAGAGTCCCGCCTGGCAACTGTCGCTCCTGCCAGTCGGGTGCCCGCGTGGCCGCCTTGTCCGAGAGCCGGATGCGGGAAATCCGCACGTCCGGTTCGATGAGCGGGGGGCGGAAACGGAGCACGGTGGAGCTAGTGAGGCACCGACAGACGAAAGGGCCGGCCAACGGATAGGCTTCTTCTAGACCACCGCGCCACACCTCGACTCTACCCGCCTCCTGTGGGAGCGAGCGAACAACCCTGTCATTCCGAGCCTGTCGAGGAACCTTTCAGGGAAGGCGGGTGGCGTGACGGAGTACACTGTGTCGCCGGGGCCTACCCCCCTGAAAGGTGCTTCGACAAGCTCAGCATGACAGAATGGTGGCGTATCCCCCTTCCAGGGGGCCGGTCTGGCGAGAAACCGGGCTAGGCGGGTAATGCCTCAGGCACGAGTGGCGGCGGCATGTGGCGCATGTTCGTAGTGCGGCTTGAGCCCGTCTCCTGGGCCTGCGACGGCCTAAAGGCCGCACTACAGGGGAATGGAACCTTCCGTCGTGACTCGTGCGCGTCTTGCGCACATGTTGGCGAGGATGGATGGATGAATGGGTGGAT
>VGYW01000578.1 GCA_016872875.1 Planctomycetota bacterium | reverse complement strand
CCAATTGCGCGACGGGTGCCCCGTGGACCTGGCGGCGCTGCAATACGGCGAAGTGCTCTACAGCGACGCCGCATTTGCCGCGCTCCGCCGCGGGGCCAACCGGTACCGCGCGACGCCTTCAACCAGGAAGCAGTGGATGACGACCTCCGCCCACTGGCTCTCGCGCGCGATCGAGAACTACTTCAACCCGACCTTTGACTTCGACTTCTTCGCCGGGCTATTCCACGCGGCGCGCGACCTCCTTCGCGCGCACATCGTGGGCCACGGCGGCGGCTTCGTCGAGGGCTGGGAGGCCGAGGCCGTCGCCCAGGAGCGCTGGCCCGACCTCGCCGAGCACTTCGGCCGCATCCGCCACGCCAGGGCCAACTGGCGGACCTATGACTTCCCGCAGTTTCAAGACCGCACGAAGATTGAGGGCGACCTCGGGCAGTTGCTCCTCTCCCTCGAGGCCATCGCGCGGCCGGTCTACCGAGACTACGGCCTGCGCCTTCCCACCTTCCAGTCGCTCATTGACGAGCTTGTGAAACGCCGAGGCGCCCGCTCCTTCCACTCCATTCACATCCACCCCGACGACCGCACCATCCTCCTCAGCTACGTGACCCGCACGGGCGACGTGAAGCTCGCCAAGCGCCGGCTCTGAGTCCTCTGACCTGGGCGCGCCCGTGCCGGCCCCGATGCTCCGCGGCGGCCATCGCGCGTGGCCGCTGACGGGGATTCCACACTTGTACAAGTGTGAAATCCTCGTTGGCCCCCACCCACAGCAGTGCGTTCTCCTCACGGAAGGAGGGGCTGCCGCACGTTGATGGCCGGGCTCAGAGGAGCTCGCGGAGGAGGCCGGCCGCCGCGGCCACGATGGTGTCGAGGGCTTCGGGGGGGAGCTTGGCCCAGGTGGAGGTGCTGACCTCGTGGCCGCCGCGGGCGAATGCCTCGCGGATGGGGATGATCGTCAGGTCGGCGGAGACGAAGCAGACCTTGCGGCTCCCGTCGCTGACCGCGAGCGCCCTCGCGTAGAGCGGGTCGAGAATCCCCTCGGCGGGCCTGTGCGCCCCCACGTCGCCCGCCAGGTGCACACCCAGACGCGGCGTAGTCTCCACACACCCCGCGCCCGCCGTCAGCATGTGCGCAACTCCAATGTCATCTTGCCGACGCCACACTCGGCAATGGGGTGCCGAAGGCGGAGTGGGCAAGGAGGTGGAGTGGGTGGTAGGAGGGCTTGCCGGCGCCGTGGTGGAGCTGGAGGCGGCAGGCGGAGCACTCGGTGACTGAGCCGTCAATGCCCTCGGCGCGAATCTTCTCGAAGAGGGGGGCGCCGATGCGCATCGAGAGGCCGTAGGTGTCGCGGCGCATGCCGGCGGAGCCGGCGAGGCCGCAGCAGCCCTCGTTGAGGGGAACAATCCGGAGCTTGGGGATTTCGGCGAGGAGCTTGAGCGCCGCGCCGCCGATGCCCGCGGCGCGGGCGTGGCAGGGAAGATGGTAGGCGAGGGTGCGCCCGACGGGTCGGAGGTCGAGCTTGAGGCGGCCGTCGTTGCGGAGGGCGAGGAGGTAGTCGAGGGCGTCGTGGGTGCGGGCGGCCGCTTCCCTCGCGGCGTCGTCTGGGACGAAGTCGGCGTAGGCCTCGCGCAGGCAGAGGTACGCGGTGGGCTCGGTGGTCAGGATGACGATTCCCGGTTTGGCAGAGAGCGCCTCGATGTTGTGGCGGATGGTCTTCCGCGCGGCCGCGATGTTGCCGTAGCACATGGCGAGGATGCCGCAGCCTTCGAGGGGCGGGATGAGGGTCTTGATGCCTGCGGCGGCCAGGAGGCGGATGAGGGCCTCGCCGATCGTGGGGTCGCTCACCTCGGCGAAGGTGTCGGGGAGATAGACAATTTCGGATTTCGGATTTCGGATTTCGGATTGGCGGACAGAGGAGGGAAGGCCTGGCCGCAAATCCGCAATCCGCAATCCGCAATCCGCAATTCTGCGGCGGAGGGAGCGGCGGGCGAGGGGGGGGAGCGGGGCACGATGGTCGAGGCCGGCGAGCTTCTCGATGAGCCAGCGCGCGGGCCTCAGGCGGTTGGCGGCGTTGGCGATTGGGGCGATGGGCCGGGCGAGGCGGGCGAGGGCGTCGAGCCGCGTGAAGAGCCACTGGCCCCGCGTGCGGCGGCCTTCGGTGGCCAGGCGGGCCCTGGCCTCGAGGATGAGCTTGGGCACGTTGATCTTGGATGGGCAATCGGCCTTGCACGACTCGCACAGGAGGCAGAGGTCGGAGAGGCGGGCGAGCGCGCGGGCCGCCTCGTCGCCCGTGAGGCGGCCGGCGGCGATCTCGCGGAGAAGATTGGCCTTTGCCCTGGGCGAGGACTCCTCGGTGCCGAGCGCCTTGAAGACCGGGCACATGCGGTCGCGGGGCACAGAGGCCCCGCCCAGTATCGGAGCGCGGCAGGTGGCGCAGCCGTGGCAGCGCTCGGCCTCGGCGGCGGGGCCCCCCGCGCCCCAGCACAAGAGGGGCCTGTCCTCTATTGCGTCCTTCTTGCGGAAAGGCGTGGGGACGGGCGGCTGGTGGCACAGGCGTCCCGCCTGTGGGCCACAGGCCAGAGGCCTGTGCCACCAGCCGCGTGTCGCTACGCCCGCCCTCGAACGGGGTGAGGGCGAGCTTTCAGCAACAGGGAGTACTGCGCCATCGAAGCGAAGGTGGCTGGTGAGTGAGCAGCCGCGGCGGGGATCGGGCACCTTCTTGCCGGGATTGAGGAGGTTCTCGGGGTCGAAGGTGCGCTTGACGGCGCCGAAGAGGTGGTGGAGCGGGCCGTAGAGCCGTGCGAGGTACTCGGTGCGTGCAAGGCCGTCGCCGTGCTCGCCGCTGGTGGTGCCGCCGAGGGCGATGGTGAGGTCGAAGACCTCGTCGGCCACGGCGCGCATCTTGGCGGCCTCGGCCGGGTCGTGGAGGTCGAGAAGCGGCCTGACGTGGAAGTTGCCCTGGGCGGCGTGGCCGTAGATGGCCGCCTGGAGGCCGTGGCGGTCGAGCGTGGCCTGGAGCCGCTCGATGAACGCGGGAATCTGGCCGGGGGGAACGGTGACGTCCTCGATGAAGGAGACAATGCGCTTGGGTCCGGGCTGGTTGTAGAGGAGTGGGAGAGTGGCCTTGCGGATGGCCCAGAGGCGGCGGGCCTCGTCGGCCGAGGCGGGCTCGATGCAGCGGGAGGCGAGGTTGAGCTCGCCGCAGACCTTCGCCCGCATGCGGGCGAGCGCGTCGCGCGCCTCTTCCTCGGAGGCCGCGTCGAACTCCACGTGGAGCTGGCTCTCGCCTGGGCGTGGCAAGAGGTCGGCCAGCTCGGGGCGGCCCGCGCGGATGACGTCCACGGCGTGGCGTTCGTGGAGCTCGATGGCGCTGGGGCCGAAGGGGAGGATTTCGAGCGTGGCGCGGCCCGCGGCGGCGAGGTCGGGGAAGTGCAGGAGGGCCTCACGGCGGGCGCGGGGCAGCGGAGCCAGGCGCAGCTTGGCCGCGAGCACGATTGCCAGCGTGCCCTCCGAGCCGCAGATG
Organism: Planctomycetota bacterium; assembly: GCA_016872875.1. The sequence goes on along the minus strand of VGYW01000578.1, from coordinate 1,281 downwards.
AGCTTGCTGAGGTTGAGCGCGCCGTTCTCGATGACGCGCTCGAGGCGGTAGCCGGCCGAGTTCTTCGTCGTGCGCGGCTGGTGGTCGCGGATGAGGTCGGGGTGGCGTTCGAGGATGAGGCGCAGGTCGCGGTGGAGCTGCGCCTCGCGCGTCTCCTGGGCCACGAGCCGCTGCCACGGCGGGCCGTCGAGGGCGTAAGGGCCGAGGCGGGCCGACGTCCCGTCCGCCAGCACGACGTCCAGCTCCTCCACCCAGTCAATCACCGAGCCGTACTTCACGGAGTGCGAGCCGGCCGAGTTGTTGGCGATCATGCCGCCGAGCGAGCAGTAGGCGGAGCTCGACGGGTCGGGCGGGAACCACAGGCCGCGCGGCGCGAGGGCGGCATTGAGCTGGTCGCAGATGAGCCCGGGTTGTACCCAGGCATAGGCAGTCGGCAGATGGCAGGCGGCAGGTGGCACGCGGCACGCGGCACGCGGCACTGGCCCCGCGTCCCCCGTCCCGCGTCCCCCGTCCCGCGTCGCATCCCCCTCCACAATGTCGAGGATGCGGTTCATGTGGACTGTGAAGTCGAGGACGAGGCCGTCGCCGAGGGCTTGGCCTGCGAGGCCGGAGCCTGCGCCGCGCGGGGTGATGGGGATGCTGTGTGCGCGGCAGAGGGCCACGGCTGCGAGCACGTCGTCGGCGTCGAGGGGCGCCACGACCCCGACTGGCGGCACGCGATAGATGCAGGCGGCGGTGGAATAGAGGGCGCGCGAGCCGGGGTCGAAGGCCACCTCGCCGCGCACGCGGCGGCGCAGCTCGGCCTCGAACACAGTCATGTCGCGGGCACTGAAGGGGGCGGACACGGGGGCTCACCGAGGCATCAGAGGACAGGCCTCCAAGAATCATGATAGCTGAAGCCCTGCGCAGAAGCAAGCCCCCGGCTCAGAGGCCAGACATGAAGAGTCCAGAGGTTTGGCGGCCAGTGGGCGGGGCGGGCTGGGGAGGAGGCGGGTCGGCAGTGCAGCGGGGGCGGAGGCTGGCCATATCGCCGGGGCGGCGCGTTGCGAGGAGGGAGAGGAGTTGGGGGCAGAAGGCGGCGGCGACGACCTTCCGCTGCCTTTCGCAGATTTCGCTCACGAGCCGTTTCGGCCGGCGAAACTCCTGATTCCACGCTCGCACGTCCTCGACAAGGGCCACGGGAATGTAGAGCGAGTGGGTCTTGCGCCCCACCTTACGCGTGAGATAGTGCGCTGGGTGTTTCTCGCCCCGGGTGCAGCGGCAGCCTGGGTTCCCGCACCG
>VGYW01000577.1 GCA_016872875.1 Planctomycetota bacterium | reverse complement strand
GAGCCGCGAGCCGCGAGCCGGGAAGACGAAGAAGCGTCGAGCGGCGAGCCACGAGCCGCGAGCTGGGAAGACGAAGAAGCGTCGAGCCGCGAGCCACGAGCCGCGAGCCGGGAAGACGAAGAAGCGTCGAGCCGCGAGCCACGAGCCGCGAGCCGGGAAGACGAAGAAGCGTCGAGCCGCGAGCCACGAGCCGCGAGCCTCGAACAAGGCATCTGCAAGGAGGTCCAGCGATGGGCAAGGACTACAGGAAGATCAAGGCGTGGGAGAAGTGCGATGCGTTCGCCTTCGAGGTCTACAAGGGAACTCGCCCCTTCCCACGTGAGGAGCTGTATGGCCTCACATCGCAGGTTCGGCGCGCGGCGCTCTCAGCACCCACGAACATCGTCGAGGGGTGCGGTCGCAGAACACAACGGGACTATCTGGCGTTCCTCAACCGGGCGGAGACGTCCCTGGACGAGGCGGGGTACCTTCTGACCTTCGCCTACCGCCTTGGGTATCTCAAGCAGCAGGATGCCCAGCGGCTGCTCGCGATGTACGACGAAGCCGCTCGGGTACTCGATGGCCTGATCGCCCGCATCGAGGGCGACCTAACGCGTGAGGGAGCGTGAGGAGCGTTTCCACGTGCTTTGGGATGTTCTTTCTTCCGGCTTTCTTCGCTCGCGGCTCGTGGCTCGCGGCTCGCCGCTTTCTTCGTCCTCTGGCTCGTGGCTCGTGGCTCGCCGCTCGCAGCTTTCTTAGGGGCCTCTCATGGAAATTCTCGGCCTTCACTACGCCATCTGGATCGTCGTCATCCTCTACTTCATCGGCATGCTCGCGCTCGGCTGGTGGAGCAAGCACGAGGCGAAGGGGCGCGAGGGGTTCCTCCTCGGCAAGCGCCAGTTTGGCGTGCCCATGATGGTCATGCACGCCTTCGGGGCGGGAACCCACCCGGGCGACGTGACGGGGGTGATGAGCGCCACGGTGAAATCGGGGGCCTCCGGCATCTGGGTCTCCTGGATGTGGATGTTCGGCACGCCGTTCTATTGGCTCATCGCGCCGATCATCCGCCGGATGCGGTGCCTGACCCTCGCCGACTACTTCGAGGAGCGGTTCGGCAAGGCCGCGACGATCCTCTACGTGGCGATGGCGACCGTGGGCATGACTGTCGCCACCGCCAGCATGCTCCTGGCCACCGCGCGCACGATGCAGGGGATGATGGGCAAGGCCGAGGTGAGCGAGGTCGCGCCCGCACCCGCCGCGAAGGCCGCCGCCACCCCCGCCGCCGAGACCGCGAAGCCCGCGGAGGAGAAGGCGCCCGCCTGGGCCGCCCGCGGCCTGCCGAGGCGTGAGGCCGACATCTGGTTCTACGGCATCCTCCTCTCCACCACCGCCGTCTTCCTCGTCTACAGCTACTGGGGCGGCATCATCGCGGCGATACGCACGGACTTCGTGCAGGGGCTGATGATCATCGTGCTGTCCTTCATGGCGATCCCTGCCGCCCTCGCCCTGCCGGAGGTGGGAGGCTGGTGCAGCGCGACCGCCACGCTGAAGGAGCGCAGCACCGACCAGGTCAAGTTCCTCAGCTTGTTCGACTGGAAGACGTTTCCGCTGGCGACGGTGCTGCTGCTGTGCATCAACTCGCCGATCTCGATGCTGGCCCAGCCCCACCTGATGACGGTGTGCGGTGCGGGCAAGACCGAGTGGGAGGGCCGCATGGGCTTCACCTATGGCAACGTGCTCAAGCGCATCTGCACGATGGGCTGGTGCATCCTGGCCCTCGTGTGGCTGGTGTTCCTCTTCAAGACTGGAGAGCGGGTGCAGCCTGATGCGGCGTTCGGCGACTCGGTGCGGTGGCTCCTCAACCCCGTGCTCCAGGGCCTTATGCTCGCATGCGTGATGGCGGCCGGAATGTCTACCGGCTCGGCCATCCAGGTCACGGTCGCCGGCCTGTTCTCGCAGAGCATCTACCGCCGCTACATCCGCCCCGACGCCGACGACGACCGCTGCGTCCACGTCACCAAGCTCGCCGGCCTGGCGATCATCGCGGCAGCGACGGGGGCCGCCATCTACCTGCGCCACAGCGTGGTCGGCGCCATCCTCGACTACGTCAACATCATGTCCTTCATCGGCATCGCCTCGGCGATGGGCATCCTGTGGCGGCGGATGAACGCCGGCGGCGTCTTCGGCTGCATCGTCCTCGCCGCCGCCTCCTTCCTCCTCACCCGCCACGTTATCGGGTGGAGCCAGGAGGGCCTCGTCAGGGCCGGCCTGCTCTCCGTGGCCGATGGCGCACGCACCTGGACACCCGACGCCTCCCTGCTGCACCAGCTCACGCGCCGCGGCATCCTGGACTGGGCGAAGGACAGCGTGGGGAAGGACATCCTGGTGTGCAGCCGGTTCACGGTGACGGCTCTGCCGCTCCTGACGGGCTTCCTCGGCGGCATCGTCGGCAGCCTGCTCACGCGCCGCCCGAAGCCCGAGGCCGTGGAGACGTTCCTCAAGAAAATCTACACCCCCATCGGCCAGGAGGCGAAGCTGGACCTGCCCTTCGACGAGTGCCTGCCCCCCGAGCGGAGGCTGCTGACCGCGGGCGGCCTGTTCCTCATGAAGCCCTCACGCCAGTCGTGGACGGGTTTCCTCCTCGTCCTCGCCATCAGCTTTGGCCTCGTGGGCCTGATGCTCGCGCTGCTGGCAATCTAGCCACAAGCTGCAAGCTGCAAGCTTCAAGCTCTTGAGGCTTGTGGCTTGGCGCTTGGAGCTTGGAGCTTGGAGCTTGGAGCTTTCCCATGAGCTTCCTCGGCCTCCACTACGCCATCTGGATCGTCCTTGCGCTCTACTTCGTCGGCATGCTCGCCCTCGGCTGGTGGAGCAAGCGCGAGGCGAAGGGACGCGAGGGCTACATGATGGGCCGCCGGCAGTTCGGCGTGCCCATGATGGTCATGCACGCCTTCGGCGCGGGAACCCACCCCGGCGACGTCGCGGGCGTCATGAGCGGCGCCGTCCGCTCAGGGCCGTCCGGCGTCTGGATTTCCTGGATGTGGATGTTCGGCACGCCCTTCTACTGGCTCATCGGGGCCGTGGTGCGGCGGATGCGGTGCCTGACGCTCGCGGACTTCTTCGAGGAGCGGTTCAGCCGCCGCGCCGCCGTGCTCTACACCGCCTTCGCCACGGTGGGGATGACCGTGTGCGCCGCCAGTTGCCTCCTCGCCACCACCCGCACGGTGCAGGGGATGATGGCGAAGGTGCCGCCGCGCGTCTCCCCCGCCGAGGCCGACGCCTGGTTCTTCGGCATCCTCCTGGTCACCACGGGCGTCTTCATGGCCTACAGCCACTGGGGCGGCATCGTGGCGACGATCCGCACAGACTTCGTCCAGGGCATCATGATGGTCGCCCTGTCGTTCCTCGCCATCCCATCGGCTCTCGCCCTCAAAGAGGTCGGCGGATGGTCGGGCGCGGTCGAGACCCTTCGCGACAAGGGCGGGAGCTACCTCAGCCTCTTCTATGAGGGAGAGTTCTCGGCCCTCGCCGTCGTCCTTCTCTGCATCAATGCTCCGTTCAGCATCCTGGCCCAGCCGCACCTGATGACGATGTGCGGCGCGGGGCGCACCGAGTGGGAGGGGCGCGTGGGCTTCACCTACGGCGCCATGCTCAAGCGGGTCTGCACGATGGGCTGGTGCATCCTGGGCCTCTGCTGGCTCGCCTGGCTGTTCCACACGCCGGGCTTCACGCAGCCCACGAAAGAAGTGGCCGACGCCGCGTTCGGCGAGTCCGTCCAGAAGCTCCTCCCCGTCGTCCTCCAGGGCGTGATGCTGGCGTGCGTGCTCGCGGCGGGGATGTCCACTGGCTCGGCCATCCAGGTCACGGTCGCCGCGCTCTTCTCGCAGAACGTCTACCGCCACTACATCCGCCCCGACGCCGACGACGAGCGGGTGGTGCGTGTGACAAAGCTCACGGGCCTGGTCATCATCGCGGCGGCGATGGGCGTCGCCATCCTCATGCGCGGCAGCGTCGTCAAGGCCATCCTCGAGTTCTTCAACATCACCGGCGTGGCCGGCGTCGCCGTCGGCCTCGGCATCCTCTGGCGGAGGATGAACGTGCCCGGCGTCTTCGCCAGCATCATCGCCGGCTCGGCCGTCTTCGTCCTCACCCGCATCCCCATCGGCTGGATTTCCGCCGACCCCGCCCACAGCGGTCTGGTGCAAGCCCTCATGCAGGTGGGCCTCGTCCGCGCGGCGGGGGCGGGGTTCGCCTGGACGGATCTGGCCGTCTACGGCCTACCCCTCTTCACTGGCCTGCTAGCCGGCATCGTCGGCAGCCTCGTAACCGACCCGCCCGGGGCCGCCGTCATCGAGCGCTTCTTCAGGAAAATCTACGTCCCCATCGGCCAGGAGGCCAGGCTCGTCCTTCCCCTCGACCAGGCGGTTCCCCCCGAGCGGCGCCTCTGCACCGCCGCCGGCCTCTTCCTCGTCAAGCCCTCCACCCAATCCTGGCTCGGCTTCCTCGTCACCCTCGCCATCTGCCTCGCCCTAGTTTGCTTCATGGCCCTGCTGCTCAGGTGGTAGGCTCCATCCGCTCGTCGATGGGTATGCTCCCTCTCCCAGAGGGAGAGGGGAAGAGGGGAGACGGAGGTAGTATGGCCCCCAATTCTGGTGAACTACTCCGGAGCCCCGACAGGGGCGTACTATAGCAGCCCAGGGCGAAGCCCTGATCTTTGCCCACATCTTCTGGGGGCTGGGGTTTAGCCCCCGAATGGGGGCGTTTGAGCCGTAGCCCAGGGCGACCGAAGGGAGCCCTGGGAAAAGGCCCCGCCAGCGTAGAGCCCCCGAAG
>VGYW01000576.1 GCA_016872875.1 Planctomycetota bacterium | reverse complement strand
CCCCGCGGCGCACTTGCGGCAACGCGGATACATGCATCGCCGCTTCATGAGCACCACAGACCCTCGCACGAAGCTCCCCCAAGAGGCGAGTTTCCCCATGAGGGCCTTCCGCGTGCGTTCCAGGCTACGTTGGGCCGAGTCTTCCACGTCGGACTCCGTATAACATAAGCGTATACACTTATATCACATACGGCCAAAGAAGAAAAGCGGAAACTGGTCCGTAGGAGATTACACGCACCCCTACACGATGGCCCCTTGACATTGGCCGTGGGTGCGCAGATAATTGCAGAGTCATATGACTCTGCAATTATCTGCACAGGAGAGCGCCAATGGATGAGCTCATCGTCAGGGTCATGCGAACCGTGGCGTGCGCGACGCGATTGCGCGTCCTCTCGTGCCTCGCGGGAGTTCCGGAACTGCTGCGGCAGCGGAGGCCGACTTTCGCCGACAGGCCGCCGGTGTGCATGCCGCGCGCTGGCCGCCATGGGGGCTTGAGAAGATAATTGCAGAGTCATATGACTCTGCAATCATCTGCGCAGGAGAGCGCCAATGGATGAGCTCATCGTCCGGGTCATGCGAACCGTCGCGTGCCCGACGCGATTGCGCGTCCTCTCGAGCCTCGCGGGAGTTCCGGAACTGCTGCGGCAGCTGAGGCCGACTTTCGCCGACAGGCCGCCGGTGTGCATGCCGCGCGCTGGCCGCCATGGGGGCTTGAGAAGATAATTGCAGAGTCATATGACTCTGCAATCATCTGCACAGGAGAGCGCCAATGGATGAGCTCATCGTCCGGGTCATGCGAACCGTCGCGTGCCCGACGCGATTGCGCGTCCTCTCGAGCCTCGCGGGAGTTCCGGAACTGCTGCGGCAGCTGAGGCCGACTTTCGCCGAGAGGCCGCCGGTGTGCATGCCGCGCGCTGGCCGCCATGGGGGCTTGAGAAGATAATTGCAGAGTCATATGACTCTGCAATTATCTCCGTGCCAGCGGACGCCCCTGTCCCGGCCAAGCGCCCCCGCTCGGGCTCGACGGAAGGCAGACGGTGAGGCCGCGCCCTCGCGGAGGATGGCGGGTAAGGCCGCGGAGTGGCTGCCAGCCCCCGCCCCAGCAAGATGCGTTTAGTGGAGGCATTGGGTTGACGTGCGGTGGCGCGTGCAAATCCGTTACTGCGCCTGCCAGTCGGGTGCAGTAACGGACTTGTGCGGCTTCGGGGCATCGTCCAGCAACGCCGCGGCGGACTTTGTCTCTGGGCACCGGGCCGTGGTCGTCCCCTACGCGGCGGGGGCGCCTCCACGCTTTCCGTGACGGCCTGCGGAGGTGATTCCACACTTGTACAAGTACGGAATCATGTGACATCACCGCCTGCTCTGCGGGCGCGCCTGGCGAAGGTTGCCCTGCCTCTATAGTGCCCACTGGTTACCGGCCGCCCAGACCGCTGCCGAAGGCTCACAGGCTCGTCCTCCACGCCGCTACCGCCTTCACCCACCCGCGCCGCATCCAGGTCCTGCGTCGGCTGGCCGCGGGTGGGGCTCTCGACGTTCCCACCCTCACGCGCGACCTCAAGATGTCTCAGGCAGCACTGAGCAGGCACCTCGAGAAGCTGATCCGGCGCGGCTACGTCCGCGCCCTGCCGCCCACGCGTGGGGGGTCGTACGAGCTCCTGCGCGACGGCAAGGGCGGACTGCACGCAAGCCTGTTGGCGATCCTGACCACCCACTGGGGCGAACGCAGCGAGCCAGTCTGACGGCCTCATCTGCTGCGATCGGGACGCAAGCGTTCTCGGCCGAGGTTCCCGCCTCCATCCCATTGAGATGGGTTTTGTACGTCGGAACTGCTGCGGGAGCTGAGGCCGGCTTTCGACGACGGGCCACCGGCGTGCGTGCCGCGCACTGGCCGGGAGGGGGGGCCGTGGAGAGATAATTGCAGAGTCATATGACTCTGCAATTATCTCCGTCGCACCGGGCGGCCCTGTTCCGGCCAAGCGCCCACACGGTAGCTGCCAATCATCGGCCCAAGGGGTAAGCCCCGCGGAGGCGGCAAACGACCTGCGCAAATGCGCTATGGGCACCCTGTTATCTCTTACAGTCGTCCTCGTCCTCGACTCCTCTTTCCACCTGCCAAGGAGATCGAGGACGAGGGACGAGGACGATAAGACCCGAAATCGGGGCTACGGCTGGAGGATGATGAGGGTCACTTCCGGCCGGCTGAGGAGGCGCATGGGCGCGCCGAAGGTTCCGGCGCCGCGGCTGACGTAGAGGATCGTGCCGTCGGGGAAGTTGTAGCGCCCGAGCGTGTAGTCGCAGAAGAGCCGCAGCGCCCAACGGGCGGGGAAGACCTGTCCGCCGTGGATGTGGCCGGAGAGCTGGAGGTTGAACCGCCCCCAGGAGCCAAGCTCCACGTCAGGGCGGTGCTTGAGGAGAAGCACGAAGTCGGGGCAGCCGCGCGGCGGGAGGGCACGGTCCTCCTGGTCGGCGCCGAGCAGCGCCGCCTTCGCGTCGTCCACGCCGGCCACCCACAGCCCCTCGGCCAGGCGGATGCACTGGCCGTGGAGCATGCGGAAGCCGGCCGCCCGCAGGAGCGGCAGGGAGAGGTGGAGGCCGCGGTAGAACTCGTGGTTTCCGGTGACCGCGAGCTTGCCGAGCGGGGCACGGATGTCCGCCAGCAGCTTGGCAAGCTCTTCTACGTGTGGGCTCGACTCGTCCGCAAAGTCCCCAGTGAAGACCAGCAGGTCAGGCTTGGCCTCGCGGATACGCTCGATGACCCTCATCACCCGCCCGCGGCTCATCAGCGAGTTGAGGTGCAGGTCGGCGAGCTGCACCACGCGAATCGGCTTAGAGCCTGCGGGCAACTGCGGCGCGCGAATCACAACCGTCTCAAGAGTCACCAGCCACGGCTCATAGAGGCTCCAGCCGGTCAGGACTACGACGAGCGCTCCAGAGACGCCGGCCAGCAGCCGTGGCGCGACGCGCAGCCGGCGGCCCCCGGGCCACCAGCGCGACGCCAGCCGCAGGGCCAGGTTCCAGGCATCCGACGCCAGCCCGAGGCCCACGAGCCAGAAGGAGACGGCGACCCACCAGTGGCTCACGCACCCCGCCACGCTGGCCGCCCTGTGCCACCCCCAACCTTCGAGCGACCGCGAGACGAAGAAAGCTGCCCCCACGGCCAGCAGCCAGCCGATGGCGGCCCACCGCCACAGCCCCCGCCGGGGCAACGCCCCCCGCAGCTTCCAGTAGATGTAAAGCTGCATGCCCACATAGCCGGCAGCGACGATGGCCAGGAAAAGGACCGCTGGAGTTGGCATTCTGGCAGACTCGTGCCTGAACACAGCCTGATAGCCAAATGGCTCAGAATGCCGACCCGCGCGCGCACCAAGGTGGGCATTCTAAGTACAACGCCCCACAGATAGGGGCGACAAGACCGCAGTCCCGACGGGACAGCAGTGGGTAGCCGGCGGCTTCAGCCGCCGGATGGGGCGCACACAGAACCCAGTCCCGAAGGGACGGCAGTAGCCCACGGGAGACGGCCCGGCGCGGATATCTGTCGTCCCTTCGGGACTTCCCTACTTCTGGCGCACGAGTCCGGCGGCTGAAGCCGCCGGCTACCCACTGTGCTCCCTTTGGGAGCAAGAGGTCGAACTGCCCCCAGCCTTGTCCCCTTGTTTGTGGGGTGTTGTGCCAAGAGACTATCTCAAAATGTGTGGCACGCCCGCCCGCGGGCGTGTGGAGGGCCTCCGGCGCACAGCCGAGGGCGGCTGTGCCACATGCTGGACCCTTTTGAGATAGTCTCTAAGGGCCGCTCTGAGTGCCCTACGGCCGAGTTGCTTCATGATATGTCCGCGAGCGGCTACGGTCAAGCCTGCGCGTGCACATTCCGCTCCTGGATGCTATACTCGTGGGTGAACCAAACATTTGGAGGCTATCCATGTCCAGGAAGTACACGGCCATTCTTGCCCAGGAGGACAAGTGGTTCGTCGCCCACTGCGTCGAGCTGGGCGTCGTCAGCCAGGGGAAGACCATCGAATCGGCCCGCGCCAACCTCAAGGAAGCGGTTGAGCTTTACATCGAGAGCTTCGGGCAGGACGACCTGCCCGAGAGCGCCGCCGAAGTCGTCCTCTGCCCCCTCGAGGTCGCCGTCGGTGCCTGAACCCCTTCCTGTTCGGGACACAGGAGTTGCTCGTGGTGACACTGGCTGCTATTGACGCGCGTATCCGCGAGCTTACCGGGGAGGCCCCACTATCGCGTCCGTTTCTGTGTGAGGGCTCACCGCTGACGTGCCAAGTGGCAGAGGTCGGCATAAACCCCGGGTCCACGGCGCCCTTCTGGCCCTACTGGTCGGTGACAACGGGATGCGACAAGCAATCGTGGCTCCGGGAACACCGCAGGCTACACGGTCGAACGACGCGAACGCGCGAATGTCTCGAGGTGTTCCTCAGCGCACTGAAGCCCCTACGTTGCCTGGAACTCAATCTGTACGACCATTGGTCTTCTGAGGAACGCGCCCTGCCGCAGGACAAGAGATCCACGCGGGTGTTCGACTATATGCTGAGCGTTGCCAAGCCGAGGGTGCTCCTTGTCCACGGGGATACGCCGGCGTTACATGTCGGATCACTTCTGTGTGTCTGCCTGCGAACGGACTGCTTCACCCCGGCAACGTACCAAGGAAGTGCCTTTGAGGTCTACCTAGCCGCTAACCCGCATTTCTCACGAAATGCGGGAAATCCCAAGAGCCAAACGCCAAGCACCAAACAATCTCCAAGCCCGGAATGCTCAATGACCAAAGCAAGCCCCCAGGGTCGCGGGCAACACCACGTAGT
>VGYW01000575.1 GCA_016872875.1 Planctomycetota bacterium | reverse complement strand
GGGGCTGCGGATGCTGCACATTCCTCTGCCCTACCTGCCACTGCTTCGACATCGCCGACGAAGGCACCTACCGCCGCGGCGCACGACGCAAGAACTGGGACGGCTGCCAATTCTCCCTCTTCACCCTCCACGCCTCTGGCCACAACCCGCGTCCCGACCAGGCCGCCCGTTGGCGCAACCGAGTCCAGCACAAGTACACCAACTACGTCAGCAAGTTCGGCCATCGTTCCTGCGTCGGCTGTGGCCGCTGCATCCGCCACTGCCCGGTCAACATGAACATCCTCGCCCAGCTCCAACAAATCGCGGCCCTCTGAAGGAGCTAGCGGCCCTGAGTTGTCGGCTATCGTGCCCCGGAGGGTCGCCTGTCCCGCATCCATGTTGGATGAGGCAGGCCATGCGTGACTTGATCAGCCACTGATGACTTGGCGAGTACCGATCATGGTTTCGAGCGGGCAAGATAGGGAATATGCACTCGGGACAGTTGAGGCCTCAGAACGGTTGATTCATGACCTGTACATAGACTTGAGACAGAAAGTCAACAAGTGGGCATCCCTGACCCACCAGACTGCACAAGCACGAATGGGCTATGTCGGACAGCATCTGGTGAGCGTAGCGACTGGCTTCCCCGGCGGGCGGTCCGGCGCTCGGGGCAAGGACTTGCTTCTGCCGAACAGTCGCTATGCTGAGATCAAGACTTGCTACAGGGTTGACCAACTCGGGCAGTGCGGTGACTGCGGCGCTGCGGTCTCTAGCATCGAGATGGCTTGCCCGCAGTGCTCTTCACAAAACATCCACCGCAAGGAAGATTCCAAGTGGCTGATCAGCATCCGGCACGATGACGAGTCCGCCCGGATACTTGAACCTGCGTCCTACTACCTCGTGCTCTTTGACTTCACGGACTTGGCCAAGCCCTCATCTATACGAGCATCCATCTGGCAGGTCGATTCCCCCAATCCCGGTTTTGCCTATTGCGTTGTGGACTACTACTTCAATATCCGCAAAGGATCCAAGACCAAGGCGCCGTTCAACCTCTGGCCCTTCCAGCTCAAGTTCGATCTCATGAAGCCGCTGCTCATCTACCGGTCCATGATCAGTGCCCAGGACATGATAACGACCCAGGTGTTTCCCGCCCGAGACCGGCCGCTTCCCCACCCCCTCAAGTCCCTGCCTGATTACTCGCAATCACAGAACCTAACCATCGACAAGTGTAACGCGGCAGCGCGTTTGCTCAAAGCCCAGATCCCCCCGGGCCAGAACAAGCGCGAGGTCTTGGCCAACATACAATCACACATTGCAGTCGCGCGCCTGCCGCAAGGGCAAGTCGCTGATGCCTTCGCGCACGCGCTCTACTGGCCAGGGATTGAGGAGCACGCGCCCATGCTCCCGGAGCCACTGCGTGGCAGGATCGAATCGGTGCGCCGTTCAATCTGTGTCTAGCGACCTGGCAAGTGCTGCTTGCTTGAACATGAGGGCATTCAGGTCGGCGAATCTCTCCGCTTCGTCCCGAGTCAGACCGGCCAGTTGACTCAACGCTTGATCTGGCTTCACCACTCGCTCATCAATGGCGAGGCCTAACACATCCTCTGGGTAGAGGTGCGCGGTCTGCCCCCGGATCATCGCCTGGATCTCCCTAGTTACAGATGGGAGTCTCAGGTACGCCAGAAGAACAAATGGATCAACCCTCTGCTGGTCTGCCCTAAGAAGCATCACCTCGCCAACAAATGATGCTTTGCTTCCCACTTCGGGCGGAATCGTTGTCACTATGTCCACCTTCTTGCCGATATAGATGGGGGAGTGTGCAGCTGCCGTGAGAAGGATATCCCCTTTCTGGAGGTACCGTTCGCCATTCACCCGGTATACGGCCGGGCTGACGAAGTTACGGTCTCTGGGGCTCCAGTCAATGCCGTTGCCGGTTAGGTTCCCTACTTTAACCACGAACAGCCCACCCGTCGTGTAACTCGCGCGAGGAGGCGTACGGCCGCACGTGGCGACACTGAGTATATCTCCAAGCCGGATCGTCTTGTGCCTGACAAAGCGCCGTGCCAGCAACTGTGGCAACTCAGAGAAAGTCGCAGACTTCACGACTGGCCCCACCAACGAGCATGTGCCGATGGCCCTTTGAGCTGAGATACATTCGTTCAGCTGCTTTGCCAGGCCAGCCAACTGACTGCCGTCTCGTTTGCGGCCAGTCGCGTCATAGCCAACATTGGAGACCGTGGAAAGACAGATCGGAACACTAGCCCCCGTGTCTTCGCCGCCGCTGTACCTGACCGCGAAGAGCGCAACCGTCGTTGTCTGTGTGCCAGCGGCCTGAAAAGTCTCTGAGGGCAACGCCACCACCGCTTGAACATAGCCATATCTGCCAAAGACACGACGCGCCCCATCAAGAGATGCGTTGGTCACCACGCTCTTGGGCAGCACAATGCCCAGCCTTCCCCCAGGCCGGAGAGCGCGCAGGCACAACTCCACAAACAGCACCTCGCTCGGAACCTTCCTTACCCCAGTTGAGGCCAACACTCGAGCTGACTCATAAATCGCTAGGTCGCCCCCTCTCTCGTTCACGCTCACCCCGAAGGGTGGATTCGTGAGAATAGCATCGCATGTGCCCTGCTTGATAACACCTCTTGCCAGCGAGTCGGCCAGTTGCGACCTGAAGGCACAGACGCGGGTGTGATGCAGGTTGAGGTCCGCAAGGAGGAGCATTCGGGGATTCTTGTCAACGCCGTAGACCGCCACCTGAGTCTTCCCTGGCTCCAGTGAGTCGGCGCCTTGCTTCTGCCAGCGCTTCAGGACCTCAACCAGGAAGGTCCCGGTCCCGCACGCGGGATCACAAACCCTATCCCCGCGACGCGGCGCCATGAACTCCACCATCATCCTTGCCACGTCGTCTGGCGTGAGGAATATCCCCAAAGACTTCCTTGTTTGTGCCCCTAGGAATTCCCTCAGAGCCGCGCTCCGTAGATCGAATGGTATCCTGCTAAAGTGCAGCGGCTCGAAAAGCTCGTGCAAGGCAACCAGGCACCTGTCCGACAACCGGAACCCAGCATCGCGCCAAAGCTCGGCTGCTCCCTCCCCCATTTCGCCAAGACGCTCAGAGAATACCCTGCGCAATTCGGCGGCATCCTGCTCCTGCGCGCTTGTCAACTGGTCCCCACCCACAAGCGTGAAAGTGCTTGAGGGGTTCAAGCCGTGTTCCTCAAGTGCCTCCTTCAGCGAAATGTACTTCAACAGTTCGTCAAACGCCTCCTGTGGCTGTAGACCGTCCATGTCCCTCATCAGATCGTGAGCGCGGCGGTACATCCCGCTGAGGACACGCACATCAAAGGCAAGATAGTCAGGTGCGAGCTTGTTCTGGTCCATCACGGCAACTGGTGCCTGAGCGACTCCGTACGTTGACGTTACATCGCCCACCAGCTCCATCGCAGTGCCGTGACGTACCGCATATCGCCGAATAGCCGCGGTCTCCAATGGGGAAAAGACCCGCCAGCCACGCCTATCGCGCGCGGGTTCCTTCACCAAACCGTGTCGTAGCCACCGAAGGATCGTCCGCTTGGAGACACCGACGGCCATGGCGACTTGAGCGGTTGTCATTCCGTCGTCCATGTTCTGGATATATACATGATTTGTTCCTCGAATGCAAGTTCATTTGTGATCATTGGGCATCGCGGCGACGGGCTCTCGCTCGCCTGAAGGCGAGCGAGAGCGCCTTAATGCTCTGGAACCTCTACCCCCGTCTGTGGCACCGGCGGAACAAGCCAGGCCGGGGGGCTGGGTGTAGCATCTTTAGTTGCGGATTATCCGCATCTGCCGCTGCCGCGTCTCGGGGGGCGCGACCGCCCATGACGTGGTGCAGGGCAGGGAAAGCGCCGCGGGGCCGCGGCGGGTGGCGGAAGAACTAGGACGGCTGCCAGTTCTCCCTCTTCACCCTTCACGCCTCGGGGCACAACCCGCGTCCCGACCAGGCCGCCCGTTGGCGCAACCGGCTCCAGCACAAGTACGCCACCTACGTCGCCAAGTTTGGCCATCGCTCCTGCGTCGGCTGTGGCCGCTGCATCCGCCACTGCCCGGTCAACATGAACATCCTCGCCCAGCTCCAACAGATCGCGGCCCTCTAATCGTCCTCGTCGTCGTCCTCGTCGTCGTCGTCGAGCGATCCGGCTTCCCACCACGGAGGCACGGAGCGCACGGAGAACAGCCTCTCACGCAGAGGCGCAGAGGGGGCCAAAGAGAGTCTGCAGAGAAGAGGCGAACCAGGCCGAAGCCGGGAAAGGCCGATCTCACCACAGAGAACACTGAGCGCACAGAGGAAGACCCATCGCGGCAAGCCGCAACCAAACGCGGAGGAAAAATCTTTCCGGAAAACAAGATTCTGCATGTTTGTAGCACAGAGAGAGACCCAAGCCGGAAGAACCCAGACGGCCATTTGGGGTTTCAGCCCGAAGCGCCTCTTCCTCTTCTCAGTGCAGTTCTCAGTGTCCTCTGTGGTGAGAACTCCGAAGCACGCCTTGGGGTCAGGTCGTAACTCGAAACTTTTCGGCAACGTGCTCTCCGGCGCCTTGGGGTCACGCCTTGCACACGCCTTGGGACGCCTTGGGGTCAACGCCTTGGGGTCAGGTCGTAACTCGAAACTTTTCAGGAACGTCCCGAGTTCTTGAGGTTCGGGTCGAAAGTGCGGGGGTCAGCCATGCGGGGGCTTTGCCCCCGAACCCCCAGGATTTTCCGCTTTCGGGCCGCCGGCACCCCAACAGGAAAATGGCCGCGCTGGCCTCCAGGAGACGTGCCGGTGGCCGAATGCGATAAATCCCAGGGGGTCT
>VGYW01000574.1 GCA_016872875.1 Planctomycetota bacterium | reverse complement strand
TACTGGCAGGAGTCTAACCAGCGGGCCGATCGTGGCCACTGCAAGCGGCGGCGTCGTGAACTCAGACTACGAGGCATCAAACTGTCCCAACTCAGGAAGTGCTTCAATGTTTTCTAGCGTTGTAGTGCTAGGCGTTCCTCACGGCGTTGTGCATCCCGGCCCTGGATGGGTGTCCGAGCGCCCCCACTAGGTCAGCCAGGCTCATCTCGCGCAGGTAGTTCGCCAGGCTTTGCTGGAGCGCGGCCCATTTCTTCGAGAGCGGGCAGCCGCGGCGGCGGCGGCACAGCTTGGTCCCCACCACGCACCGGCTCACCGTCAGAGGCCCCTGCATGGCATCGACCGCATCCAGCAGGGTGATGCTCGCGGGGTCGCGGCCGAGCCGATAGCCGCCAGCCCGGCCAGCGCGGCCGCTCACCAGCCCAGCGAGAACCAGCCGCCTGAGGACCTTATAGGTGAACGTCTTCGGGGTGCCGCAGCTCTTCGCTAGCTTCGCACAACTGACGTCGCACTCGCGGGCAATGGAAAGCTCGAGCAAGGCCCGGAGAGCGTAGTCCGTCGTCGCGCGAAGGATGTTCATGGCGTCGAGACACCTCCGAAGTCGCAACGAAATGTGGACCGTCTTAGTCTAATTTACCAATGCTGCCCCTCTCTGTCAAGTGAAAAATCTCTTGCGTAGTAATGCCTCAGTAACGGGTGGCGGCGGAAGGGCTTCTCAGTTTGTAGTGCGGCCTTTAGGCCGTCGCAGGCCCAAGAGACGGGCTGAAGCCCGCACTACGAACATGCGCCACACACTGCCGCCACCCGTAACTGAGGCATTACCTTGCGTACCGTCCGGGTGTTTGCCGGGCAGGCAGAAGAACCACTCGGATGCCTTCCCTGGCCGCGCGCTTGCAGGCGGCACCCCGCCCGAGCCGTGGGTGGCGGATGCGCCCCAAAAGAGCAAAAGGCCGAATCTCACGCCCATACTGCGGAGAATCGGCCTCTTGGCCTGGTGGAGGATAGGGGATTCGACCCCCTGACCTACAGACTGCCGGTCGGTAGGCGGCCCGCCACAAGTGCCAGACCCAAAGGGTTTACAGCAACGCCGCTTCCGTCTTGCACCAAATCTTGCACCAGCCGCGGCGTCGCCGGCTCCACGCCGCACCCCGAGCTGGCCCACCTCATCGAGGTGTGGACGGCCCTGCCCGAGGCCGTACGGGAGAGAGTGATGGGGCTTGTGGAGGGCGCGAGCATGGTCTTGGCGGAGGCCAGCCCGAACCCCAAGCTGCAGTCCAAGTGACGCAATGGACGTCACCAACGGACTCCTCTCCCGCACCAAAGTGTGAACGGCGGGTGAGACGCGCGACTTGTCCGCGTCGCCTCAAGCCCGTACTGCTTCAGCATGAGCTGGACAAACGGCCCTCGGAGGTAAGAGACTCGCTTGCCTGCGGCAAGCGGGAGTTTTCAGAGGCATTGGGGGATAGGCCGAAGGGCACCAGAGGGGGGCAGGGACAGCCCCGAAGGGTTGTCCCCGCTCCAGTCCTTCGCCACACCACAGCCGGCTATCCCTGGTCGCTTGCTCTTTGGCCGAGTCCGCATTCGTTTCGCCGCCCGAGTGGATCATAGGCGCTTCCGTTGCGGGTGTCAAGGCGCGGGATTCGAGCGATCGGTCGCTCATCGAAGTACTCGATGGAATCGGCAAGCCACTCTCTGGACTTCGGGTGGTCGGAGAGCAGGCAGGCGGTGATGGCCCGTGCGCCGCCGACGTTCACCGGCATATTCGCCGAGCCCCAGCCGTAGCCCGCCTTGCGCGGCGGCAGGAAGTTGGGGTCGCGCAGCAGGTAAGCCATGAAGGCCATGCGTGACCGCAAGGCAGATTTCTGCTCTACCGTAAGCCTATCCGAACCCAACAGGGTGTCCGCCAGGGCGCTCTTCTCTTGCATGCCCCACGGATAGCCGTTGATGCTGGTGCGTTCGCCTGCGCCATTCGGCCAGCCCAGGGCATCGCCCAGCTCGATGTCCAGCCTGTCCATCAGCCCCTTGTAGGCTCCTTGCAGGTCCTCGTCCTTGCCATCCAGAAGCCACCGGCCCCACGCAGTCCCGGTATTGCGGATGTCCGCCTGGAGTCGGGGCAGGACTTTGATGCGCGCTCGGACGCTTTCCATGTCGCCCGCGTCCGTAAACAGGCGCGGGTATCGCGCCGCTTGCGGCCAGTCCAGGACCCAGTCTTTCACCTTGTCCAACGGCAGGAAGCCGTGCTTGCGGGTGAGCGCGGCAATGGGGGTCAGGTTCGTCTTCTCGGTGACTACGCCGGGGTTCTTCAGCACGGCGAGAGCCCACTCGCGGCGGCCCAGGTTCAGCGGGCCGCGCACGAAGAGGTCCGGCTTGGCCGAAGTGTAGATTCGCAGCGGGGTGGTATCGGTGTGCTGCTTGATGAACGCCGGCTCGTGCGGCAGCATGTCCGGATTCCGCCAGTTGCCCGCATGGCACCCGAACAGGGCGATGATGTCGGAATCCGGTTTCTCCGGGCTGTACATCGTGTAGACCTGTGACTGGTCCACCTGCCACCCCACCCACGCCGCCACGGTGAACTCGAAGCGGTCCTTGTCGTACTTCAGGGGGTATTCGTTCTCGGCATAGCCGCCTGACGCGCACTTGCCCTTGTCCGGGCTGGAAACCCCTGGCCCGATAGTGCGGGCGTGGGTTGGGGCGAAGGCTTGGCTGTGGAAGCTGAAGCCGACATTGTTCGGCGTCTCATGCGGCCTGCCCCCCCACCAGTTCCAGAGCGCCTCATCCATCTTGTCCGCGTACTGCGGTGGCTGGTAGACCTTGGGGTCGCCCAGGTTATAGTCCTCCGTGATGTAGGCGATCTCCTGTCCGGCAGCCACGCGCACCGCCATCTGATAGTAGGGGGCTTCGGCCCTCCCCCATCCCTCAGGGCGGAGAAAGCTGTAGCGGATGACGACGCGCTTGAACACAGCGCCATCACCTGCGATGACAGCCGAGTAGCCGGTGCACTGATGTTTCGTCTCGATCCACCCGCGTCCGGTCCGTGCGCCGGTCCGCAGCCGCACTCCCTGCAGCGGCGCAGGGACGCGCTCCGCCGATTGCGGCGTGGCGAACCTCCGTTCGCCCAGGAGCACGCGCACGCCGACCTGCGTCGTCGCCAGCACGGCGGAATCCTTCTCTTTTACCAGTGAGAGGTCCGACTTGTGAGGCACGGCCTTGTCCCTCTTCTTCCCTCCTGTCAGCGTGTACGTGACTGACGCATTCGGCGGCACCGAAGCCTGAAACCAAACACTTGCCTCTGCCACGCTGCCGTCGGGATGCAGTTCCACCTCGGAGAACTGCAAGGGCACTAACCGCCCGGTGTGATCCGCCAGCCGCGCTCCCCCGGTCCAGCACTCCCCAGGCCCAAAGCTCACCTGATAGTGCACCAGCTCGTCCGACCAGGCATGGTTGATGTGATCCCGCAACGTGAAGGTCCGCTCGGCTGCCTGCGTCCCCTCCACACTTCCTATCGCGACGAGGAGAACGGCTGCGGCAAAGACCATTCGCATGATTCGTGCCTCCGGTGGCCGGCCACAGCAAGAGCACTCTAGCGACCGCTGCCCGCCTCTCTACTGTACCGGCTCGCCGTGAACTGGGCAAAGGGCTTTCGGGGACAAGAGATGCAGCCCGACGGCTGGCCTCCGCACGGTGCGACCGGCGGGCATCGCTGGCACACTGGACGATGGTCCCTACGTCGCGCTCGGTCAGTTCCCGAAGGCAAAGGTGGCCAACGTGCCTGGCACGTCTGCCCCGCAGCATCCTTCCCGCGAGGGTCAATCGGCGCGGGAGAGTTCGATGCAGTCAATGTAGAGAGCCCGAATGGCGGAAGTCGCGCCGGCCTTGAGGTCGAAGCGTCCTGGGCCGACCCAGAAGTAGTGGTCGGGCTCGGGCACCCATTCGGCCACGTTGTACCAGGCATAGCCGTCCCCGACTTCGGCCGTCTTGCGGGTGATGCCGCCGTGGCTCTTCTTGTTCTTTGGGTCGTAGACGCCGGTCCAAAATGCCTCGCCTTCGCGGCCGGCCTGGGCCTCGACGCGCGCCCGCATCCGCAGGCGATAGGTGGCGCCGGGGTCGAAGGCCACGCGGCTGAAGGGGAGGGTGGTGCACCACTCGTAGTGGGTGTTGAAGAGCTTCAGCGCCGAGCCGTCCCCCGCCAGCGGGTCGGCCGCGGTGTCGCCCCAGGTGCCGCGGCGGGCCAGGGTGAGGAGCCCGTCCTCGACGGTCGCGCGGTCCTGAGGGGGCGGCAGCGGCGGCGGGCTGGCCAGCGCGCGCCAGGCGGCGAGCGTGGCGTCGTGGCGCTCCTTGCCCTCGGAGATGCGGACGTTCTTGGCCTCGTCGAAGCGTGCGACGAGTGTGGCGGCGAGCGCCTGCTGCTCGGGCGGGACGGCGTAGCGGGCGGGGTCGCGTGTGACCCACACCTTGATTTCGTCCCGCGTCGCCTGGCGAGCGAGTCGGGCGTGGAGGACGGGGATTGCGCCCATGCGGACGTTGTAGGCGTGCGGGGGGGAGTCCTTGGCCGCCTCCTCGGCCCGCCGCCAGAGCTCGGCCGCGCGGTCCAGGAAGGCGTCGGGGATGGCGGACTGGCGGATGTCCTCAAAGATTCGCAGTGGCTTCTCGATTGCCCGGCCATAGAAGGCGTGGACGCCGTCGAAGTATTCGCGGACGAATGGGGCGGCCGCGCCGTAGTAGCCCTCGAAGAAGTCCTTCAGCAGCGGGTCCGCGGGAAGGTCGGGGTTCCACAGCCACTTGGCGAGCAGCCAGGCCTTCAGCTCCGCGAAGTCGGCGTGG
>VGYW01000573.1 GCA_016872875.1 Planctomycetota bacterium | reverse complement strand
CTGAATCTGGCCGTTCGCCTGTCCCAGGGCTTCGCCCTGGGCTGCTATAGTACGCTCCGTTCGGAGCTTCGGCGCCGAAGGACCTTACCAGAATTGGGGGCCATACTCGCTCGAAGAGCTCCCCATCTTCAGCTTGTGGCTTGGAGCGTGTAGCTTGCGGCTGATTGCCATGCTCGGCTTCGACCAGCACTTCGCAATCGCGGGGAAGTCCCGGCTCCTGGCGGGAGCCTCAGATGTGGCTGCAAGCGTCCCGCTTGCAGCTTCGGCGACAAGCGGGACGCTTGTCGCTACGCTCGAACGCGTCATCATCTGCGTGGATATGGATGCCTTCTTCGCCTCCGTGGAGCAGCAGTGCGCGCACGGCTCGCTCGACGAGCAGCCCGTGATGGTGTGCGGCGACACGGAGCGCCGCAGCGTGGTGGCCGCCGCCAACTACATCGCCCGCGAATACGGCGTGAAGGCCGGCACCCCCATCACCACCGCCCGACGCCTCTGCCCGCACGGCGTCTTCCTGGAGGGCGACCCCGAGAAATACGTCTACACCTGCATCCGCATCAACGACCTCTGCCGCGAGTTCACCCCGAGGGTCGAGAGCTTCAGCATTGACGAGAGCTTTCTCGACATCAGCGGCTCGGCCCACCTCTTCGGCGGCCCGGCCGAGACCGGCCGCCGCCTCAAGGCCCGCATCCGCGAGGAGCTCGGCCTGCCCTCCACCGTCGGCATCGGCCCCAACAAGCTCCTTGCCAAGACCGCCTCGAAGCTCGGCAAGCCCGACGGCCTCTTCGTGCTGAACCTGGCCGACGTTCCGGCCAAGCTCCACCCCCTGCCCATCACCAAGCTCTACGGCATCGGGGCCAGGACCGCCGAGAAGCTCGCACGCATCGGCGTCGCCACCATCGGCCAGCTCGCCCGCACCCCGCCCGAGACCCTCAAGCGCCTCTTCGGCATCATCGGCCCGATGCTCCACGACGCCGCAAACGGCCTCGACAGCTCGCCCGTCGTCACCGACGCCGAGCAGCCCGAGGCCAAGAGCGTGGGCAACAGCTACACCCTCAGCGACGACACGCGCGACGTGCGGCGGGTCCTCACCGTCCTCCTCGGCCTCTGCTCCAAGGTCGGCCGCCGCCTCCGACAGGGCGGACACGCCGGGCGCACCGTCACCCTCACCCTCCGCTACGCCAACTTCCAGACCTTCGTCCGCGCGCGAAGCGTCGAGGCCCCGATTGACATAGACCGCGACATCTTCGCGGCGGCGTGCGGGCTGCTGGACGAAATCTGGAACAAGAGCCGCGCCGTCCGCCTCCTCGGCGTCAGCGTGTCCAACCTCGTCCACAGGGGGGATGGCCGCCAGCTCGCCCTCTTCGGCCACGGCCTGCGCTGCCGCACCCGCCGCTTCCTGGCCTCCGTGGACGCCCTCCGCGACCGCTACGGCGAATCCGCCGCAGTCTGGGCACCCCTCATCCGTTCCGACGAAGCCATCTGACTGAGCCAACCCTCGTTCCCACGCTCCGCGTGGGAACAAGAGTGGAGGCAGCGTTGGGGGGATGTTCTGGCTCAGCCGACAGAGCGCAAGGGGCGGGCGCTGAGAACCTCGTCGGCGCGCAGGGGCTCGACGTCGGATTCGGGGACGGTCAGGACGGCGATGGTATCGCCTACGGCGTTGAGGACCTCGAGCACACAGCCCTCCTCGCCGTCGCCAGGATGAGGCACGCGGTCCACCAGCACGGCCACATCGCCCTTCAGCAGCCCCTCGTCGGCAACGTCCCGGCGCAAAGCCACCCAGTCGTAGAGGACCAACTCCAAGGCTATC
Source organism: Planctomycetota bacterium (assembly GCA_016872875.1). The sequence continues at coordinate 3,012 of VGYW01000573.1, read as the reverse complement.
TCTCCCTTCTTGGCATCAGGGTGACGAAGTGCGTGCTGCCGTCCTTGCGCCACCTCAACCAGATTGTCACGACCGGCAGCCTGACACCGTTCGGGCCAACCAACTCGCCTTCGACGCGGAGGAACAACCCGTACACGTTTTCGCGCTCGGGAAGAGCATCGTGCCGGGCCGCATGCTCCCGGATCGCCGCCAGCAGCACGTGAGGGTTGTCCTGCGTGAAGCCGGCTCGCGCCAAGAACTTCGACTTGTCGCCGCGAACCCGCGGCACGAGCAAGTAGCGCGTCAGCTTCTCCATCGGGATGGCGGCGTCACCAGGTATCCTCACGCGCTCTGTTCCCTTGGCCTCGTGATCATTCTAGCCGCAACGCGGTGCGAATTCAAGCCCATACCACCTCCTGGCTTCACCAGGCCGGGCGAAGGATCACTTGATCGCGACTTCGCGGCCCTGCTCCGAGCTCAGGTAGAGGGCGTCGAGGATTTTCTGGACCATGACGCCGTCCTCGCCAGGCGAGGGGTTCTCGCCGCCGCGGATGGAGGCGATCCAGGCCTTCATCTTGGCCGCGAACGCCTCGTCCTTCTCCATCGCCTTCGGCTCGAGGTTGATCATCTTCCCGCACCAGTCGGTGAAGACCTTGGGCGTGCCGAAGCCGACCGCGGCCCCGCCCTTGGTGCCCATGATGGTCGTCGCGAAGATGTCCTGCTCCAGGTGAGCTGCGAAGCTGGCCTCGATGGCCATCGTGGCGCCGCCCTCGAAGCGGACGAAGCCGACCGCGAGGTCCTCCACCGTGTAGGTCTTCCAGTCCCAGTCGCCCCAGGGGGCGGTGGCTTCGGGCGGCTTGTTGCCGAGGTAGGTGTAGCAGCTTGCGCTCGCCGCGACCGGCTTGGGCTTGCCGATGAGGAAGTGGGTGAGCTCGATGATGTGGACTCCGATGTCAATGAGCGGCCCGCCGCCCTGGAGGTCCTTGCGGCCGAAGACGCCCCAGGACGGGATGCCGCGCCTGCGGAGGGCCTGCGCGCGGCAGAAGACGATGTCGCCGAACTGCCCCTCGGCCACGGCGCGGCGGACGAATTGCGCGTCGGGCCGGAACCGCTGCTGGAAGCCGATGGTGAGCACCTTCTTCGCCCGCTTCGCAGCGTCGCACATCGCCTGGGCCTCGCGGGCGTTCATCGCCATCGGCTTCTCCACCATCACGTGCTTGCCCGCGCGCAGAGCGTCCACCGTCGGCTTGTAGTGCAGGTAGTTGGGCGTGCACACGCTCACCGCGTCGAGGTCCTTCATCCGCAGCATCGGCTTGTAGTCGCTGAAGGTCTTGGCCCCGCTCAGGGCGTGCTCCTTGATCCGCTTCTCCATCGCCTCGGCCGAGACGTCGGACAGGGCGACGATTTCGACCCCCGGGACGGCCTTGAGGTAGCCGATATGCGTCCCCGCGATGCCCCCCGCGCCGATGAAGCCCACGCGCACCTTCTCGCTCATTCGTTCTCTCCAGTCTGCTCCCGTGTCGGGTCCGGCCCGGCGCGCCGTGCCGGGATTCCGCCTGCGAACAGGCCAATACCCTAGTGTCTCTGGGCAGGAAAGTCAAACGGGTTTGTCCCTTTTCACTCCAAGCTCGGGTGTCAAGCCTCTTCTAGCTACTCACTGCCAGGTCCGTACGGAGGAAAGGTCGCCAACCCGACCGCCGCTCGGCATCTGAAGGGCGTATCCCGCGCGCATGTTGATTTCCTGCACGAGCTGTTTCACCTCTGCAACATCGCTAACTGGTGAGCTGGCAATGGTTTAGGGCTTCGCAGCCATTCCGATGTTGCGAACGGGCAACATGCCCCGCACATGTACGCGCACCCAGTCCGAGGGCGTCAGCGAGTCCATCGCTCTAAACCGCTGCGATACAAGGACTAATGGATACCGGCTGCCCAGGCGTCGGGGGCGCGCAACCGGCACGAAAGTTGCCGCGGTTACGTACGGGTCGCGTTCGGAGGTGTGAGGAGTGTATTCGGTGAAACACTATCTGGTTCTGGGTCTGGCACTCGCCTGCCTTGTTGGGGTCAGCCCGGCTATGCGCTCCCGACGATGCAGGATTTCGACAATCCAGGCTCTCCCTACACATTGGGACAGTTCGGCTCCCCGCCGCCGGCAGGGGTTGAGGCCGGGGGCTGGTCTGGCAGCTTCATGCGCCTCGTGCGCGATGGGATTGGCAGCCAGTTGAACACCATCGCCTTCGACCTCACGGAGCCGGGGCCTCAGCCCGCCATCGTGGCCAACTTCGACTTCCGCATGGGCTACCAGCCATCGCTGCCCCGCAACCTGCTCGCCGACGGGCTCGCCGTCGCGTTCCTCAACACCGCCAACTTCAGCCCGAGCGGCCCGGCCCTCCTCATGGAGGAGGCCGCCGCCCCCGGCTCCATCGGCGTGGGCTTCGACATCTGGGACAACGGCGAGGTCAGCAACAACCACGTCTCCGTCCACTACGATGGCGCCACCCTCACCACGGTGGACCTCTGGGGCGCCGGGCTCGACCTCGCCAACGGAGAGGTGCGCAGCGTCTACATAGAGGTAGCCTTCGGGCCCGGCGGCGCCTTGCTCGACCTCGACATCACGCCGGCCGAGACCGGCGTGCCCTTGACCGTGCTCGACGACTTCCTCATCGCCGGCGTCCTCCCCTACGAGAGCCGGGTCGCCTTCGGCGCCCGCACGGGCGGCCTCTACGCCCACCACGACCTCGACAACATAGTGGTCTACGCCGGCGCCGCGCAGGTCATCCCAGAGCCTGGAAGCCTCGCGCTCCTCGCCCTCAGCCTCCTCGCCCTCGCCTCCCGCCGACGCCATCGGAGCACTGGGCCCCGTTCGTAGTGCGGCCTTCAGGCCGTCGGAGTCGACGACACGGGCTTAGCCCGCATTTCTCACGAAATGCGGGAAATCCCAAGAGCCAAACGCCAAGCACCAAACAATCTCCAAGCCCGGAATGCTCAATGACCAAAGCAAGCCCCCAGGGTCGCGGGCAACACCACGTAGTCTCC
>VGYW01000572.1 GCA_016872875.1 Planctomycetota bacterium | reverse complement strand
CACCAGAATTCTGGTATCCTTGATCTTCACTCGAAATGCCCTTTCCTGAGGGAAGAAGCGTTTTCCGTCAAACATATTCTACCCACAGGGATCGGGCATTTCGAGCCATTTTTCGCGGGTTCCGCAAAAAAACACGCTTGAGTTGGGACTAGCCGCCATAGTACGATTGGCCGCCTGGGACCGCATAGTACGCCCTTTCAGGGCTATGCGCGGGGTTGACGCCAGTTCCCCAGGGCGTTGCCCTGGGCTGATATAGTGCGCCCCGTAGGGGCTCCGAGCAGAATCACCAGGATTGGGGGCCATACTCCGGTCAAGTCAGGGTTTGACACCGAGGGGCGGCTCTGACATGCTGTGCCACGGGTGGTGTAGCCGCAAGCCTCCCGCCTGCGATGCCTGCGGGCCGCTCGATAACCGGGCCGTTTGTCGGTACGTTCCGCGTGCATGTATGTACGCCTACAGGAGGATGCGGACATGAGGGCACACTGGGTCGGTTTGGTCGCGTTGGCGTCTCTGGCCGCGCTGGCCGGCTGCGCCGCGGGCGAGCAGGCGCCGAAGGAGCGGGTGGTGGACCTGGGGGGCGGGGTGAAGATGGCCCTCGTCCTCATCCCGCCCAGCACGTTCACGATGGGGAGCACGGAGGCCGAGGTCAAGGCCGTCCTCGCAAAGTGGCCCGAGGCGAAGGAGGAGTGGTTCAAGGGCGAGAAGCCGGCCCACAAGGTTACGCTCTCCAAAGCCTTCTGGATGGGGAAACACGAGGTCACGGTCGGCCAGTTCCGCAGGTTCGTGGACGCCACGGGCTACAAGACCGATGCGGAGAAGGGCACGGGCTTCAAGGGCGCCCTCGTCTTGGCCGAGGGCAAGGTCAAGCTGGCGGAGGACGCCAGTTGGCGGAACCCACACTTCAAGCAGACGGATGAGCACCCGGTGGTGTGCGCGAGCTGGCACGACGCGCGGGCCTTCGCCGACTGGCTGAATGTCACAGACAAGGCGAAGCCCGCAGGCGCCAGCTATCGCCTGCCGACCGAGGCGGAATGGGAGTACGCCTGCCGCGCCGGAACGACCACGTGGTATCAATGGGGCGGCGACCCCGACAAGGGGAAGGGCTGGTGCAACGCCGGCGACCTGACCGCGAAGAAGACGTTCGAGGAAGCGACGGTCTTCAACTGGGACGATGGGTTCGTCTACACGGCGCCCGTGGGGAGCTTCAAGGCCAACGCCTTCGGGCTCCAGGACATGCAGGGAAACGTATGGGAATGGTGCCAGGACTGGTATGGCGACTACAAGGAGGGAGACCAAGAGGACCCCACTGGCCCTGAGTCTGGCGGGCGCCGCGTCTTGCGGGGCGGCTCGTGGGGCGACAATCCCAGGGACTGCCGTTCCGCGTACCGGGGCAGGGACGGCCCGGAGAACTCGGCCGGCGCCGTCGGGTTTCGGGTGGTGTGTTCCGCGAGGACTTTCTGACTCTTTGCTGTTTGGCTGTTTTACACTTTGACTTGCTGGGGCCGCCGTAGGCGGCCCCGGAGATTTCTCGGGGCGAGCGCCATGGAGCGGTTCGCACGGTCGGGCGAGATGTAGGTGGTGCAGCGCGCGTACGACCTGATCCTGTGGGAAGTGCCGCTCATCAGGCGGTTCCCGGTGCCGTATCGCTCCGTCCTGGGGGCCAGATGATGCGGGTGCCCTCGCGGTCTTCATCACCGCCTACTGGGAGGAGGAGTGACCAATGGCATCTGTGACTATTGCGAGCCGGCCGCGGGCCGCCCGCCGGCCGCATCACGCGAGGCCGATTCCGCGTGGAGTCCCTTACACCATGCGGCTTCCTGATGAGCGGACTCTGTTCGTAGAGGTGCCGGCGCGCATGGTGGTGCGGGACCGTGGCGGCGAGTTGGCCTTCACGCCCGAGGGGGTGGAGTTCCTCGACCGGCTGCGGGCGCTGGCTTCCGAGGTCGGCTCCCGTCCCAGCCCGGCCCTGATCGCAACGCTGCGTCGTGCGCTGGGGTTCACCCAGGAGCAACTGGGCAAGCGCCTGGGGGTCCACAAGCTCACCGTCTCGCGCTGGGAGTGCGGCGGACTGCATCCGAGCGCGGAGGCCGTGAGCCGCCTCCGCGCGCTGGCCAACGCCGCCAAGCGCAGCGGGGTCATCGTGCCGGAATGCGCGGGAGCCCAGGCCTGAAGAACAGCGACCACATCCCGGCGCTTCTCAAGCGGGTGAGCCAGCAACGGATCCGCAAGGACACCTTTCACCTCTCGAAGGAGCCCCTGCGTTTCCGGAAGCTGAACTACACGATTCCGGGCCATACAAAGACCACGCTCGACGAGGCCGACGACTTCGTTGCGGCGCGGCTGGAGGCGTGCGGCTACGCCGTCGAGCGCCAGGGCTGCCTGGTCCAGGCATTCCGCCGCGACCTGAAGAAGAACATCCACCACCAATACTCGACGCCGCACGCCCACGACCCGTGGTACGTGGCCTGGAATCTGTCGGCGCGCAAGGTTGGCTCGGCGGTTCCCGACGAGACGATTCTGCTCATCGCCCACAAGGACTCGCAGAGCTGGATTGATTGCCCAGGTGCGAACGACAACGCCATCGGCACCGCGGTGAACCTCGAACTCGCGCGCGTCCTCGCCCGCTACCGCTCGCGCCGCTCGTTCTGGTTCCTCTTCTGCAACGAGGAGCACTGGCCGTGGACCAGCGTGACCGCGGCCCGCAACGCCCGCCTCCACGGGGAGAAGATCATCGCCCTGTTCAACCTGGACGGCCCAGGCGTGCGCAAGCCCGAGGACCGCGAGGCGGGGCGCATGACCTGCTTCTCCGTATACTACGCCCCGGAAGCTGAACGCCTGGCCGACCTGATGGCCGAGGTGAACCGCGACTACGCTCTCGGCCTCGTGACCGCCAGGCACAAGACCGACCGCGTGAACAACGATGACGGCTCGTTCATCAAGGAAGGCTATCGCGTCGCAGTCCACAACATCGGCTCGATGCCCTACGCTGACCCCAACTACCACCTTGAGGGCGACGTGCCGGAGCTCTGCGACTTCCCCAGCGCCGCCGCGGCCGCCCGCGCCACCCTCGCCGCCGCCGTGCGGCTCGACAGAGGATAGATGGAGGGGCTCACGCCCAGGGCCAGACGAGGAGGGCGGCGGCGAAGAAGGCGGTCGTGACCGCGAAGCCGGAGTAGGCTGCCCTTGCGCTCTCGCCGCTGGCCTCCCGAATCCAGCGAACGCTTCGCCAGGCCACCAACACCAGCAGGATGAGCATGGCCCAGCCAAGAAGGGGCAGGCCCACCCAGCGCGCGGGCTGGGCCAGCGTCTTCGCGCTGAGCTGCCGAAGCGTCTCGACGCCGGCGGGGTCCGCGACGGCCAGGGGCAGGAAGCCGCCCCAGGAGGCGACCTTCGCCGCGGACTTGGCCAGGTGCGCGACTGCCACGGCAGGCGCCGCCCCCGTCGCCGCCGCGAGGAGAAGCGTCCTGACGCTCTGACGGCCGCTAGACGCGCGTGCCACCACTGCGGCGACCGACCACAAGACAAGCGGGAACAGCACGAGGAACCAAAGGGCCTCGAACCAGCCGAACCCCACCGCCGGGGCCAGGCGCTGGAGCGCCGTGGGCACCGCGTGGAAGAACTCGTCCAGCCACTTCACCTCGCCGATGACCTCGTGGGCCACGAAGCCTGCGGCGAAGAGCACGAATGCGGCCTCGGAGGGCTCAAGGAGCCTGTGCCGGCGAACGCCCGCCGTGGGCCGCGCCAGCCCGAAAGCGATGTTCCCGTAGGGGCAAACCTTGGCGCACTGGAAGCAGAGGACGCAGCCATCGGACTGCGCCCTGGCATAGGGACGGAGGAGGGAGGGACAGCTCCGCTTGTCGAACCTGTTGCGGTTCTCCTGGGCCACGCAGTCGCGCGTCTTGCACCCGGCGCAGACCTCGGGGTCCCGAACGTCGAGTTGCGCCGGAGTGTAGCGGCCATAGACCGACAGGAGCCCCCCGGCCGGGCAGAGGCCCTTGCAGAACGCCCGCGGCTCTCGAAAGGCCAGCCCAGCGGCAAGCGCGCCGGCGAGCAACGCGATGAGCATGACCGCGGTGAAATGGGGCACGCGATGGATGGAGACCCCAGCGACCAGCACCTGAAGCACGAGGTAAGCCACGACCACCAGCCAGCCCGCCCTCAGCCAGCGCCCGAACCGAGCGCGGGGCCAGCCCACCCGCCGCGCCAATGCGTCGCCCGCGCGGTTGGCAAGCTCCATCGGGCACACCGTGCACCAGGCCCGCCCGAGGGCGAGCGCCAGCGCAATCATCCCCGGCCACCACAGCCCCCACACGGACAGCGTCGTGAGGTTCGTCTTCCGCAGCGTCATGATCTCCGCCCCGCTGTGCCCCTGGCCGACCCCCCAGGCGTTCCAGATGAAGAGCAGCACGCCTGCGAGGGCCATCGCTTGGAGTGCGATGGGGAACGCCAGGCTGCTCACGAGCGCGCGCAGGGGCCGATAGGCGAGCAGGTCGAGTCGGAACTGGTGCGGCGAAGCCATGCGATCGATCATAGCTGGCGACGGGTGGAGAGTCAACTGTGGCCGCGCTGGAAAGAGGCGGTTGCTCTGTGGGCAAGTGACGGAGCGGGTAGGAGTTGCGAGAGGGCCGGAAGGGGCGGTCCCCCAACGGTTGGGCGCGCGGGGCGGTTTCAGGGGCTTCCAGGAGTTTTTTCTCGCTTTTTGACGATTTTTCGACCACTTTTCTCTTGACGCGGGGATATGTTGCTGTGTATAATACGCCTCACGTGCGACCGTGCTCTTTCTCTCCTCGCTGCCGGAGGTTGGCGATGCGGGTAAGGCTCTCAA
>VGYW01000571.1 GCA_016872875.1 Planctomycetota bacterium | reverse complement strand
CCGTGGCCCACAGCAGAGCTCGGGCCTCCTTTTCCTTGGACCTGCGGCGTCTGCCTTTCTTCGTCACGCATCATTGTATACCATAAGAAAATCCAAGGTCCAAGCCCCCATGGCGCGTTTTTTGCTAGATTTTTACACCCTCCTATCGGAATCCACTCGTCCGACCCCATCAGCTGCCCTACTTGTGGGCAAAGATCAGGGCTTCGCCCTGGGCTATCCCATCCCGCCCCGGTGGGGCTGAGAACAAGGCGAAGACAGAAACTGGGGGCGTGTCAGCGAACTATGGCGTGGCGAGGGCCTTGGCGAGGGCCAGGGCCGCGTCGGTGACGAGGCGCTCGACCTCGGGCTTGAAGCGATAGACGCCGTAGTAGAACTTGTGGGCGTGCTCCACCTCGTAGCCGCCCTCGTCGAAGGCCTTGGCGGTGGGGATGTAGCCGACGTTGCCGTTGGCGTAGGCGACGGGGAAGGTCTTGGGCATCGGCGAGGCGGCCTTGATGGCGAGGCCGATCTCCACGAAGGTCTCGCCCGGCGTGCCAATGAGGAGTGCGTCGCCGAGGCGCAATGCCTGGATTTCGAGGGGGCGGGTGCGCTGGCGGTCGGTCTTGCTGTACTCGGCCATCACGTCGCGTGCCCAGCCGCGCTGCCAGTCAGTGTCGTAGAGTGCGCGCGAGACCTCGCCTTTGGCCAGTTGCTCGTCGAGCGCGCGCGTGCGCTGCTCGACCGTTGCCCTGGCCTCCTCAGCGGAGGGGAGCGGGGCGAGCGGGGCCTCGGCCACGGCACCGCTGGCGGCGAGGTGCGCCTTGGGCGTCGGGCGAATGTTCTCCGTCGTCTTCACCGCCTCGGCGCCCAGGAAGGTGCCGAAGCGGCGCGCGTCCTCGAACGTGCCCCCCACGATGCCCGGGTTGATGTTGCCGCAGCAGCCGTTCAGGTAGAGGCACGTGGCGTCGCCGTAGATGCTCTCCACGAAGGCGGCGACCTGGCCGGGATAGTCGGCCGAGACGAGGTAGTTCTTGCCTCCGAGCACGACGGGGTGGCAGGCGTGGTTGACCACGATGGCGACGGGCTTGCCCTGGGCGTCGTCCACGCGGAGGACGCCGACCTCGCTGTCGGTTGGCCCCTCGGGGTTCTTGCCGAGGACGACGCCCTCGGGCTTCTTCTCGCGGCGGTTGACGCCGATGCGGGCCTTGCCCTTTCCCGCGCCCAGGGCGGCCTCGGCCAGAGCGCGATGGGCCATGATCGCCGCCCCCGCGATCTTCTTCTCCGTCACGTGAACGAGTTCGGGGTCGAGCCCCGGATGGCGCAGAAGGCCCATCACGTGGCCCGAGTGGGTGTGGGTGCAGGCGAGCATCACGTTCGCGGCTGGGATGGCGGTGAGCGCCTCGATCTGTTTGCGGATGGTTTCCACCGATTCGCGGGTCAGGCCGATCAGGTCGCACGCCACGATGCAGAGCGCCGTGTCGCCGGCCTGGAGAGCGAGCGCCCTGGCGAACAGCTCGTCGTGAATCCCCTCGCAGCCGTGGTCCCGGCTGCCGAAGCCGGCCAGGAACGCGCCGACGTAGGGCGTGAGGTTGACCTTCGCAGTGCCTGCCATGAGCTGAGCCATGTTGCGCGCCTCCTGTAGGTGAACCACGGAAGCCAAGGGACATAGGGGACCACAGGGACCAACGGGACATGCGATCTGTGAAGCCCGTGCGTCCCTTAGGTCCCTGTGGTCCCTTTGGTCCCTTCCCACGTCCCCACGCGGAGTGTACGAGGGACAGGATACAGCGTTTCGTCGTGGAAAGCAACGGTCAGGGGTTGAGGGGGTGGCGCCAGCGGAGGCCGGGGAAGCGGGCGCAGCCGCGGCCGGTCGTGATCCACTCGCAGCCCTGCTGGACGGCGAGCGCGGCGAGGAAGGGGCAGACCAGCACGGCCGCATCAGGCAAGAGCATCGGAACCCCATGATGACCAGAAGAGCTGCCGGGCCGTCCAGGACAGATGATCAGTTGTTCGGCGGCGAGCCTGGTTGATCATCTGTCGGCCGCCAGCCCGCGCTCGGTAAGCCATTGGTAACACACATCTTACGGAAGGCGGACGACGACCCGACAGATGATCAGATCCTCAATGCACAGACTGATCATCTGTTCCGGCGTTCCCTTGGGCTGGGCGGTTAGCGCTTCACTTCTCTCCGAGTGGCTGGACCCAGATGTTGCGGTAGCGGACGGGGTTGCCGTGGTCCTGCCAGTGGAAGGTGCCCTTCTTAGCGGGGGCCTTCAGCTCGAAGTTGTCGTGGATTTTGATGCCGTTGTGGTAGACCGTTACCTTTGGCTTCCCTGCCGCCTTGCCGTCCTTCGTCTCGACGCGGTACTCGATGTCGTAGGTCTGCCACTCGCCCGGCGGCAGCGAGGCGAGGCTGAACTTGAGCGGCGGCTTGCCGGGCTCGAGGTCGAGCGACTCCATCGTGTCGGGGTCCTTGTACTTGTAGAGGCCGCCGCAGCCGCCGCCGAGATAGGTCATGTCGCCGAACGAATCGAGCACCTGGATTTCGTCGCCATTGGGGAGGTAGACGCCGCTGTTGCCGCGCCCCTGGCTGTGTGCGCCGGGCATGAGGGGGCAGAGGAACTCCACGTGGTAGTTGAAGCTGCCCTCGAAGCCCTGCTTGGAGTTCATCCCGCCCCTGGCGACCTGGATCGAGCCGTCCTCGGCGGCCTGGGGCCACGGGTCCTCGGTGCCGTCCTTCCTCTTCCGCTTGGTCAGCCCGTCGAAGCTCTTGCCGTCGAGGAGGACGATTGCGCCCTCGGGCGGCTTCTTGCCGAGGGTGGGCGGCTTGCGCAGGACCTTTTTGATCTCCAGCTTGCAGCCCTCGCCGCAGGAGCCCGTGAAGGCGCCGGCGGCGTAGGCGCCCTTCCACTCGATGTCGCCCGCCTTCGCACTGAAGGCCACGGTCTCGCCTTCAACGCGGGCCGTGCCGTTCACGTTCGTGAGCTTGCCATCGGGGAGGGTCTGGCGGACGAAGACCTTGAACTCTCCCTTTCCCTGTGCGACGACGCGCGCCTCGAGCTTGGACTCGCCCTTGGCATCCTTGCACGAGCCCTCATAGAGGCCCTGCACCTCGGCCTCGGGCGGCGCGCCCGCGAACGCGGACCCCAAACACGCCACAATGCACAACACAATGCGACCCATCAGTGTTCTCCTCAGTGGTTCCCTCGCGCCGTTGCCGGCCACGGAGCCCTGTCATCCTGAGCCTGTCGAAGGATCTTTCAGAGGCTTGCCGCCACCAGCTAAGAGGATCCCAATCCGTCGCGTCAAGCCCTTGAAAGGTCCCTCGACAAGCTCGGAATGACAGCTATGGACGCATGCACGCCCTACAGTTCGCCCGCCTTGTCGGCGATGGGCAGCACCCAGATGTTGCGGTAGCGGACGGGGTTGCCGTGGTCCTGCCAGTGGAAGCCGCCCTTCTTGGCGTCGCCCCGCAACTGCACGTTGTCGTGAATCCTGATGCCGTTGTGGACGACGGTGAGCGTCGGCTTGCCCACGAGCTTGCCGTCCTTCTTGGTGACGCGGTACTCGATGTCATAGGTCTGCCACTCGCCGGGCGGCAGCGAAGCGAGGTTGAACTTGCTCTCCTTCTGGCCCTTCAGGTACTCGAGTTCGGCCATGACGTCGGGGTCTTTGTACATGTAGAGCCCCCCGCAGCCGCCGCCGGTGTAGGTGGGCATGCCGAAGCTGTCGAGCACCTGGATTTCGTCCCCGTTCGGCAGATAGACGCCGCTGTTGCCGCGCCCCTGGCTGCGGGCCTCGGGCTGGAGGGGGTTGCAGAACTCCACGTGGTACTTGAAGCTGCCATCGAGCTGCTGCTTGGAGTTGAACCCGCCCCGCGGCACCTGGATGGAGCCGTCCTCGCCGATCACGAGCACAACGTCCACCTGCCGCTTTTCGGGCATCAGCTCCCAGCCCTCGGGGAGCGGGTTCTCCTTGGTGGGCCACGCCTTCGGTTCCTTGCCCACGGCGCGCAGCGCGACCTCCCAGACCACCTCGCCGGCCCTGCTCTTGTCGCCGACGTACCAGGGCTGATTGCCGCCCCGCACCACCTGGTCGAAGCTCTTGCCGTCGAGGAGCACGACTGCGCCCTCGGGCGGCTTCGCGCCCATCGTGGGCGACGTGCGCTGGACCCGCTTCAGCTCGAACGTCCCGCCCTCGCCGAACTTGCCGCTTATCGCGCCCGCGGCGAACCTCCCCTCCCAGATGACCTCGCCCAGCTTCCCCGCGAAGCCCACCTCGTCGCCGACCGTCGTGCCGTCCATCTCGACGTTCGGGGTGGACTTCACGCCGATGCCGTCGCGGACGAGGAGCTTGTATGCCCGCTTGCCCATCGCGACGGCGCGGGCCTCGATCTTCCCCGCGGCCTTCGCGCTCTGGCAGGTGCCCTCGTAGAGGCCCTGCACCTCGGCCTCCGTGGGCGCGCCCGCAAGCGCCCACGCCGCCGCCGAGGCGATCACCACGACCCAGAACAGACAACACCTTGTCATCAGCGCTTCCTCCATTGCGTCGAGAACGACCTGCCCCACCGTTTGCCGTGGGGACCTGATGGCACCATCATACTCAGTCGGCCCGACATTTTCCAGCGGAGGCGGTTGCGATGTGGAGAGTTGAGGAGGATGCCGGGAAGCAGTGACGAGGGGTAAACGGGGGGCCGACGGCAGCCCTTTTTGAGACGATCGGGGGCCGGAGTGGGTAGCCGGTCGTTCTTGGGGGGCCTCGGGGTCTGTGAAGGCAAAATCGGGCCATAGGGTTCCTTCTAACTGGGACAGAAGCTCGACTGTTGGCTCCGGGCCGTCGGGTGCTCAGCC
>VGYW01000570.1 GCA_016872875.1 Planctomycetota bacterium | reverse complement strand
GGCGTTTCACGCCCATTGAATCGCCCCGCTTCGGGGGCTCTACGCTGGCGGGGCCTTTTCCCAGGGCTCCCTTCGGTCGCCCTGGGCTACGGCTCAAACGCCCCCATTCGGGGGCTAAACCCCAGCCCCCAGAAGATGTGGGCAAAGATCAGGGCTTCGCCCTGGGCTGCTATAGTACGCTCCGTTCGGAGCTTCGGAGCCGAAGAACACCACAACTGGGGGCCATACTCCAGAGACATGCGCCGCGTCCCGCGTGCCACGGAGAAGAGGCCAAGCTCCACCCATCTCCTGGCACGCGGGACGGGGGACGCGGGAGGGAGCCGACCAGGGTGCTTCGCACCGCGCGTCGTGGTTTCATTCCCTCAGTTGCCCGCTGCCATATACGACGTATTTGTAGCTGGTCAATTCCTCGAGTCCCATTGGCCCGCGGGCGTGGAGCTTGTCGGTGCTGATGCCGATCTCGGCGCCCATGCCGAACTCGTAGCCGTCGGTGAAACGGGTCGAGGCGTTCACGTAGACCGCCGCAGAGTCCACCCCCTTCGTGAACTTGTCGGCCTCGCGGACATCCGTGGCCACAATTGCATCGGAGTGGTTCGAGCCGTAGCGTGCGATGTGCTCCATCGCCGCATCGGTGGAGTCCACCACCCGCACCGCCAGGATGAGGTCGAGGTATTCGGCGTACCAGTCGTCCTCAGTGGCGGCTTTGATGCCTGGCAGAATCTGGCGGGTGCGGTCGCAGCCGCGGAGTTCCACCTTGGCGTCGGCGAATCGCTGGCCCATTCGGGGCAGAAAGCGCTGGGCGATTGCCGCGTGGACCAGCAGCGTCTCCATCGCGTTGCACGTGGCCGGCCGCTGGCACTTGGCGTTGAGGCAGATTTCCTCCGCCATCGCGAGGTCCGCCGAGGCGTCCACGTAGACGTGGCAGACGCCCTTGTAGTGCTTGATGACGGGCACGGTGGCGTTCTCGGCCACGCGGCGGATGAGCCCCTCGCCCCCGCGGGGGATGACGACGTCCACGAGGCCATTCGCCGTGATGAGCGCGTCCACCGCCGCGCGGTCGGCCGTCTCGATCAGCGCCACGGCGTCGGCGGGCAGCCCCGCCGCGGCCAGGCCATCCTGGAGCACGCGCCAGATGGCGGAGTTGGAGGCTAGCGCCTCCTTGCCGCCGCGCAGGATGACGCCGTTGCCGGCCTTCAGGCAGAGGCCGGCCGCGTCCGCCGTCACGTTCGGCCGGCTCTCGAAGATGATTGCTATGACGCCGATGGGCACGCGCACCTTGGTGATGCGTAGGCCGTTTGGCCGCACGCTGCCGCCGATGATGGCCCCCACGGGGTCAGGGAGCGCGGCGACCTGGCGCAGGCCGGCGGCCATCGCCGCGATGCGCTTGTCGGTCAGCCGCAGGCGGTCAATCATCGCGGCCGAGAGGCCCGCCTGCTCGGCGGCAGCGATGTCCTTTGAGTTCTCCTCTTTGAGCCAGCCGGCTCTTGCCTCGAGCCCGTCGGCCATCGCTCGGAGCGCGCTATCTTTGGAGGCCGACGAGGCGACGGCCAAGCGGGCAGCCGCCGAGCGCACCCTCCTTGCCAAGCCGTGAACGCTCTCTCGGATGTCCATTCCTCGGCCCTAATGCGTGAGGTAGTAGATGATGATGTTGATCCCCATGCGGAGTGCGGCCTCGTTCTGCTCGGCGGTGTTCCACTGGCAGGTCCAGCCGCAATGGAGGTCGCCTGGGGTCAGGTAGGTCATGAGGCGGCCGGTGCCCTTCTCGAAGAGGGCGTAGGCGCCGTGGTTGACGCCCTGGATGAAGGGGGCGCCGTTGGGGAACTCGAAGTAGCACTTGTTAATCTCGTGGTCGTTGGGCACGCGCTGCATCGCCATGCCCTCTTTCTCGAAGAGGCGGTTGACGATGCGCACGTAGTCCTTGAAGAAGCGGTCGCCGGTCTTCCCCAGCACGCAGTCGTCGGCGTGGACGAATCCGCCGCGGAGCAGGAACTCCTTGAGATTGGCGGCCTCGTTGTCGGGCAGGTCGAAGTAGCCCTCGGACGTTGCGAAGACGAACGGGTAGCGGCAGGTGTTCGCAAGATCGGCCAGGCGCACGACGATGGGGTCCTCGCTGGCGTTCACGTTGCTCAGTTGCCGCAGGCGCTTGCGCAGGATGACGTCGCCCACGGGGTAGATGTTCCACTGGTCGCCCGTCTCGTCCTTCACGTGGAAGAGGAGGCGTGGGAAGTAGAAGGTTCCGGTCTTGACGGCTTTCGGGCTGTCGTCGCCCGTCGCCGGTGCTGCGGCAAGGCGCGAGGCGGAGCCGAGTGCGGCTGCGCCGAGGGCCGCGGAGCGCAAGAACGAGCGGCGAGCGATTTCGGATTTCGGATTTCGGATTTCGGATTTCAATCCGCGATCCGCAATCCGCAATCCGCAATTCCCCAAGGCCTCGCGCTTCCAGTCGGCCAGCACGCCCTTGTTTTCGAGCAGGTTCTCCATGGCTAGCGCCTTCCTCTCTCCCGGCCCCTGATTCTCATATTATACCACAACTACACCAGGGACACTCGGCGGCGGATGACCCATTCGACGGAGAGCGCGACGACGATGAGGGCGAGCCAGAGGGGGGTGTCCCAGATGTCGCGCTCGTCGTAAAGGGTTTCTTTCTGCTTTCGCTCGCCCACGGAGTTCTCGATGAGCTCGATGAGCTTCGGGGCGTCGGCCGGGTCGAAGTAGCGGCCGCCGGACACTGTGGCGAGCTCCTTGAGGAGGGCCACCTTCTGCCCGGCGTCGCTGTACTCGTCGAGGGTCTCGCCCACGGTGAAGGTGGTGGCCGCGGCGAGGGGCGGGACGCCCTTGATGGTGGCCGTGGCGCTCACCGTGTAGTCGCCGGCGTCGGGCGGCTCGAACTGCGCCTGATAGACGCCTGGGTCGCTCAGGGTCCAGCTCAGCTTCATGGGCTTCTCTTTGCCCGCGGCGTCCTTGAGCTTCGCCCCGAACGGGTCGGCTATCTGCACCTCCACCTCCGCGTCGTTCACGGGCTCGAACTTGCGGTCGAGCACCGTCGCCCGAATCGTCACAGGCTCCTCCAGCGAGTAGAGGTCCTTGTCCGTCTCGACCTTCAGCGTGGGCTTGGAGCCTACGGCGAGCCAGCGAATGAGCTGCTTCCAGAACTTCTCGTGGACCTCGTTTTCGAGTGGGACGGCCATTCGCCAGTGCCAGGAGCCGCCCGTGGCGAAGGCGGCGGTCTTGCCCGCCCCGTAGTCCTGGATGGTGAGGACGGGCGCGCCGCTTTTCGGCTCGATGGCGAGCACCTGGGCAAGCGGCTTGGTCTCCGCGATGGGGTTGTAGCCGACCAGCGTGGGCGCCTTCTGCCACACCTCGCGGTTCAGCACCACGTTCGGGCTTTGGAGCATCACCGGGTGCTCCTCGCCCGGCTTGGTCAGCCGCACGCTGAACTCCACGTTCCGGTACTCGACGGATGGCGCGGGCAGGACGACGGGGAGCATTGCGGCGATGGGCGTGCCCTGGTACTTGCCGAGGTTGAAGGAGTTGACGCCGCCGAGCATGAGGAAGCCGCCGCCGCGCCGCCGCACGAACTCCTCGGTGATGCGGAGCTGGTCGGCGCTAAGGGCATCGGCCGCCACGTCCCCGAAGATGACCGCGTGGAACCGCCCGAGGTGCTCGAGCGACTTCGGGTAGCCGTCAGCCAGGCCGTCTTCTTCCTCGGCGCCCTGGAGGATGAACTTCCTGGGGCCTTCGAGGCGCAGGATGCTGACGATGCGGAAGTCCTTGTCGCGGAGGAATGCCCGCCGCAGGAAGCGGTACTCCTCGCGCGGGCTGCCCTCCAGGTAGAGCACGGGCAGCCGGTCCTCGATGACCTTCACGATGAAGTCGAAGCGATTGTTGTCCTTGATCACCTCCTCAGCGTGGGGGGGCACCTCGACGGTGTAGGTGAAGGTGCCCTTCTTTTCGGGGCGGAAGGCGAGGCGGACGCGCTGGATGCGCTGGCCTGGCTCGGGCACCACGCCCTCTAGGGACTGGAGGACGTCCGTCTTGCCCTGTCGGAGGACGACGTTGAAGGGCTCGTCGAAGCCGTGGGTGCGGATGTTGGCGAAGATGTCCACCGAGCTGTTGCTGCGGACCTGGCGCGGGGCGCGGATGGCGAGGACCTCGTAGTCCTTCGGCGGGGTGGGGTTGCCGAGGCCGACGCAATAGATGGGCCGACGCTTGGCCTGGAGCTCGAGTGCCATGTCGCGCGGGGCTCCGCCGGCGTTCGCCGCCCCGTCGCTCACCAGCACGATGCCGACCAGCGGCACGCCGCGAAGCTCCGAGTCCACGTGGTTGAGCGCCGAATAGAGGTCGGTCCGCTCCCCCGTGCCCCTGAGCTGCGAGACGCTTGCGACCGGCTTCACGCTCGAGCTGAAGGCGAAGAGCTGCACGGGGCAGATGGCGGCGAGCTGGCGCCAGAGCTTCTCCTCCTCAGGTGCCCCGAACATTTGCTTGGCCTGCGCGAGCCGCGAGATGCGCTTTTCCCCCTTCTTGGGAGGCTCGATGTCCTCGATCCGCATGCTGCGGGAGTCGTCAACGAGGACGGCGAGGAAGGACTCGCGCTTCTCCTGGCGCGGGGTGCGGAGCACCGGTTGGAAGAGGATGATGACAAGGAGGCCTAGCGCCGCGCCGCGGAGCGCGGCGAGGGTCCGACGCGTCCGCCTCTTCAACTCCACAGGCGTCCGGCGGTAGAACCAGACGGCGCCCAGGACCGCGACGGCGATGGCCAGCAACGCCAGCTCGGGCCTTAGCCCCGAGCCGAGGCGCAGAGCGCCACTGAGGAACTTGTCGAGGGGGTACTTGAACAGGG
>VGYW01000569.1 GCA_016872875.1 Planctomycetota bacterium | reverse complement strand
ATGGCCTACTGGCGGCAGCGAATTAGCGCCATGTCATTGAGCCGGCGCGAGAGGTCCCAAATACTCGGCGCCCTGCAAACCGCCCTTTCCACCGCAGCGTAGGGAAAGGAAAAGCGCCAAAGTCCACCAAACTATTGACCTCTGCATAAAGAATGATAAGCCATAGAGAACGTCATTCCGAGCGGAGCGTAGCGCAGTCGAGGAATCTCTCCTGTCTTCACGGCCAAGAGAGATGCCTCGACTTCGCTCGGCATGACAGACCTTATCATTCCTTATGCAGAAGTCAATAGTTTGGGCGCGTTGGCAGCCCGCCGGGGGAAACCGTCGGCAGGCTCAGGCGCCGACGGTGGGAGCGAACTTCGCTCGGAAGTCGTCGGGGCTCAGCTTGGCGGCCTTGGCGAGCTTCTCGACCCAGGCAGGGTCGGCGAAATCCTTCTTCTCGAGGCGAATCATGTTGGCGCGGGCGGCACGGTAGACGTCGGAGTTGATGTTCACGCGGCGCGTGGGGGCGCGGCCGGTCTTCTCGTCGAAGATGTCGCTGAAGGGGATGGGGACGACTTCGCCGGCCTGGACTGAGATCATCGCCCCCTGCTGTGTGCCGAAGGTCTCCTCGCCGATGCCGAGCAGGTAGCGCACAGCGCCCCAGCCGAGCTCCTGCGTGTAGTCGGCGTCGAAGGGGATGGGGGCGGCGCAGCGCAGGTCGTAGCCAATCGTCACGTCCACGATGGTCGTCTTCTCGCCGCGGGCCTTGGCGCGGGCCTGGAGCTCGCGCTTGAGGATCAGGCCGAGCGGGATTTCGCCCAGGCGCAACTGGCCGTGCTGGTCGTGCTCGATCTCCACGAACGGATTGCCCTCATACTTCTTCGCGATCTGCTCGCCCATGAGGAGGCCGACTCCCTCGGCGACGCAGGCGACGCCGTAGTCGTGGCCGACGGCTTTGCCCTTGGCCATCGCTCCCTCGATGGTCGAGCAGAGGAGGTCGAGCGTGCAGTCGCCGTTGGCGAACTCCTCGGGGATGATGGTCAGGGTCGCGCCGGCGACGTTTCCCGAGCCGAGGGCGAGGTGGCCGGCGCTGCGGCCCATGAGGATGGCCAGATACCAGCGGCGGGTCGTCCGCGCGTCCTCGACCAGGTTGCGGACCAGTTCGGCCGCGATGGTGCGGGCCGTCTGGAAGCCGAAGGTCGGCGCGTTGGCCGGCAGCGGCAGGTCGTTGTCAATCGTCTTTGGCACGTGAGCGACGCGGAGTTTCCCCCCCGCGGCCTTGGCGACCTGGATGGCGCTCGACGCCGTGTCGTCGCCGCCGATGGTCACCAGGTAGCGCACGCCCAGGGCGTCGAGGGCCTTCACCACGTTGGCCATCGTCTCAGGCTTCTTCGTCGGGTTCTCGCGCGAGGTGTGGAGGATGGAGCCGCCGCGCACGCGGGCCTGCGACACGTCGCCGATCGTCAGCAGCGTGGTGTGCGTGGTATCGCCGGCCATCAGCCACTTGAACCCGTCGTAGATGCCCACGACCTCGAGGCCGTTCTGAATGGCCTCGATGGTGGCGGCGCCTATGACGCCGTTGATGCCCGGAGCCGGCCCGCCGCCGACCAGGATGCCCAGCTTGCCCTTCTGCTCTGCCATGGCTTCCATCTCCTCCGTTGCCGATGCTCTTGGGGGTGCCACGAATGAGCCAGCCACACCGAGCGGCGGCTGCCCAGCCCTTCGTGTAGCTCCATCATACAGACTCGTGGCGTTCCGGGCAAGCGGCGGAGCCGAGTTGCCCGTTGACCCGTGCCGGCGTCTGTGTTAGCCTGGAGGTAGGGGACGGCAGTATGCGGGGGCCTCTGGCAATGAACGCAGGCGGTGTGAGGTCTCGAACGCGCCTGTGCCTGGCCCTGTCCGCATGCCTCGGCGCCGTCTCCGCAGCGGCGCTGCGGGCGGGCGAGCGGGACCCCTTCGAGGGCATCGAGACGCCCAAGCCGCCCCCCGCGGCCGAGCCGAAGGCCAGGGGGTGGGCCGAACGCCTGTTCGGCGAGAACTTCACGTTCAAGCGCGAAGTCATGCTCCAAGCCTCGTACGGCGACGGCGAGCTGTACAACCGCCACTCGCTCGGCTTCGAGGTCCTCAAGAAGTGGTCCACCCCCACGGCCACCGTGGCCGCCTTCAACGCCCAGTTCCGCCTCGTCCGCCGCGACAACCCCATCGAGGTCTCGAACGATGGCGAGGGCATGACCCGCGAGGGCTGGTACGCTGAGTTCCACAACTTCTACCTCGACCTCTACAACGTGTTCAACCCCTTCCTGTCCGACGCGGCGAAGGGCGCCAACCTGGGCCGCTACAACTTCCGCATCGGCCGCTTCTACCTCCCGATGGGCATCAACCTCCAGACCGACACCCACGGCACCGTGCTCCAGCTCTCCAACGAGCGGAACTTCGGCTTCGAGCGCGACTGGTACGCCGGCTTCTGGGGCACGCTCAACCGCTACCTGAACTATGACCTCTACTACCTCCTTGGCTCCGGCTACTACCCCAAGTTCAAGGGCCAGAAGGGCATGGTCGGCGCGCGACTCAGCCTGGCCAACTCGTTCGACATTGACTACGGCCTCCAGGGCGGCCTGGCCATCATGGCCGGCGAGCGTCTGAGCGAGATGGCCGTGATGCGCAGCCCCTCGGTCGCCGCGCGGGCCGACGGCGACGTGGTGGACACCCGCCGCGTGGGCCTCGACGCGCGCTATCGCCGCACCGTGCCCACCGGCTGGCTCACCTTCACCTTCGAGGGCACGGCCGGCCGCGACGAGCGCGACCGCGTGCTCACCCAGCTCTACGAGGCCGAATACCTCCACCGCTCCCGCAAGGTGGGCGCAGCAGTGCAGTTCCGCCGCTTCTGGCAGGACATCGGCCGCGACCCCATGATGCCGGGGATGAAGCGGCCCGACGACGTGGATTCCTCCATCGCCCTCGACCTGACCTACTACTTCCGCAACGACATCACGCAGTCGAACCTGCACTGGGTGAAGCTCAACGTCGAGCGGCAACTCCAGCGGCAGATGGGCAGCCCAGAGACCATTGTCACCCTCCAGTATTACAGGTACTGGTGAAACGAGAGGAGGCAGCCAGCCATGGTGCACATGCCACAGTCTCCTGGGGGGGCAATGCCCGCCGAGCAGCCCCCGAATGGGGGCGATCGAGCCGTAGCCCAGGGCGACCGAAGGGAGCCCTGGGTAGGCTGTCCCGCACCATCGGGGAGCCCCCGAAGGGGGGCGATTCAGGCGCCCACGAATCGCCCCTTTCAGGGGCTCAGGCATGACCGTGGCCCCCTTTCCCAGGGCTCCCTTCGGTCGCCCTGGGCTACGACTGGCTTGCCCACTTCGTGGGCTGCCGGGCGCGCGCCATTCCTGGAACTCACCGTGGCGCTCTTGGCCGCCGTGGCCACCCTGGTTCCGGCGCGTCGTGCGGAGGCCGCGGTCGGCTGCACGCTCAGCAACCCGGCCCGCGACCTGAAATACCTGTACCCGCCCATGACCACGTACCGCGAGGAGGCCCGCCAGTTCGACACCATGCCGGGCGGCAAGGAGATGTTCGAGGCGCTCAAGGAGCGCATCGGCAGCGACCTGGACCCCGTCTACGAGACCTACGACACGCCCTATACCCTCTACACGGTCTACAAGGGCGAGGAGGTCATCGGCATCGTCCACGGCGTCAACGTCCCCGGCAAGGGCGGGGTGATCCAGGTGTTCCTCTCGATGGACCCCAAGAGCGCCGGGGTGCGCCAGCTCGTCTTCCAGCGCCTCGAAAGCCCCGCGGCCCGCGCCCTGAAGGCCGCAGAGTTCCGCAAGCAGTTCGAAGGCCTCACGCTCGCCGACTTCTACAAGCACGACTACTTCGCCGTCGCCGACCCCACGAGCGATAAGGACAGAGTGGGCCGCATCACGAACCCCGTGAAGGAGGGGGAGGGAAGCGAGGACTTCGCGGCCTCGCTCCGTGGCGTGCGCAAGAACCTCATTCTGCTCGACCTGTTCTTCTACGCGCGGCGCCACGAGCCGTTCTACCAGCGAGCGCGGGAGGCGCTCGCCAAACTCAAGGCAGGGAAGAAATGAGAGAGGAAGGACTCCAATGCGCAGTATCCTGATCTTATGTGCAACCATTCTCGTGGCCGGCGCGGCGGTCCTCGTCTGGTCCTCCACGCGGCCCGAGCACTACGGTCCGGCCTTCGCCGGCGCGCCGAAAGCGGCGGTGAAGGACCTGTTGGAGAAGCCCGAGGAGCACCTCGGCCGCGACGTCGCGGTCGAGGGCACTATCGTGCGCCAGTGCCCGGCCACGGGCTGCTGGCTCTTCCTCAAGGACGTGAGCGGAAAGGACATCCGGGTCGAGATGAACACCATCGCCCCCAAGTTTCCGCAGCGAGGGGGCCGGCGGGCCATCGTCGAGGGCCGCCTGGCCAAGAACGGCGATTCGTACGAGATTGACGGCAAGGCGGTGGAGTTCCGTTAGGTCGGCGCGGATGAATGGATGAATGGATGGGTGGATGAGTGTCTGGCAATCATCCATTCATCCACCCATCCAATCATCCCCTCTGGTTGCGGCTAAGAGCCACGTTAGGAGAGTGTTCCCATGCGTTTCGTGTCCCTGGCCTTCAAGAACCTGCTACGCCGCCCGATGCGCTCGGCGCTCACCGTGGCCGGCGTGGGCCTGGCCGTGATGGTCACGGTGAGCCTGAGCGGCTTCATCCTGGGCTACAAGCGCGCGATCAACGAGAGCATAGACAAGCTGGGCTTCCAGGTGATGATCATGGCCAAGGGCTGCCCCTACGAGGCGGCCACCATGATGCTCAAGGGCGGCACGGGCCTCCTCTACCTGCCCGAAGA
>VGYW01000568.1 GCA_016872875.1 Planctomycetota bacterium | reverse complement strand
GTGCCGGGGCTGGGCAAGACGCTCCTCGTCCGCAGCCTCTCCGAGGCCCTCAGCCTCGCCTTCGCCCGCGTGCAGTTCACCCCAGACCTGATGCCCGCCGACATCATCGGCACCAACCTCATCAGCGAGGACGACTCGGGGCGGCGCACATTCCGCTTCCAGCCCGGCCCACTCTTCGCCAACCTGGTCCTCGCCGACGAGGTGAACCGCGCCACGCCCAAGACCCAGTCGGCGCTCCTCGAGGCCATGCAGGAGCGAACGGCCACCGTCGGCCGCACCACCCACCCGCTCCCCGCCCCCTTCTTCGTCCTGGCCACGCAGAACCCCATCGAGATGGAGGGCACGTATCCCCTGCCCGAGGCGCAGCTCGACCGCTTCTTCCTCAAGCTCCTCGTCCGCTACTCGAACCGTGAGGAGATGAACCAGATACTTGAGCGGACCACGGAGTCTGCGGCGCCGCGGGTCGAGAAGGTGCTCGACGGCGCGCGGGTGCTCGACGGGCAGGAGCTCGCCCGCCAGGTGTTGGCGGCGCCCCACGTGCGCGACTACGCGGCGCGACTCGTCCTCGCCACCCACCCCGGCGGCGAGTTCGCCGTCGAGATGGCCAACCGCTTCGTCCGCTACGGGGCGAGCCCCAGGGGCGCCCAGGCCCTCGTCCTCGCGGGCAAGGTGCGGGCGCTCGCCAGCGGCCGCTACAACGTGGCCTTCGAGGACATCCGCCACTTCGCCCCCCCAGCCCTACGCCACCGCCTCATCCTCAACTTCGAGGGCGAGGCCGAAGGCATCACCCCCGACCGCATCATTGACCAGGTGGTCGAGCGGGTGCCGACGGCGCTCTAATCGTCCTCGTCCTCGTCCCTCGTCCTCGACTCTTCTCCCCGGACTAGGGGCCATGCCCCGGGAACGCCGGCTCCAGCCGCATCTCCCTCTCGCTCACCTGGACGAGTCTGAAGGCCTTGGTGTAGTATCCGCGCCTCCGAACCGCCTCCGCCTGCTCGAGAGTCCGCACCTGCGTGAAGTTGCGGTCGGCGTAGTAGGCGAGCTGGCGCAGGCTCCTGGCTCCCTCGTAGATGGTCAGCACGCGGTCGCGCGGGCCGGACTGCTCCCTCAGCGCCGCCACCACGCTCATCTGGTCGAGGTAGAACTCGGCCTTGCGGATGGCTGAGAGCTTCACCCAGCACTCCGTCGCCGCCACGCCGGCCACCCAGAAGGCCAGGGCGAGCCACAGCCGCCTCCTGCCGCGGCACAGCTCCGCCAGCGCCAGGCCCGCCGCCAGGCACAGCGGCATCGCAAGGTAGAACTGGTAGTAGATGTGGACGAATGAGCCCTGCCTGAACGCCACGACGTTGAAGAGCGCGAAGGCCGCGAGGGCAGCCACCAGGAGCGCCTCCGCTCTCCGCCGCACCCGCAGCCCGGCCGCCCAGATGAGCGCCACGGCCCAAACCACCCCGCTGAAGGCCGTGGTGAGATACGTCCAGTGCCGCCCCAGGAACTCAGCCAGCCCGAAGGAGCCCGCGCCGCTGCCCTCCGCCACGTGCGAGCCGGCGCGCGTGGCCAGCGCGCGCCATAGCTCGCCCAATCCGCCCTCAAGCATGGCCGCATGGCACAGCACGGCCGCGAAGCCCGCCGCGCCTGCCGCCGCGGGGAGCAGCATCGCGCGCACCCTCCCACGTTCCATCGGCCATTGCACCCCGAGGAGCAGCAAGGGCATCAGAACGGCCACCCATGCGAACCACACTCCGGCGAAGGCCACCACGCACCCCAGCCTGAGCCATCGCCGTCCGCCCTCCGCGCGCCACCGCACCCAGCAGGCCGCCTGCGCGAGGGCGAAGAAGGCGGCAGGGGCCTCGTGGTCCGGCATCCGACCGTAGAAGGCAACCATCGGCTGGACGGCGAACAGGAACGCCGCGAAGAAGGCGGCCAACCGTCCGCCCAGCGCCCATGCCAGGTAGAAGACCAGGGCCGCTGCCCCCAGGGTGAATGCGGCGAAGGGCAGCCGCGCACTCCACTCGCTGACGCCGAACAGCGCGAAGCTCCCCGCGATGGCGAGCGAGATCCCTGGCGGGTGGTGCGCGTAGAAGCGGAAGTCCCCCGGCTCGATCTGTCCGGCGTTGCACACCTGCCCGCCGCGCGTGGCGATGATGCCGTGCCGCAGATAGTTCCGCGCCGCCGTGCTGTAGAGCGCGCCGTTCGCGTCGTACGAACCGGTCCACGGCCGCCCGATACCCACGCCCATCAGGAACGCGCCGGCGGCAAGGGGCACGCCCAAGCTGAGAATCCGCACAACGCGCATGGCTGCCTCACTGGAACCCTGCCCGCCTTTGCCCTATAATACCGCGCGGCAAGGAAGAGGGAAAGTGAGAGTGAGAGTGAAAAGTGAGAGTGAGGAGTGAAGAATGAAGAGCAAAGAGGGAAGAGTCAGGAGTGGCATTGGAGGGTGATGAGTGGAAGGCGGGAGAGAGAGCAAGGGGTTCCGTGGCTGCTCGCGCTTCTCGCTCTCTCTTCTCTTTCCCTCTTCACTCCTCCCTCTCACTCCTCACTGCTCACTCCCGTTTTCCCTCGGAGTAGCCCGTGAGGATACTGCTGACTAATGATGACGGCATAAACGCTCCCGGCCTTGCGGCGCTGCGGAGCGCCGTGGCCGAGCTGGGCGACGTGACGGTTGTCGCGCCCGACACCGAGCGGAGCGGGGTGGCTCACTCGATCACCCTCGCCCAGCCGCTGCGCATCCGCAGGATATACCACGGCGCCGACTTCTTCGGGTTCGGGATCAACGGGGCGCCCGCCGACTGCGTGAAGCTGGCCTGCCGCGAAATCCTCGGCGCCCTGCCCGACCTGCTCCTCTCCGGCATGAACCTCGGCGCAAACGTGGCGATAAACGTCCTCTACTCCGGGACGGTCGCCGCCGCCATCGAGGGGGCGATGCTGGGGGTCCCATCCGTCGCCTTCTCCCTGGCCGAGACCGAGAAGCCCGACTTCGACGAGGCCGCCCGCGTCGCACGCGAGGTCCTCTCCCTCATCCTCGCCGACGGCGTCCCGGAGCGCACCGTCCTCAACGTCAACATCCCTGGCCTTCCGCGCGTCAGGCTCCGCGGCATCCGCGTGACCCATCAGAGCCGCACCTCCTACGGCGAGCTCTACGAGAAGCGGCAAGACCCATGGGGCCGCCCTTACTTCTGGATCACAGGCGAGATGACCCGCGACTTCGAGCAGGAGCCCGACGGCGACCTCCGCGCGCTCATGGACGGCTACGTCGCCATCACCCCCGTCCACTTCGACCTCACGCACTATCAGGCGATGCCCGAGCTTCGGCGGCGGCTGGCGGTCGAATGGGGCGAGACGACAGAAGAAGGCTAGCCCGCGCAGTTGGAGGGGATGATTGGATGAATGGATGAGTGGATGGGTGTCCGACAGCCTTCCATTCATCCACCCATCCATTCATCCACCCATCCATTCATCCAATCATCCTCAGAGGGGCAGCCTTGCCTCCTGGGCGAAGCGGCGGAGGAGTTCGGCCTGCTGGGGCGGGAGGCCCTTGGGCGCGACGATGCGGACGCGGACGTAGTGGTCGCCGTGGCCGCCGCCGGGCGTGGGCGCGCCCTTGCCGCGCAGGCGCAGCCTCGCCCCGCTGCTCGTCCCAGGCGGGATCTGTAGCCGCACCGTCCCGCCCAGCGTCCGAACCGCCACGGTGGTCCCAAGCGTCGCCTGCACGATGTTCAGGTTCAGGTCCGAATAGATGTCGTGCCCGTCGCGCTCGAAGACGGAGTGTGCGAGGACGTGGATTTCGAGGTAGCGATCGCCCGACGGCCCGCCGCCCGCGCCCGGCTCCCCCTCGCCGGTCAGGCGTATGCGCGCGCCGTCCTGGACCCCGGCGGGGATTTTCACTGAGAGGTCGCGCTCGCGCAGCACGCGGCCGTGCCCGGCACACGAGGCGCAGGGGCTGGTGATGCGCCGGCCGCGGCCCAGGCAGTCGGGGCAGGGCCGCGAGAAGGAGAAGACGCCCTGCGCGTTCTGCACGGTGCCCGTGCCTCGGCAGGAGGGGCACGCCGTGGGCGCGGTGCCTGGCCTGGCGCCCGACCCGCCGCAGGTGGGGCAGCGCTCCGCCCGGCGGACCCGCACCGTGGCCGTGCCGCCGTGGACAGCGGTCTCGAAGGGGACCTCGATCCTCTGAAGGACGTCTTCGCCGCGCTGCGGGCCGGCCGCCCGCGCGCGGGCGGCGTCCCCGAAGAAGCTCGAAAAGATGTCGGAGAAGTCGGCCGTGGCGCCGCGGCCGCCGCGCCCCGCCCTGGCGCCGGCCGAGCGGAGGAACTCGCTGAAGTCGCTGAAGTCGCCCGTTGCGAAGCCGCGCGCGCGCGCCTCGCGGAGCTGGTCGTACTGCCGCCGCTTCTCGTCGTCGCTCAACACGTCGTGGGCGACCGAGATGTCCTTGAACCGCTTCTCCGCCGCCTTGTCCCCGGGGTTCCTGTCCGGGTGGTACTTCTTCGCCAGCTTGCGGAAGGCCTGGTTGATCTGGTCCTTCGTGGCCCGCTTGTCCACGCCGAGGGCCTGGTAGTAATCAACGTCCTCCATCGCCGTCTTGCTCTCGAGGGCTGCCTCCCGGGGTATTATAGGCGATTGCGCGTGCGCCCGCAAGGGCGGAGCCAAGCCCTCGAGTATGGCCCCCAATTCTGGTGAACTACTCCGCAGCCCCGACAGGGGCGCACTATAGCAGCCCAGGGCGAAGCCCTGATCTTTGCCCACATCTTCTGGGGGCTGGGGTTTAGCCCCCGAATGGGGGCGTTTGAGCCGTAGCCCAGGGCGACCGAAGGGAGCCCTGGGAAAAGGCCCCGCCAGCGTAGAGCCCCCGAAGCGGGGCGATTCAATGGGCGTGAAACGCC
>VGYW01000567.1 GCA_016872875.1 Planctomycetota bacterium | reverse complement strand
GACTATGGAGTGCGGTGACGTGTCACCGCTTTTGTTCCCAGCGGAGCGGTCGAAGAAGAGGATGCCCTGTGCCACTGTCCCCGACCCCAGGAAGCCGCCGGCAACCCACTACGCTCCCTTCGGGAGCAAGAGGGCCAGTTGCCCGCGATTGCGGCCCCCTGTGCTTGGGGAGCCCGAAGCCGCAGGGTCCGCGGCGCGACACTGCCGCGGTTCTCAAGGGAGGTGTTGGTCAGAACCTATAGGAGGTGCTGACGATGGCCGACGTGAAGAACCCGCAGGCGCCCGACGAGAACGAGCTCGACCAGTACGTGGAGAAGGAGCCTGGCAAGTGGGAGGCATTCCTCAACCTCCAACTGCGCCGCGTGCCCTGGTGGGCCATCTCATTCCTCGTCCACGTCGTCGCTCTCCTCATCATGTGGAACATACGCTACGCCGCCATGGCCCGAGGCTCCGAGCCCATCATCCAGCATGTTGACATCGTGGAGGACATCCTCCGGGAGCAGCCGAAGGAGGAAAAAGAGGACCCAGTGATCGAGGAGAAGATCGAGGAGAACTTCAACGTGCCCATCGAGGACACCCCGATCACCCCGGAGCAGGTGAGCGAGAAGGACCCCGGCCCGGACCTCGACATGGACCCCAGCAAGGACCTGATGAAGGACGTGGAGCGCCCGGTGGAGAGCATTGACCCGCCCTCGAACACCCTGGTGTTCGCGGTGGACTCCGCGGCGGTGAAGGGCCTCACCCGCGGCCTCTACAGAGGGCGCGATAGGTTCGGCACCGCCACCCCCGGGGGCGGCCCGGGCGGCACTAACAAACACGTCGAGAACACGATCATCGCCGGCCTCATCTGGCTCGCCAAGGCCCAGGAGAACGACGGGCACTGGGACTGCCAGAAGTGGGAGGGCAGCGGCCAGTTCGACGTCGGGATGACCGGCCTGGCGCTCCTCGCCTTCCTGGGCGCAGGCTACACCCACACCAAGGGACGCTTCAAGACCACGGTGGAGAGGGGGCTCGAATGGCTCTCGAAGGACCAGAAGGACAACGGCAGCTTCAGTTGGAAGACCTTCTACGAGCAGGGCATCGCCACCATCGTGGTCTCCGAGGCCTACGGCCTCACTCAATCCCCTGGCGTGGGAAGGATGGCCCAGAAGGCGGTAGACTACATCTGTAAGGTCCAGCCGGACCACGGCGGCTTCCGCTACGGCGGCGCCGTGCCGAAGGAGGAGGGCGACATGTCCGTCACAGGCTGGCAGATCATGGCCATCAAGTCGGCCATCTGCTCCGAGCTCAGGGTGCCCCAGGAGGCGGTCGAGCGCTCGCGCATCTTCCTGAAGAACACCCTGCGCGACTACGGCGGCAGCTCCTACATCGTGAGCGCCAGGGGCGCGACGCCGGCCATGAGCGCCATCGGCATGCTCTGCCGCCAGTTCCTCGGCGGCGACTACGATGCCGAAATCCGCAACTGCGCCGACTACCTGGTCCAATACCAGAAGAACTCCCAGGTCGGCCCGGGCACAGGCAAGGACCACCTGGTAGGCGACCTATACTACACCTACTACTCCACCCTGGCCATGTTCCAGATGGGCGGGGAGTACTGGACCGACTGGAACAAGTGGTTCCGTGACCCGTTGGTGAAGTGCCAGATTCACCAGGTCAACGACGAGCGGGGGCGCTTCGTGCGCGGGAGCTGGGACCCCGCCAACCACCAGTGGGCCAAGCACGCCGGCGGCAGAGTCTACGCCACCGCCATGGCCATCATCTCCCTCGAGGTCTACTACCGCTTCCTCCCCTTCTACAAGAAGTAGGGCAAGGAAACGGCCTTCGGGGCGTGGGCGCCTGGGAGGGGGCCCAGTTTGTAGTGCGGCCTTCAGGCCGTGTCTTGGCGCGACGGGCTGAAGCCCGCACTACGAACTCGCCCATTCTCCTGGACGCTCCCCGGGGTCCGAGGCGCGGAATTTGGCCAAGAGGCGCTTGACAGGGGGGCAGAGAGTGCTATAATTCCATTGGGAGGAGTCCGGCCAAGGCTTCACAGGAGGTGCCGAGAATGGCCGACGTGAAGAACCCCCAGGTGCCCGACGAGAGCGAACTCGACCAGTACGTGGAGAAGGAGCCGAGCAAGTGGGAGGAGTTCCTCAACCTCCAGCTCCGCCGCGCCCCCTGGTGGGCAATCTCCTTCCTCGTCCACATCGTCGCTCTCCTCATCATGTGGAACATCCGCTACAGCACCATGGCCCGGGCCAGCGAGCTCGTGGTGATGCCCGTTGACCTCGTCGAGAACGTCATCCAGGAAACGCCGAAGGAGGAGCCCGAGCCGCCGCCTGAAGACGAGAAGATCGAGGAGAACTTCGATGTGCCCATCGAGGACATCCCGATCACCCCGGAGCCCGTGAGCAAGGACGACCCCGGCCCGGACCTGGACATGGACCCCAGCGAGGACCTGATGCGGGACGTCGAGCGCCCCGTGGAGAGCATTGACCCGCCGTCCAACACGCCCGTGTTCGCGGTGGACTCCACGGCGGTGAAGGGCCTCACGCGCGGCGTCTACTCAGGCCGCAGGAACTTCGGCACCGGCACCGGCGTGGGCGGACGCGGCGGCACTAACAAGCACGCCGAGAGCGCCGTCATGGCCGGACTCATCTGGCTCGCAAAGGCCCAGGAGGCCGACGGGCACTGGGACTGCAAGAGGTGGGAGGGGAATGGCGACTTCAGCGTCGGGATGACCGGCCTGGCGCTCCTCGCCTTCCTCGGCGCTGGCTACACCCACACCAAGGGACGCTTCAAGTCCACCGTCGAGAAGGGCCTCGAGTGGCTCTCGAAGGACCAGAAGGACAACGGCAGCTTCGGCTGGAAGACCTTCTACGAGCAGGGCATCGCCACGATGGCCGTCTCCGAGGCCTACGGCCTCACCCAATCCCCTGGCGTGGGAAGGATGGCCCAGAAAGCAATAGACTACGTCTGCAAGGTCCAGCCGGACCACGGCGGCTTCCGCTACGGCGGCGCCGTCCCGAAGGACGAAGGCGACATGTCCGTCACCGGCTGGCAGATCATGTCCATCAAGTCCGCCATCTGCTCCGAGCTCAAGGTGCCCCAGGAAGCCGTCGAACGCTCCCGCGTCTTCCTCAAGAACACCCTGCGCGACTACGGCGGCAGCTCCTACATCGTGAGCGCCAGGGGCGCGACGCCGGCCATGAGCGCCATTGGCATGCTCTGCCGACAGTTCCTCGGCGGCGACTACGACGCCGAAATCCGCGCCTGCGCCGACTATCTCGCCCAGTACCAGAAGACCTCCCAGGTCGGCCCAGGCACCGGCAAGGACCACCTGGTCGGCGACCTCTACTACACCTACTACTCCACCCTGGCCATGTTCCAGATGGGCGGGGAGTACTGGACCGACTGGAACAAGTGGTTCCGCGACCCGCTGGTGAAGTGCCAGATTCACCAGGTCAACGACGAGCGGGGGCGCTTCGTGCGCGGGAGCTGGGACCCCGCCAACCACCAGTGGGCCAAGCACTCCGGCGGCCGCGTCTACGCCACCGCCATGGCCATCATCTCCCTCGAGGTCTACTACCGCTTCCTCCCGGTCTACAAGAAGTAGGCCCTCCTGTCCCCTTTGGAAGCTCTCACCCGTGCCGCCGGGCGCCACGCCCGGCGGCACGCCCATGTCTGCCTCCCCAATCGTCCTCGTCCTCGTCCCTCGTCCTCGTCCTCGTCCCTCGTCCTCGACTCTTCTCTTCCCCATTCGTCATTCGATATTCGTCATTCGTTATTCGACATTTCCGCGCTCTGGTTGCAGCCACACGGCGCAGTCGGGGAATCGAGGAGGAGGACGAGGGACGAGGACGAGGACGATTGAAGAGGGGGAAGGGGGGAGCCTGGGCAGAGTCACTGCCGACGGGAGTGCTGGAGAAGGCCCATCGGCTGGCGGGGCCCGAGGAGGCGTCGGGCCGCGCGAGGCGCGGCCTCCGGGCGCTCCTCGCGCCCGAAGTCCAGCATGCGCTTGATTGCCGCAAGGAGATTGCCCGGGCTGAACGGCTTGGCGAGGAACTCGGCGCCGATCTCCTCGCACAGGCGCAGCAGGCGCTCGGGCTCGCCGGCGCTCATCACCACGAGCCTGGTCGCCTCGGCGCGCCGCGCCAGGCGCCGCGCCAGCCTCACGCCCTCGATGTCGGGAAGGTCAACGTCCAACACCACCACGTTGGCCGGCCGGCGCCGCCAGACCACCAGGGCCTCCAACCCCGAACAGGCCACCTCCACCTCGAACCCGCTCTCGGCCAATATCTCGGCCACGGTCTCGGCCAGGCTCACGTTGTTGTCTATGATCAGCGCGCGTTGGCTTGCCATCCTGGTCCCCTCAGTTCGCCCGCTTCTCTGTCATCCGAGAGCGCAAATCCCATGCCGGACGCGCCCCCTTCACGCTGCACTCCCGAATGGTGGGCTTAACTCATTATACCTCAAACCTTTATGTCCGCAGCCCCACCGCCCCCAAGACGCACTGGGCACCAAAGCCCTGTCATTTTGGCCCCCAAGGGCCGGCAGGGAGTCTGCCCCCAATCCTGGTGGCGGTCCGCATTCCCCAAGCTCCGAACGGAGCGCGCTATATCAGCCCAGGGCGAAGCCCTGGGAACGGGAGACCATCCCGGCCTAGCCCTGTAGGGGCGTACTACCCATCGAGGGGAGACGATGCCGCCTGTGGCGCGTAGTACGCCCATTCAGGGCTGACCCACGTACGGCCCCGCTTCCCAGGGCTTCGCCCTGGGCTTTGCCCACATCTTCTGGGGGCTGGGGTTTAGCCCCCGAATGGGGGCGTTTGAGCCGTAGCCCAGGGCGACCGAAGGGAGCCCTGGGAAAAGGCCCCGCCAGCGTAGAGCCCCCGAAGTGGGGCGA
>VGYW01000566.1 GCA_016872875.1 Planctomycetota bacterium | reverse complement strand
TTTCACGCCCATTGAATCGCCCCGCTTCGGGGGCTCTACGCTGGCGGGGCCTTTTCCCAGGGCTCCCTTCGGTCGCCCTGGGCTACGGCTCAAACGCCCCCATTCGGGGGCTAAACCCCAGCCCCCAGAAGATGTGGGCAAAGATCAGGGCTTCGCCCTGGGCTGCTATAGTACGCCCCTGTCGGGGCTCCGGAGTAGTTCACCAGAATTGGGGCCATACTCGGCCAGTAGACCATACGAAACCCGCAGTAACGCGATGCCTCACTGTCGAGCGGGATCAGCGGAGCTTCGCTTCGACCTCCGCCAGAGGGATCATGTCGTCCTTCTTCGCCTCGTCCAGCATGGCGAGAAGGGTGGGGCTGTGACGATGAAGTTCCACCTCCGTGTCGAAGTCGTCGGCGGAGCTGACCGGGAAGGACTCCCCGTCCCTAGTCGTGACAAGGACGGCCTTCTTGCGCGCCACGCTGCTCACTCCTTGAGCCATTCGGTGTGGAAGGCGCCGGGCTTGTCAATGCGCTCGTAGGTGTGGGCGCCGAAGTAGTCGCGCTGGGCCTGGATGAGGTTGGCGGGCAGCCGGGCACGCCGGTAGCTGTCGAAGTAGCAGAGCGCCGAGCTGAAGGCGGGCACGGGGATGCCCATCATACTGGCGGCGGCGACGACCTCGCGCCAACTGGCCTGGGCCTTCTCCACGATGGCCTTGAAGTACGGGTCCAGGAGCAGGTTCGCCAGGGCGGGGTCGCGGTCGAATGCCTCCTTGATGCGGTGGAGGAATTGCGCGCGGATGATGCAGCCGCCACGCCAGATCATCGCAAGGTCGCCGAAGCGGATGTCCCAGTGATATTCCTTCGCGGCCTCGCGGATGAGTGCGAAGCCCTGGGCGTAGGAGCAGACCTTCGAGGCGTAGAGGGCCTGGCGTATCTTCTCGATGGCGGTCGCGCGGTCAATCTCCCAGTTGACGTCCATCGGGCCGACGACTTGCTGGGAGGCGGCGACCCGCTCGCTCTTGACCGCCGAGATGCAGCGGGCGAAGACCGCCTCGGCGATTGTTGGGGCGGCCACGCCGAGCTCAAGGGCGTTCTGGCTCGTCCACGCCCCCGTGCCCTTCTGCCCGGCACGGTCGAGGATGACCTCCACCAGCGCGTTCCCCGTGTCGGGGTCCACCTTCGTGAAGATGCCGGCCGTGATCTCGATGAGGTAGCTGTTCAGCTCGCCCCGGTTCCACTCGGCGAAGACCTCGTGCAGCTCGCTCGCCGTGAGGCCGAGGGTGGTGGCCATGATGAAGTAGGCCTCGGAGATGAGCTGCATATCGCCGTACTCGATCCCGTTGTGGACCATCTTCACGTAGTGCCCCGCGCCGTCCGGGCCGATGTAGGTGCAGCAGGGGTCGCCGTTGACGTGTGCCGCGATCTTCGTGAAGACCGGCCGCACGAGCGTCCAGGCCTTCTTCTGGCCGCCGGGCATGATGGCCGGGCCGTGGAGCGCGCCCTCCTCGCCGCCGCTCACCCCCGTGCCGATGTAGAGCAGGCCCTTCGCCTCCAGGGCCTTGTTGCGGCGGATCGTGTCCTTGAACAGCGAGTTCCCGCCGTCAATGATCAGGTCGCCCGCGTCCAGCAGCGGCACGAGCTTCTTGATGAAGTCGTCCACCGGCTCCCCCGCCTTGACCATCAGCATCACCTTGCGGGGGCGCTTGAGCGAGGCCACGAAGTCCTTGAGGCCGTAGGCGGGGAGGATGCGCTTGTTGCCCGCGGCGGCGCCGGCCACGAACTCCCTCGTGCGTTCCGCCGTGCGGTTGTAGACGGCGCAGGTGAAGCCCTTGCTCGCCACGTTGAGGGCCAGGTTCTGGCCCATGACGGCCATTCCGATGATGCCGAAGCCCGCCTGGGGCCTGGACGCCTGTCTGCCTGCCTTCGCCATGCGCGCTCTCCTGTGCCGAGAAGTGCCCGAGTGATCGCCGTGACGCGCCGCTATCTTAGCGGCGGGGGCGAAGCGCGTCAAGTGGAGCGGTGTTGTCGTACTTGACAGCGGGCCGCAGACCGGTAAACTCATGAGCCTGTGAAGAAATCACACGGACGCCCACGGACAAGCACGGACGGGCAGATTCCTCGGCGACGGGCGTGTGTCCGTGTCGGTCCGTGCGGGTCCGTGTCATCTTTTCACAGCCTCTCATGCGTCCACCGGGACCTCCAAGCCAGGAGGCAACTGGGTGTCGCGCAGGAAGCGGAGGCAGGCGGCCAGGCCTCGGGGGCTGAAGCCACATCTCCCCCTGATCATCGCCTACGCCGCCGGCCTGCTCTGCATTGGCGGCGGGGTGGTGGTGTTGGCCTTTGGCGCGGCCGAGCCGCAGGGCGGCGAGCTGCCGGCCAAGGGCTCGGTCACCCACCTCGGCGTCTCGCTGATTGCCCTCGGCCTCCTGGCCATCGGCCTCACGGGCTACATGCACTGGACGAAACGGCGCAAGTAGTCTCCGTTGCCGAGTGTCCATCGCACGAGGGTGCCCGTTTGGAGTGCGGGCTCTAGCCCGTATCCTCGCGGTCACGCCGCGTTTGGCGTCCGTGAAACTGTCGCGTCCGCCTGGAGCAAAGGGCGCGCCCTTGAGCTCGGGGGTCGACGGGTTGGCGTCAATCAGCTTGACGGGCGATTGCCCGTGGCGGCACTCCCCAACCGAGTCGTCGCAGTAGCTGATGAGGATGCCGTGGGCGGGCAGGCTGGCGTCGGGCCCCGGCGGCTGGCGGTTCTCAATGAGGTAGTATGTCGTGGCGTCGAGGGGGACCTTGACGGCCTGCACGCCCGCCTTGGCGCCGTTGAGAGGGGCGAGGGACACGGTCTTGCTCGCGCCCTTGGGGACCTCGACGACGGCCCGGGGCTCGACCCAGCCGAGCCGCAGCTTCGTCCACGCGCACGGCCCAGGCGGCGGCTCGGTGGGCTTGACGAAATGGCACGACATCGGGTCGAAGTAGCCCACGTGGGTGAGATAGAACTGGGCGTAGCCTCGGAACTCCCCCCGCTTCCCCTGGAGGTCGTGGTCGTAGAGGCAGGGCACCACCCGCTTGCCTCCCGCGACCCCGCCGAGGATGTGCGCCATGTCGTGGAAGACCACGCCCACGTGTGCCTCCTCGCAGAAGATGGCCACTCCGCCCGGGATGGCCTGCCCCCGGTGGCTCGTCTTCAGCGGCGCGTCGTCCTGCCAGCCGAGCATCCCTGTGTAGCCGCACAGGCCCATCATCCCGTAGCCGGTCCGCTTGGCACCGAGCGACAGGAACACCATCGAGTAGCGCGACAGGCCCTCGTCCTCGTCGGCCAGGTCAACCGCGTCCCGGATCAACTGCCGCACGCGGCCCTTGTCCACGCTCAGGTTGTGCTGCGAGATGCGGTACTCAGCCACCGGGCGGGGCAGGACGTACCACTGCGTCATCTTCCCAGTGACCCAGGTCTTCCCGCCCGAAATCGCCCGCACGTAGCGGTCGAGCCTCGTGAAGTACTTCCCCTGCATCGCCTCGATCGAGAAGGCGGGGGGGACGTCAGGGAACCTCGCCATTACCACAAGCACCTTCTGCTCGCCGACGGCGCCCTTCGGCCCCGCGGCGCCCTTGGGGCTCCCCGCGCCCGCCGCAACCGCCCCCGCGCCCAGAGCCAGCCACAGCCACACCGGCACACTGCGAACGTGGGACACAGGAGGCCTCCTCAAGAGCCTATGCGAGCATACGATAGCCTCTCCTCCCACGCAATCCCGCCAAACCCCCTTGGTAGCCAACCTACCTTGTTCGGCCAGGCAGGACTTCGAAACCAAAGAGCCAGAAGTGACGGTCGAACGCAAACGTCCTATAAATCCCTACCCGCTTCATCACGGCGGCAATAAGGGCGTCGTGAAAACTAAGCCGATGCTCCCTAAACCGCTCCAGTTGCCTGCGGGCCTGAACCTCATCTTGAGAAGCAAACGGGATGCGGTACACCTCTTCGCCAGTCAGGAAATCGTACAAACAGATAGCCGGCTCATACCCCAAACGGTGGCGAGCCCTGGTGAAGGCCTCGTGTGCTGTGACATTGACGGACGCCCAGACAACGTCCGCTGCGGAGGTGAAGAAAGCCTTAGCATCCTTGTGGAACTGGTCGCCAGGATCCTCAAGCGCTACTGCGGCGGATGTATCAATCAACACGACTTGAGCGAGAAGACTGCCGTTCATGAGGCTCACTTGGCTGCCGAGCGAAGCTGTTCATATATATCCTCTTTCGGCAGCCCTGACAAAATGCGGCAGAGCATGCCGTCGACAACGCGGTACGTCCCCGGCGCCAGCCGCGCGCCCTCAGTCGTGCGGGCGGGCACCTCTGACCGTTCCACGCCGTAGAAGTAGTTATCCTGGTCTTCAGCAGTCGTAGCCGTGAAGAACTCGGTGACAAACTCGTTCATGTTGTCACTCCTTCAGGCTTGGTGTTGCGATGCCAGCGCTGCTCGTGGATCTCTGTAGACATTGCCGAGAGCGAACGGATGCACTGCCTCAGCAAGCTTCTGAAGGAAGGGCTGAAGCAACGAGAGTTCCTTGTGTGCCTGGGGGTCCTCGCCATCCAGTAGCCCCAACGCGCTCTTGAGGAAATCCTGATATGCGCTGAGGTCCTCAACGCAGATCCCGAGGCGGTTCTTCGGGTTCAGGGGGTCGGGCGGGTTGAACTGGTTGCCTGTGGTCGGGTCAATTGGGCTCAGCTCACCGAGCCTGGTCATCACAATCCTCTGGGAACGTCCCAAGTTCTTGAGCCTCCCCGGGCGACGCTCTCCACGCCGCGGGAACGCAAAGGCAAACTCGCCTCTGGGGGACCAGTCCCCCAGACCCCCTGGGATTTATCGCATTCGGCCACCGGCACGTCTCTTGGAGGCCAGCGCGGCCATTTTCCTGTTGGGGTGCC
>VGYW01000565.1 GCA_016872875.1 Planctomycetota bacterium | reverse complement strand
GCCTCGCGGACCTGTCGGAGACGGTCCTGGGCAAACCAGTTCTCCGAGTCGCGAGACTCCTCCAACGCATCCAGGAAGTCGGCCATCGGCTTTGCCTGTTCCTTCTTGCCGGCCGCGAGGAGAGCCATTGTAATGGAGTAGCAGGCCACACCGCGGTTCTCGGGGCGCATCTTCCGGGCGCGTTCGAAGGCGTCCTTGGGGTCCCGCAAGGCGTGCTCGGCAAGGACCAAGCGCAGGAAGTCTGCGCACGTAGGCCTCTTCGCATCGTAATGTTCCTGGGCCAGCTTCAGCGTGTCGTCTGGGGATTGCTTCATGAGGAACTGAACCAGCACCTCGATAGAGCGGAGGTTGTCGCCGCTCTTCAGAGCGCTGTCCACCAGCAGGCCCTTCGCCGCGCCGGGGTTCACCTCGATCGTCGCCAGGGCGAGCTGGTGGATCGCCTGGCCCCTCGAGCACTCACTGCGGGAGTCCACCGTCTTGCGGAAGGAGGCGAGGATGCGGCGCGCCCGCTCGGGCTCGTAGTGGCGGATGAGCTGGATGAGGTAGCCCAGGCTTGTTGCGTCGGCTTCGATCCAGCGGTTGATCTTGCGCGCAACCTGCTGGGCCTCCTCCAGCAGCTTCTCGGACGTCTCCGGGGCCGACTTGATGGTCAGGGCGGCGATGCCGCCGAGCGCCAGGGAAGCGAAGAAGGGCTCGGAGAGCGCTCTGGCTTCGCGCAGCGAGTCCTCCGGGCTCCGGGCGTAGCGAAGGATCGCGCAGGTCGCGTCGAGCGCTTCGACGCGGTGCCGCCTCCTGAACTTCGCACGCACGCTCTGGTCTGTGAGCAGCTTGTGCGCTTCCTCGACGAGCGCGTCCCACCCCTCCCGCTCGGCAGCCCAGCCGCACGCTGAGGCGGCAAGGGAGCCAGCCGCCATCAAGGCGGGGAGCACGTGCCGCCGTCGCCACACCCAACCCGGCTCTCTCATCGTCATGGTCGGCCCTCCATGGAGAGCGTACAGGACGGCACTCTGCCCCCCCGACGTCTTGTGACATATTGACTTGTGCAAGAGCAATGTAACGCCGGGGGTTCGCCCGGGGTGGGTGGCACCCTCAACGGCTTCCGTTGAGGGTGCGGACGGGGGCGGCCCCCGAAAGCCACCCTCAAGCCAGGACGCTTGAGGGTGCCACCCACCAGCGGCGGACGCGACGCGGTGACTGAGCGCCCGCGCGTGACATTGCTCTTGCAGAGGTAGATGATAGCGGCCCACTCCCGCACATTCAACCTCTCTTGATCTCTACCAGGCCGCAGAGTAGAGTACCGGCGTAATTGAATGAGGAAGGAGCGGTCATGGCCGTCGGACGGGAGACGCGGGTGGCAGCTTGGAGCGTTTCCGCCATCCTGTGCGGCGCGTTGTCCGCGGCCATCGCGGCGGAGGATGTCCAGCTCGGCGCCCGACATCGGACTTTTGAGTCAGGAGAAGACATGGCCAGGAAGAGGGCAAGATGGAACAATTGCGAGCCGATTCACCTCAAGGGGGTTGATGTCACCCTCAGCCGGCCCGTCCTCGTCGGGCGGAGCAGGGGGTATCTCTGGTTCCCAAAGATCATCGCCCTGTCGAACGGGGAGCTGGCGGCGCTCGTGTCGGGCTATCCCGACGAGCACCGGGCCACGACGACAGGCTTCATCTCCTGGTCGGGCGACGGCAGCCTCACCTGGAGCGCGCCCAGGGAGTACCGACACGTGGGCGCCGAAAACCTCCGCCTCCCCAACGGCGACGAGCTCCTTCTCCCCTACTACCTCAAGCCGCGGCCCGACGGCATGGGCGCGCCCTGCAACATCATCCTCGCGGGGAAGAGGGAACTCAAGCTCGTCGAGCCGGGCGTCACCGTCACTGGCTGGCCGCGGAAGGACAAGAGCTTCGCCCCACAGCTCGGCCTCTCCGGCTTCGTCTTCAACGGCCAGACGGTGGCGCTGAAAGATGGCAACTACCTGGCGACGCTCTACGGGCATTTCGAGGGGGCCAAGCGCTACAGCCTCGTGGCCGCGGAATCGAGGGACGGCTTCCGCTGGCAGATTCGCTCGGTCATCGCGGCCGAGACCTGCGAGCTTGCGGGGGGCGAAGGCCCCTGCGAATCCGCCGTCGCCCGAATCCCCGATGGCCGCCTCATGTGCGTCTTCCGCCTCGCCTCCGCCGTGCCCTACGGCCAGACCTGGAGCGCCGACGACGGGAAGACCTGGGCCAAGCCCGCGGCGATGCGGGGCGTCTTCTCCGTCGAGCCGAGCCTGGCTGTCCGCAAGGACGGCACCATTGCCCTCTCGGGCGGCAGGCCAGGGCTTTTCCTCTGGCTCGACCTCGACGGCACGGGGAAGGACTGGCAGCGGGTGGACCTCGCGCCCCATCACAACCAGTGCCATCCGCAGGAGCCCATTGCCGAGCCGCTCGGCGCCCGCACAACCGCCTACACCAAGGTCATCGCACTCGACGACTCCCACCTCCTCTGCATCTACGACCGCATCCCCAACGGCTGGCAGGCCATCCCCAAGGAGATGAACGACACGAACAGCGTGTGGGTCGTTCGGGCCACAATCGCGCGGACCGGAGGCCAGTGAGGAACGACCGCGTTGAGAGGGGGCAGGTGGCCCCAATCGTCCTCGTCCGTCGTCCTCGTCCTCGTAATCGTGATCGCGTCTTCGTCGCCCGAGTGCAGGAAGAATCGAGGACGAGGGGCGAGGACGATCGAGGAGGCGACGGGCGCTGCCAGAATCGGGGACCACCCCCGAACCGCGTTGCCACCCTTGACGCTCGCGCCTACCTGCGCTAACATACTCGCCCGCTCAGGAACCCTGGAACCCACGAAGGAGAACGCGATGGAGATGGTCAACGTCGTCCCGTGCCTGGACATCAAGGACGGCCGGGTGGTGAAGGGCGTGAAGTTCGTGAATCTGAGGGACGCGCGCGACCCGGCCGAGGCCGCAGCCGCCTACTGCAAGCAGGGCGCCGACGAAATCGTCTTCCTCGACATCGCGGCGACCGTCGAGAAGCGCAAGACCCGACTCGAATGGGTCAAGAAGGTCGCCAAGGTCGTCACCGTCCCATTCACCGTCGGCGGCGGCATCGGCTCGCTCGACGAGATGAAGGCGCTCTTCGACCTCGGCGTGACCAAGGTCTCGATCAACACGGCGGCGGTGCGGAACCCCGACCTCATCGAGGAGGCGGGCGACGCCTTCGGCCCCGACCGCATCGTCGTGGCCATTGACGCCCAGAAGGGCGAGCACGGCTTCGAGGTCCTCATCTCCGGCGGCACCAAGAAGGCGGGCCTCGAACTCGTCGAATGGGCGCAACAGGTCGAAGACATGGGCGCCGGGGAAATCCTCCTGACCAGCAAGGACGCCGACGGCACGCTCGACGGCTACGACGTGCCGATGACCCTCGCCGTGGCCGACGCGGTGACCATCCCGGTCACCGCCTCGGGCGGCTGCGGCAAGCTCGAGCACATGGCGAAGGTCATCATCGAAGGCCACGCCACCGCCGTCCTCGCCGCCTCCGTCTTCCACTTCGGCACATTCACCGTCCATCAAGCCAAGCAGTACCTCAAGAGCCAGGGCATTCCCGTGCACCTGTAGACCCTTCGGTCGTGACCCGTGCGCGGCTTGCGCACATGTTGGCGAGGATGAATGGATGAATGGATGAATGGATGGGTGGATGAATGTCAGAATGTCATCCATTCATCCATCCATCCAATGATCCCCTTTGGTTGCGGCCTGTGGCCGCGGAAAGAGGACCGCTTGAGGGCTGGGTACGTGCGCGGGAAATCACGCACTCTTGCCATCGGCGTTTGCCTGCTCGCGGGCCGGGCCTGGGGCGCTGGAGATGCCCACGTGGGGCACCTCGAGGCCTGGATCGCCCCTCCCGCGGCGGGGCCGTACGTCAGTCCCATCTTCTGGCTCGACGCTCCACAATTCGCCCTGGGCGAGACCGCGAAGCACCTGGGCCTCACCGGCGGCAGGAGTGGCCCGGGCCACGCCATCGTCCGCCTCGTGCGCTATCACCCCGCTGAATCGCTGTGGGTCGAGCAGATCGGAGCGTTCCTCGGCGGCGTCACGGGCATCGCCGCGGGGCACAACCCGACGCTGGGAGACCTCAGGAGCCCGAAGCGCTACCGCCACCGCAGAATCTTCACGGTCTTCGTGGCCGGGCTCGATGAGGCGCAGTTCCAGGCCGTCAGCGGCTTCCTGCGCAACCTCGGCAAGGACTACGAGTACTACGCCTTCGGCTACCCGAACTGCGCCGACCTCGCGGCCGAGGCCTGGCGCAAGGCGTTCGGCCAGAAGCTCCGCCGCGGCGCCTACTGGTTCCCGCTCGACCTTGCGGCGCGCGTCATCAACCTCCCCCGCAAGCTCTCGCACCACCTTGCGCCACTAGGGAAACTCAGCCATCTCCCCTGGCGGAACCGCACGCCCGACCAGGTGGCGCGCCAACTCGCCAGGCTCAATGTCATCTCCTTCCGCCATCGCGCCATCGGCGACCTGAGCGTGGACGAGGCGCAGAATGCTCTTGCCCCCCACTGAGCCAGGAAAACGTGCCATGACCCCCAAGACCAATCCTCACTGGCCCGTTCTAACCCGCTATGACCAAGGGCATCTCGCCCGCATCGCCCTCCCCCTCGGCGGCATCGGCACCGGCACGGTCTCCCTCGGCGGCCGCGGCGACCTGCGCGACTGGGAGCTCGTCAACCGCCCCGCCAAGGGCTTCGTCCCCCGCAACGCCTTCTTCGCCCTCTGGGCTGCACCCGCTCCTGGCCCCTCCTCTCTTCTCACGCGGCACGCGGCACGCGGCACGTCTTCTT
Organism: Planctomycetota bacterium; assembly: GCA_016872875.1. The sequence continues at coordinate 83 of VGYW01000565.1, read as the reverse complement.
CTCCTCTCACGCATCACGCATCACGCGGCACGTCTTCTTCTCCTCTCACGCATCACGCGGCACGCGGCACGCCTTCCTCCCTT
>VGYW01000564.1 GCA_016872875.1 Planctomycetota bacterium | reverse complement strand
CCCTGCGGCGCGCCACGTGGGACGAACGATTTTCGGGCACGTCATCCTCCGAAGCACACCTGAGCGAAATCCACGAAGCCCTCGTTGCCGTGGCTTCGATGGCCGCGTAAACTGCGAAACTATAGTCTAGCTATTCTCGCGAAGTGTCCCATTTTGGACCTCTGCGTCCCTCCGGCAACTGCTTGTACCCGAACCACTTGCTCACGAAGCTAAACGCTTGGCTGATTCTCCAGTTGGATCTGGGCTCTCTCATGGGCGAGAGTGATCGGACCCAGTGTGGAATAGCTGAACCCGAATCGGGCCAACAGTCCCTCTAAACAAGGCTGTCGCACCAACGACAGAGCACACCCCGCCCGAGCTTCCCTGGCATTCGTAGACGAACCCAAAGCGTTACGTGAATCATAGTCGCATTCACTTGGCTTGTCAAGACCCTCTTGCAGTCCAGTGCAGAGCCAAGCTTCGGCGCAGCGGGTAAGGCAGGCGAGGGCCAAGCATGAGGCTCTCAGGGCAGCAGAAAGAAGGTGGAACCACTTTGCCTATCCCTTCGGGTACTCGCGTTCAGATCAAGAGGTTGCCGCATCCGCGAGGACCGGCGTGAGGCGGTAGACGCGGGCCTGTCGGCGAGCCGCTGCGAGGTCGCCTCGGCGGAGCGCCGAGCGGACGTCATCGAGCCTCTGGGCGTCGTCGAGTGACAGGTAGGGCGCCCAGGGTTCGGGGGACTCGATCAGGTCCACGGCCACCTCCGCCAGCCAGTCACCCTCGCGGACGAGTTTGGTGTGCTTGCGGATGCTCATCGTTTTCTCCTCAGGAAATCGTCGCTCCACTTATCCGCATCGGGGCGGTAGGCGGTAATGAGCACCGCCGGCTCTGTGTGTCCGCGCGGGATGCCCCATAGCGCATGGATCGGCTCCCCGTCGGAATCGCGTTCGAGCACCAGGACGCATGGCCCCTTTGGATAGTTGGGGTACTCCTCCACCACCTGGGCCTGTGAGACACCGGCCACGACGTCGCGGGCCAGGATCCCGTCCTCCATCAACTCATCGTAGCCGTGGTCCGAGATGCGCAAACGGCCGGAAGCGATGAGTTGGCGAATCTGGTCGAGGACCGTACTCATACCACTATTCTACGTGCCGGTCCCGCTTTGCGCAACCGGCTATCTGCCGTATTGGAGGCGCACTGCCCCAGAACGCCAATTCCGTGACGCGCGCGAGTTGGCGTTCTGAGAAGATTGGCGATCCGGCTGCGTCTATGCGGGAATTTCACAGAAAGCCAACTTCGCGACGCACATAGGTTGGCGTTCTGGGGAACGCAACGCAACACTGCACCGAAATCAGGGGCCGACTGCGCCACGGGGTCTGGCCGCACCCGCCGCGGGAACCGCGCTTGACGCGGGCAGGCGGAAAGGGATAATGGCCCCCGCTTGCACCACATGGGGCCGATGGGTGATCCGTCGGATCAGGCGGATCAGGCGGATCAGGCGGATCAGGCGGATCAATGTCGTTCGTTTCCCGCTGTGCAGGAGCCAAGGATGCAATTCGACAAGTTCAAGAACCCGCCCGCCATTCTTCGCCCCGCGCCCTTCTGGGCGATCAACGACAAGATTGCCCCCGAGGAGACGGCGCGGCAGATGGCCGACATGATTGACAAGGGGCTTTCGGGCGGCTTCTTCCACTCTAGGGCCGGCCTGACCACCGACTACCTGGGCGACGAGTGGTTCGCCTCGATGCGCGCCGCGCTCGATGTGGCCGAGCGCAGGGACGGCTACCTGTGGCTCTACGACGAGGACCTCTGGCCCTCCGGCAACGCGGGCGGCCAGGTGGCCGCGATGAAGGACGAGTACCGCGAGGCATACCTCGAGCCCGACTACGTGCCCGTCGGCGAGGCGCCCATCGAGGAGCCTCAGGGCGAGCCGAGGGCCGCCTACATCATCGAGGAGCGCGACGGCGCCGTGCTCCGCAAGCTGCGGCAAGCGCCCTTCGCCGAAGCCGCCGCCGCGACCGATAAGGAGCGCCTCATCTTCCGCCGATTCTACGCGGGGAAGACCGGCTGGTGGTCGGGCGAATCCTACGCCAACCTCCTCCACCCGGAGGTCACCAAGCGCTTCATCGAGCTCACCCACGAGGTCTACTTCAAGCAGCTCGGCGAGCACTTCGGCAAGCGGGTGCCCGGCATCTTCACGGACGAGCCGCAGCTCTTCAGCCGCTCCACCGGCCTCCCGTGGTACGACGGCATCCCGCTCGCCTACCAGGCACGCACTGGGCGCGACTTCTGGGCCGACCTGCCCTACCTCTTCTTCGACGGCCCGGAGGCCCGCCGAATCCGCCTCCTCGCCTATCGCACCATTCTCCACCTCTTCTGCATCCACTACTCCAAGCCCATCTACGACTGGTGCGAGAAGCACGGCATCGAGCACACGGGCCACTACAACGCCGAGGACAGCTTCGCGGGGCAACTGACCAACCACTGCGGCGGCATCACCGCCCACTACCGCTACCAGCAACTCCCCGGCATTGACCACCTCTGCCGCCAGACCGAGCCGCTCCTCTTCACCGTGAAGCAGACGAGCTCCGCCGCCCGACAGCTCGGACGGCGCGGCGTGCTGACCGAAATCTTCGGCGTCTCGCACCACACCAACACCTTCGAGGAGTTCAAGTGGATCGGCGACTATGATCTGGTGCTTGGCGCCACGTTCTTCGTCCCGCACCTCACCTGGTACTCGATGCGGGGGAAGCGCAAGCGCGACTACCCGCCCAACTGGAACTACCAGCAGACCTATTGGGAGCACCTGAAGCCGCTCAACGACTACTTCGCCCGCGTGGCCGCCGTCCTCACCACGGGCAAGCCGGAGTGCGAGGTGCTCTTCCTCCACTCGATTGACGACGCCTCGGCCAGCTTCCGCCGCTCCGTCATCACCGGCAAGCGCGCCGTGCCCGAGGGCGTACCGAACGTTGACCTCAACCGCGTGACCGAGCTCGACCGCATCCTGCGCAACCTGCTGGAGGCGGCCCTCAACGCCGGCTACGACGCCGACCTGGGCGATGAGGGGTACATCACGGACCTCGGCGCGGTGAAGGGAAAGCGCTTCGCCATCGGTAAGATGAGCTACTCGGTAGTCGTGGCGCCCGAAGCCCAGAGTTGGCGGCCAAAGACCTACCAACTCCTGAAAGAGTTCGCTGCCCAAGGCGGCACGGTCATCCTCACGGGCAAGCTGCCCACCGAGCTGGACTGCCAGCCCGCCGCCGAAGCCTGGCAGGAGCTCGCGGCGATGAAGGGCGTGCACTGCATCGCGGCCAGCGCCCGCGAGCTTCAGGACGCTCTCGACAAAGTGGTCCGCCAGAGCTATCGCTTGCGCTCGAACATGGGCCGCCCCGTTCCCCACACCTACGTGCAGCACCGCAAGGACGGCGCGCAGGACTTCTACTTCGTCGTCAACTCGAGCCGCGAGTCGCGACAGACCTATCGCCTCACGCTGTTCGGCGCGGCCAAACAGCCAGTGGCGCTCTGGAACCCGCTGAAGGGCACGTGCGAGAAGCTCGACAGCGCGGCTGTGGGCGGGGACAAGGTCGTCGAGCTCACCCTTCAGCCCGCCGGCTCGGCGATTGTGGCGGTGGGCAAGGGGGTTGCCGACGGCGCCAAGCCAGCCCCGTTGCCTTGCGCCTGTGGAGGCCAGGTACAGCCGCTCATCACGCGTTGGAGCCATCGCCGCACCCAGGACAACGTGCTGGTCATTGACCGCCTGGCCTTCTCGCTCGACGGCGGCCAGAGCTTCTCCGAGGAGGACGCGGAGTACCGGATTCGCCGCCGTATCGCCGAGCACTTCGGCACGCGGGAGTCGCTCTCCTGGCAGCCGTGGGTGGCGATCCGCAAGAAGCTCTTCGATGGGCGGGGCGGGCCAGTCGTCCTCCGCTACCGCTTCCACAACGCCGCGAAGAAGCTGCCCAAGGCCGCAGTCGTCATCGAAGACCTTCACGCCGGCAGGCTCACCGTCAACGGCACGCCGGTCGAGACCGCCTGCTGCGGCTGGCACTGGGACCGCGGCTTCGGAAAGGTGGACATCACGAACCTGCTGAAGCAGGGCGAAAACGTGGTTGACTTCGCCCTCGACTACACTTTCCAGAGCGAGGTGGAGCAGGCATACATCGTGGGCGACTTCGGCACCCGACTCCGCACCCCCTCCGAGGGCGAGCTGTGCGACGAGCCGAAGGCCCTCAAGAGCGGCTCCTGGGTTGACCAGGGCTACTGCTTCTACCCGGGCAGCATGGTCTATGAAACCCAAATCCATTCGAGGACGGGGACGAGGACGACGACGAGGACGATTCTAAGACTCCAGAATCCCTCGGGTACGCTCTTCATCGTGCGGGTGAATGGCGAGGAAGCGGGCAGGATTCTGTGGCGGCCATTCAACGTGGACCTCACGCCGTTCCTCAAGGCGGGCAAGAACGTGCTGGAGATCGAGGTCGTCTCAAGCGGCCAGAACGCCCACGGCCCGCTCCACGTCCGCCACGGCGACTCCTTCCTCTGGTTCGGCCCCAACGCCTTCGAGGACGAGTGGGCCGTGAGGACGGAGTTCTGCCTCTTCGACTACGGCCTCCTCGGCGGCGCCGAGCTGGTAGTCGGCAAACCCTGACCCGGATGGCGCGGTGAAGTGAGTGTGGCCCCCAGTTCTGGCAATGTTCTTCGGCTCCGAAGCTCCGAATGGAGCGTACTATAGCAGCCCAGGGCGAAGCCCTGGGGAAGGCGGACGCCCAGATTCAGCCCTGTAGGGGCGTACTAGCCCTAAATCAAGCGCAATCCCCCAGGGAGCGAACCCGGGTGGGCCGCGCGGACGTGTCGGCGAGCGCCCGGAGGTCGCTAACTGGGCGCACAACTCGCGGATGCACGGGGTTCCGGGTCGGCCAGGCTCTCGGAGGGAGCACTT
>VGYW01000563.1 GCA_016872875.1 Planctomycetota bacterium | reverse complement strand
CTTAGAAACTATCTCAAAACCCACGCGGGCTGCGTTGCCGGCGTCAGCGGGGCGGATGCAAGGCGCGGCGACGAGGCGATGCAACGGAGAGCATCGTCGAGGAGCCGCAACACAGCAGACGCCCCGCTGCCGCCGCAACCCGAAGGGACGCCGCGACTTCTGGCCGCATGCGTTGTCGCACGTCGTCACCGATGCTCTCCGTTGCATCGCCTCCTCCGCGCTCCTCGCCTGCGGCCAGAATCGCTGGCGTCGCAGTCCCGCGTGGGTTTTGAGATAGTTTCTAAGCACGCCCGAAGTGCCGGGCATCGGGTTCGTAGTGCGGCCTTCAGGCCGTACAGATACGGGCTGAAGCCCGCACTACGAGCGCCTCAGCTAATCCTCCTGGACAATCGGGCCCTGGTCCTCTGGCTGCTCGGCGTCGGCGAGCCGTGGCGCCAGGCGCACGAGGTCGGACTCGATCTCCTTCAGGGCCGTGTAGAGCAGGTTGTTCCCCTCGGGCTCAGCCAACGGCTGCGAGCCGCGGTTGATGTCCACCAGGCGCTTCATGACCAGCGAGGCGAGCTTGAAGCGGCCGCCCACCTTGCGCGCGAGTCGGTCAATCCGGGATTCATCCATCGAGCGTGTGCCTCCGGGCCTCGGGCCGTCCGCCGCCGTGGAGAAGGGCGCGCAGTTCGGCCACGGTGCGTTCGAGATCGTCGTTGACGACGCAGTGGTCGTAGTGCTCCTTGTAGTTGCGTTCGGCCGGTGCGGCGGCCCGGCGCTTGCGCTGCTCGTCGGCGCCATCGCTGCCGCGTCCCGCCAGGCGCTCGCCCAGGGCGGCGTCGGGCGCGTCGAGGAACACGAGCAGGGCGTCGGGGCAGCGGGCCTTCACCTGCACGGCGCCCTGCACGTCAATCACCAGCAGGCGGCTCTCGCCCGCCCGAATGGCCTCCTCGATGGGCCGACGCGGCGTGCCATAGAGGTGGCCGTGGACGCGCGCGTGCTCGAGGAACTCGTCGCGGGCCAGTCGCCTGCGGAACTCGTCCTCCGACACGAAGAAGTAATCCCGTCCGTCCACTTCGCCCGTCCTGGGCGGGCGCGTGGTGGCGGAGACGGAGCGCCGAATGCCGGCCTCTCGGCAGAGGCGTTCGGCCACCGTGGTCTTGCCCGCGCCGGCCGGGCCGGAGAGGACGACCAGGCGCCCGCGCGGGGCCGCCGGCTGCGTCGCCTCGCCTTGTGCCGCCTGCTCAATCGCCACGGCTACATCGCTCGGCTCCGGCTTCCGAGAGCCAAGACTGCCTGAAGGCAGGACTCCGAACGGGCCGGACACGCGTTTGGAGTCCTGCCTTCAGGCAGTCTTCCTGGGCAAGCCGGCATCACCTCCTCAGAGAGAGGTCCTCTACTCAATGTTCAGCACCTGCTCGCGAACCTTGTCCACCTCGCTCTGAAGTGCGACGATCTGCGGCGCCAGGGCTGCGCTGGAGGCCTTGGCGCCCAGGGTGCTGGCCTCGCGCTGGAGCTCCTGAGCGAGGAACTCGAGCCGCCGCCCGACCGGCCCGGCCTGGCCCAGGGCCTCGCGGAGCTGCTTGACGTGCGAGCGGAGGCGTGCGATCTCCTCGGCGACATTCGACCGGTCGGCGTAGATGGCCGCCTCGCGGGCGACGTCCTGCTCGCCCACGGTGATGCCCGTGTTCTCGAGCAGGCGGTTCACGCGGTCCACCAGGCGCTGCCTGTGCTCGTCGAGCGCGGCCGGCTGGGCCGCCTCGATGGCGTCCACCAACTGCTCGATGGCCGCGCCGTGGCTGAGCAGCTCCTCCCGCAGGTGGCCGCCTTCGGCCCGGCGCATCTGGTCAGCCGCGTCCAGCGCCGCGTCCAGCGCGGCGAGCACTGGACCCTGAAGGGCCTTCGCCTCAGCCTCGCTCACCTCCTCGGGGTTGAGGACGCCGGGGAGTTCGGCCACGGCGTCGGCCGAGAGGGCGATGGGCACGCCGCAGGCGTCGGCCACCTCGCGGAGCTGGCGGGCGTAGCTGGCCAGGGCCTCGCGATTCAGCGGCCGCGCCGCCCGCGCCCCCGTCCGCTCCACCTTCACCAGCAGGTCCACCGTCCCGCGGGCGATCCGCTGGCGCACCCGCTTCTCGAGGTCGCGCTCGAACGAGGCGAACTCGTGCGGCAGGCGCGACTGGAGCTTGAAGTACTTGCCGTTGACGGAGCGGACCTCGACCACGACGACCCACCCGTCGCCTTCCCATCGAGCCTGTCCGTAGCCCGTCATGCTCTGCGTCACGGGGTCTTCCCGGGAGTGGTGGGGGTGCTCGGCGCCGCCTTCGGTGTCGGGGCGGTCCCCGTCGTCGTCTTCGCAGGAGCCGCCGTCGTTGTCTTGGGCGTGGGTGCCTTGGGCTCCGCGGGCGTCGCGGTCTTGGGGGGCTCCGTGGCCGACTTGGGTTTGGGTCCGCCCTCCTTGGCCCCCTGGTCGGTCTTGGTCGTCGGCGCGCCCTTCCCCTCCGACTTCTCCGGCTCCTTCTCGGCGCGCGTGGGGTCTACGACGGTTCTCTCGCGTGTGAGGCCGCCGATGAGGATGGCGCAGCCGAAGAAGATGGCGGCCATGATGCCGGTGATGCGGGGGAGGCCGGTCTTTGGCCCGAGGGCCGACTCGGCCATTCCGCCGCCGCCGAGCATGCCCGCCAGCCCGCCGCCACGGCCCGACTGGAGGAGCACGATCAGCACAAGCAGGATCGAGTCCGTGATGAAGACGATCCACAGGAGCGTGAGAAAGACATCCTTCAACCGACGCACTCCTTCCTTGGGGCAGGGCCGAACGCCTGGAGGCGTTCAGGCCCTGACGATCTGGACGAAGTCCTCGACCTTGAGGCTGGCGCCGCCGACGAGCGCGCCGTCAATGTCGGCCTCGGCCACCAGGGCCTTGGCGTTGCTCGGCTTCACGCTCCCGCCGTAGAGGATGCGGGTGGCGTCCGCTACCGCGCCGCCAAACATGCCGCCGAGCAGTCCCCGAATCATCGCGTGCATCTCGTTCGCCTGCTGCGGCGTCGCCGTCCGACCCGTGCCAATCGCCCACACGGGCTCGTAGGCGAGGGTCACGCGCTCCATGGCCTCAGCGTCGAGGCCCTTCAGGCACGCCCGCACCTGCCCCTCCACCACGGCCTGGGCCTTGCCTGCCTCGCGCTCCTCGAGGTGCTCGCCGACGCACAGGATGGGCTTCAGGCCAGCCGCCAGGGCCGCCCGCAGCTTCCTGTTCAGGAAGTCGTCCTTCTCGCCGAAGAGGTCCCTGCGCTCCGAGTGGCCCACGATGACCCATCGGCACCCGACGCTGGCGAGCATGGCCGCGGCCACCTCGCCCGTGAACGCGCCCTGCGGCTCGGGGTGCAGGTTCTGCGCCCCCACCTCGATCGCCGAGTTCTCCACTTCGTCCACAACGTCCGCCAGAAGCACAAAGGGCGGGAAGAGGACCACGTCGCGGTCGAGCACTTCCCCCAGCTCGCGCTTCAGTCCGGCCGCGAGCTGCCGCGCGCCGCGGAGGTCCAGGTGCATCTTCCAATTGCCGGCCATCAACAGTCGTCGCATTACGTTCTCCCAACTGGGCGCCCCGGCCGCCGCCCTCGCTACTCGATGGACACCGTGGTCTCTGCGATGGGGTAGGAGCCGAGGACCTTCAGGTAGTTGCAGGCCTTGTGCACTTGCTCGATCATCTCCCGCACCCGCGCGTCCTCCTGGTGGCCCTCGAAGTCCACGAAGAAGTAGTACTCCCAGGGGCTGCGCTTGGAGGGGCGCGACTCGATGCGGGTGAGGCTGATGCCGTGGTTGCGGAAGGGCTCGAGGGCCTCGACCAGCGCGCCCGCGCGGTGGGCGACGGAGAGGACGAGCGAGGTCTTGTCGCTCCCGCTCGGCGGGCAGGCGTCCTGGCCGAGGACGACGAAGCGGGTCACGTTGTGCGCCGTGTCCTCGATGTTCTTGTGGAGGACCGCCAGGCCGTAGGTGGCCGCGGCTGCCGAATGGGCGATGGCGGCCGCCCCGGCCTCCTTCGCCGCCACCTCGCAGGCCCGCGCCGTGCTCGACATCGAGATCAGCTCGGCGTCCGCGTAGTGCTCGCTCAGCCAGTGGCCGCACTGCGCGAACACCTGCGGCTTCGAGTAGATCCTCTCCACCACCGTCTCGGGGCGCGAGGCCAGCAGGCTGTGGTGCACCTCCATCAACAGCTCCGAGCAGATCTGGAGCGTGCAGCCCATGAACGCGTCCAGCGTGTCCGTCACCCCCCCGTCAATCGAGTTCTCCACAGGCACCACCCCGAGGTTGGCCGCCCCGCTGGCCACGGAGCGGAAGATGCCCAGGATGTCGCGGTGCGGGATGTACTCGACGGAGGCCCCGAACTTGGCCTGGGCCGCCAGGTGGCTGAACGTGGTGTGGGGGCCGAGGTAGGCGACCTTGAGGGGGTGCTCGAGGGCGATGCAGGCCGACATGATCTCGCGGAAGATGGCCCGCACCGCGGCATCGGACAGCGGCCCCTTGTTCCGCTCGCACGCCTGACGCAGCACCTCGATCTCGCGCAGGGGCGCATAGATGCGCGCACTGTTCCGGCGCTTCAGCTCGCCGATCTCCACCACCACCGCGCCCCGCTGGTTCAACAGGGCGACCACCTGCGCATCAATCTCGTCAATGCGGCGGCGGAGTTCCTCGATGGATACGCTCTTGTCGTCCGGCAAGGGCAGATTCTCTCCCGCGCTCTGGCTGCGCAGAGTCCGTGCCGCGCTCCGCGAATCTCATATTTTACGCGCAGAGCTGCCGTAAAGTCAAACAGTTTTTGGGCTTGGGGTGCAGTAACGGATTTGTGCGCCGCCCGCCCTCGTTCGTAGTTCGGCGTTTACGCGGTTCCTCTGTCGGCCCTGGCAGCCCTGAAGACCGCCTGAAGGCCGAACTACAAACAGGAAC
>VGYW01000562.1 GCA_016872875.1 Planctomycetota bacterium | reverse complement strand
GCGCCTGCACTCTCTCCCGCTGGGGAGCATCATTTGGAAGCCACTGTCCGCTGCCAGTGTGGCCACGAGGTGCCGGCTCCTGACGGCGGCCCGGCGCCGACTGCTTGTCCAGCGTGCGGGCGCGAGTTGGCCGGTTCGCCGCCTCCGCCGAAGCGCGCCTCGTGCCCCTTCTGCTGCGAGGCGATTCACCCCGCGGCCCGCAAGTGCCCCCACTGCCAGGAGTATCTGGACCGCACGCTCGCGCCCCGGCCCGCGGCGCGGGGAGCGTCCCCCCTCGCCATTGCCGCCTTCATCCTCGGCCTGGTCGGCCCGCTGTTCTGCTGCTTCCCCGGCCCGGTAGCGGCGCTCCTCGGCATTGTGGCGCTCCTCAATCGCAAGGAGCCCAAAGGCAGAGGCATGGCTATCGCGGGACTTGTCCTGGGCCTGGTCTGGACGCTTCTCCTCTTCTTCGCCATCCTCTACATGGTTGCCCACCCCTGGGGGGAGATGTTCGAGCGCCCGCCTTCCTCGCACCCCGCCGAACCGCTGTTCTGATGCGGCCTGCTCCTTGACTGCCTCCACGCGGCAGGCTATAATCCACAGAGGTTTGCTGGTTGGCGCTTCGGAGCCGGTGGATGGGTGAGACGCGTCTCGGCAACGCGCCCTGGAGGCTGCTCGCGCGGGACCAGGTGGCCCTCTGCGTGCTGGGCACGCTCTTGATTGGCTGGGCGGGAGCACGATACGTGCTGTCGTACCTGAGAGCGCCGGCGCCGGTTCGCAAGCTCGAGGCTGGCGAGCCGATCGCGTACCGTGTGGACATCAATGGGGCGGGGGCGTCGGAGCTGGACCTGTTGCCCGGCATAGGCCCCGCGAAGGCGAAGCGGATCGTGGAGTTCCGCGATGCCAACGGGCCGTTCGGGAGTGCGGCTGACCTGGCGAAGGTCCCGGGCATCAGCCGCCAGTGCGTGGAGGGGCTTCGGGGACTTGTGACGCCCGACCTCGACGCCCCGCCCGGAGAGGCGAAGGAATGAGGCTGCACCCCCTTCTCATCTATGCCGGCGCGCTCATCGCCGTCCTCAGCCTGGTGCTGGCCGGGCGCCAGCTCGCCATCAGCTTCGCGCCGGGCGCGAACGTCCTCGACCTCGTGGGCCTCGCCGTCGCGATAGCGACCGCGGTGGTATGCCTGGGCGTGCTCGACTGGGCGCGCAACCTCCCGCGCCACGCGGCCACTCCTGCTCAGGGTGAAGAGGCACCCGAGGGCAGCCCCGAGGCCCGCCGCCCGGCGGGCGATGAACAACTCATCGCGGCCATTCACGCCCTCGAGGGGCTGGCACGCACCGAATCGGCCACGGACAAGCTGATCGAGGGTGCGACGCGGGTGGTGGCCGACTTCGCGGGCGCATCCGCCGTGGCGCTCTGGCTCGCCGACGCCGAGGGCAGGCTCCGCCTGCGGGCCGACTTCGCCGATGGAGCCGTGGTGCTCCACGAGGGCGGGACGCCCGACCCTGCGGACGAGGCCGACCTCCAGCAGCTCCTGGAGTGCCGAAGGCCCCTGGAGGCGCGCGCCGACGCCGCCGCGCGGTTCCTCTACCCGCTCCTCAACGCCGAGCGCTGCGACGGCGCGCTCAGGGTCACGGTGCCCGCCGCCGCGTTGGGCGAGGGGCCGGACGCTCTGGTGCGGCTCAGCGGGCGGCTCGCACACGTCGCGGCACAGGCCGCACGAGTGCTGGCCGCGCCCGCCGCCTACGAGCAGGCCCTCCTCGACCCCGTGAGCGGCGCATACTCGCGGCGCCACATGCTCGACAGGCTCGGCTCGGCCACCGCCCTCTGCCGGCGATACGGCGAGCCCCTCTCGCTGGTGGTGCTGGACGTTGACAACTTTGGGATGCTGAACGCTTCGTTCGGGGCGAGGGCGGGCGACCGCCTCCTCCACGGCGTCGCCTCGCTCGTGAAGCAGAACGTCCGCGACGCCGACAGCGTGTACCGCAGCGGCCCGGACGAGTTTGCGGTGTTGCTGCCGAGCACGGAGAGGGACAAGGCGCGGGCCGTGGCCGAACGCCTCTGCCGCGTCGTGCGCGAGAACCGCACCCTCGCCGACGACGGCGCCGCGCTCATCGCCAGCGTGAGCGCCGGCGTGGTGGAGTTCGACGAGGACATGCGCGGCACCGCCCCCCTCCTCGAGCGCGCCCGAGAGGCGCTGGCCTCCGCGAGGCAGATGGGGCGGGACCGGGTGCAGGTTTGGCGGCCACCAGCCGAAGTCACTGATGCGTGACCCGTGACCCGTGACGCGTGAGAAGATCAAGAGCAGACTCTGGAGCGATGTCTTCTCACGGGTCACGGGTCACGCGTCACGGGTCACGTGTCATGTGTTGGTGTGATCAATGGCCAGCTTTGACTTACGCTCCAAGTTGGAACCTCGCGGGGATCAGCCGCAGGCCATCGAGGCCCTCGCCGCACGCTTCAAGGCCGGTGCCAAGTGCCAGACGCTCCTCGGGGTGACTGGCTCCGGTAAGACCTTCACGATGGCACACGTGCTCGCCCGCCTCGGCCTGCCCACACTCGTCATCTCCCACAACAAGACCCTCGCCGCGCAGCTCTACAGCGAGTTCCGCGACCTCTTCCCAAACAACGCCGTCGAGTACTTCGTCAGCTACTACGACTACTACCAGCCCGAGGCCTACATCCCGAGCACCGACACCTACATCGAGAAGGACGCCTCGATAAACGACGACCTGGACCGCCTGCGGCTCGCGGCCACGAGCGCCATCCTCTCCCGCCGCGACGTCATCATCGTCGCCAGCGTCTCCTGCATCTACGGCCTCGGCTCCCCCGCCGACTACGAGCGCATGACCATCACCCTCCGCGCGGGACAAGAGCTCGAACGCGACGAGATGCTGCGGCGGCTGGTGGACATCCAGTACGACCGCAACGACTTCCAACTGCTCCGCGGCCACTTCCGCGCGCGCGGCGACTCCGTGGAAATCTCCCCAGCCTACCAGGAGGCCGCCTACCGAGTTGAGTTCGTGGGCGACGAGATCGACCGCCTGGCCGAGATTGACTCCCTCAGCGGCAGGACCCTCCGCCTCTACGACGAACTCACCATCTTCCCCGCACGCCACTTCGTCCTCCCCCAGCACAAGCTCACCGACGCCCTCGCGGCCATCGAACAGGAGCTCGAGGAACGCCTGGGCGAGCTCCGCAGGGCAGGCAAGCTCATCGAGGCCCAACGCCTGGAGGCCCGCACCCGCTACGACCTGGAAATGCTCTCCGAAACCGGCTTCTGCCCCGGCATCGAGAACTACTCGCGCCCCCTGGCCGGCCGCGCCCCAGGCTCCCGCCCCTGGGTGCTCATTGACTACTTCCCCAGCGAGTTCTTCACCATCGTGGACGAATCGCACGTCACCATCCCGCAGCTCCAGGGGATGTACGCCGGCGACCGCTCGCGCAAGGTCACCCTCGTCGAGCACGGCTTCCGGCTCCCCTCGGCGCTCGACAACCGCCCCCTGAAGTTCGACGAGTGGGTCGGCCTCTGCGGACAGGTCCTCTTCGTCTCCGCCACGCCAGGCCCCTACGAGCTCGGCCTCGTCAAAGGCGAGGTCGTCCAGCAGGTCATTCGCCCCACGGGGCTGGTGGACCCCGCCATCTCCGTGCGGCCCGCCAGGGGGCAGGTCGAAAACCTGATGGGCGAGGTCGCCAAGCGAGTCGAGCGCAAGGAGCGCGTCCTCGTCACCACCCTCACAAAGCGGCTGGCCGAGGACATCTCCGACTACATCCTCGAGGAGGGCTACCGCTGCCGCTACCTCCACTCCGAAATCGAAACCATCGAGCGCGTCGAAATCCTCCGCGACCTCCGAAAGGGCGAGTTCGACGTCCTCGTTGGCGTCAACCTCCTCCGCGAAGGGCTCGACCTCCCAGAGGTCGCGCTCGTGGCCATCCTGGACGCCGACAAGGAGGGCTTCCTGCGGTCTGAAACGTCGCTCATCCAGATGATCGGCCGCGCCGCGCGCAACGTCAACGCCGAGGTTATCCTCTACGCCGACACAGTGACCGACTCCATGCGGCGAGCGATAGGCGAGACGACTCGCCGACGCGACATCCAGCTCGCCTACAACCGCGAGCACGGCGTCACCCCGCAGACCGTCCGCAAGGAAATCCTCCGCGGCATCCAGGACGAGGTGGCCGCCCACCGCGTCGAGCGCGAGCTCGTCGGCGAGAGCGAGGCCCGCTACGTCCGCCGCGAGCAGCTCCGCGAGCTCGAGGCCGAGATGCACGCCGCGGCCGAGGTCCTCGACTTCGAGCGCGCCGCCGAGCTCCGCGACCGCATCTACGCCCTCCAGGGCCGCACCGCCGAGCTCGTCAAGCCGCAGGCCTCCCGCCGCCCCTACAAGGCGCGCCGCAGAAGATGACGAAGGAGCAATGACCAATGACCAATGACCGATGACCAAGTAAGAACAATGAGCCTCAGCCGCGCAAGGGTTGCAAATTGGTCATTGGCCATTGGTCATTTGTCCTCCCACTCCTGTGCGCGTCCGCGGTCCCAATCTTGCGCTGGCGGCACTGGACGGCCTCCCCGCAATGCCGTATGAGGTAGAGTCGGGCGACTATGCCCTCGGCAAGAGCACCCTCGATGCGCTCGACAAGGCCGAGGCAAGACACCCGGACAGCGTCTTCTACATCATGCGGGTCGGCTATCGCACGGCCGGCCGCATCGGCGCACCCCTCGCCGGGGCCAAACCATGATCACCGGCAGCGTCACCGACAGCCGCGAAGCCATCGTGCCGCGGGCGATGCAGGAGCTTCTTCCGATTCCCTTGCCCCTCCGGGCCTTTCCCTCATTGTGTATCACCCCCCGTCCCCCTCCGGACTTGATACACAATGGCGCACAGGCCCAAAACCGCCCCAGGAAGCCCTTCTACCCATTGTGTATCAATCTCCCCTCCACTTGGGTT
>VGYW01000561.1 GCA_016872875.1 Planctomycetota bacterium | reverse complement strand
CAAGGGAATCGAGGACGAGGAGGAGGGACGAGGACGATTACGAGGGAGGAACCCCGAGCCCCTGGCTCGGCGGTTGCCCTCCGACGGCAAATCCGGCAGAATGGGAGAAGAGGAGCTGGTTGCCAAGCCGGAGGACGCCACGCAATGCGACGCTGCTACCAGTGCGGCGAGGAATGGGCGGACGAGGAACGCCCGAGCTACCACGCCACGTGCGCGAAGTGCCGCGCCTACGTCTACGTGTGCCTGAACTGCCGCTTCTACGACCCGGACGCGTCCAGCCAGTGCCAGCTCACCACCACGGAGCCCGTGCGGCGCAAGGACCACCCGAACTTCTGCGAGGAATTCAAGTTCGCCGACCGCTCAGCCGCCTGGTCGCCCGGCGACGCGAAGCAGCAGAGCGCCGCGGCGCGGGCCAAGTTCGACGCCCTCTTCAAGAAGCCGTAGTCATCGCCCGATGAGGACGGCGGCGGGCGACGTGTCGAGCACGCGCGACGCGGTGTCGCCGAAGGCCATCATCGTGAGCTTGCTGCGGCGGATGGCCCCGATGGCCACGGTGTCGGCGCCCACCTCATTCACCAGCTCGAACAAGGCATCGCCCGCCTCGAGCGTCGCGTGGTGCGTGGCCACCTCCACCTTGAACGCGTCGAGGTAGGCCGCCGCGATGTTCAAGAGAGACGTGGCCGCGGCCAGGTCGGCGCTGGACGACATCACGTGCACGGTGCCCCCGGCCCGCTCGGCCAGGTGGCCCGCGAGCTGAAGGGCGTTGCACGAGTTCTCCTGCCCGGCGTAGCCCACGACGATCTGGCGGAAGGCCGGCGCCGTGTCGCGCACCACCAGCACGTGCCGCACGACCTCGCGCGCGAGCGACGCGGCGGCCGAGCCGAGCACCAACAGGTCGGCCTTGCGCGCCAGGTGCACGATGGCCGCGTGGGGGTCGCCAACCTCGGTCGAGCTCCTGCACTCGATGCCGGCCTTGCGGCACTGCTCCTCGAAGCGTGCCTGGCGCTGCTGGGTGTGCTCTTCGAGCATGCGGCGGATATGCTCGCTTTCCACCGCCCGCTCATCGAGACACGTGAGCGCGTACAGGCGGGCGCCGAACGCCTTCGCCAGCCACACCGCCGTGTCCATCGCCGCGACGGCGCGGACGCTGTCGCCGACTTCCACCATGATGGACCGAAGCATGTCAAACCCTCCTTTGGGTGCCGTGGTCACTCGGAATCCGCCCGGGGTGCGGCAGGGGTCGCGCCCTCGCGCTTGCGCAACCCGGTCCCGGTGAACCTGCGGCCCAGGACGACAATCACTGCCACGAGGACCGCGAAGAAGGCGAGCGCGGCGAACGGGTTGTCGGCGATCTTCTTCAGCCCTTCGGCCTGCCCGTACACGCCGAGCAATGCGACTGGGTAGCAGCCCAGCACCGAGCCGACTGGGATCGCCGTGAGAATTGAGAGCTGCGACATGCCCAGCAGCCGCGCGAGAATGGTGCCGCCCACCGCCCCCGTGCCCTGAAAGGGCACGGCGACGAAGATCGCCAGGCCGACCCAGGCCAGGCGCCGCATCCAGGGATTCGCCCTAAGGACGTAGAAGCTTGCCTCGTGCGCCTGCGCCAGCTTGCGGCCCACCCACGGCGCGCGGTACAGCAGGTGCATGTTCCCCATCAGGACCAGCATCGTCACGATGTCGCCCACGATCACCACGTGCGCCAGCGGCCACACGCCAAGGGGAGCGGTCTCCACCATCCCCGCGAGGATCGCGAACTTCCCGCCCCCCACAAAGCTCGCCACGGCGATGACAACGCTGAACCACGCCGCCGCCCAGCTCCGAAGCAGTCCCACGCCCACGACAAGGATGCCGGCGCATGCAAACGGGCCAAAGGTCAGCAGCAAGCGCGTCCGACGCGAGAGCTTCCGGCTCGGGTCATCCTCCGAGAGGCGCCGGACCAGTTGCGCAAGCCGGCGCTCCTCGCGCGGCTCAGGGTCGGGGCTTGCCTCCACATGAACGCTCTCGGTGGGCGGGGAACCCTGCGAGTTGGGGCTTCCGATGTCAGACCTCCTGCGTGGCGTCGTTCCTACCCTTTGGTCCATTTTACGCGCGGGGCCGCGCCAGTCAAGGGCCAGACTCACATTCGCGCCGCGCGCCGGTTGACAGCCCCTGCGTCCGCGCATTACAATGGCGCGCGAACCCTGGAGGTGGGCAATGAACCTGACGCTCATCAAGTCACTCGTGGCCATGTCGCTTGCCGTCGCGGCAGGCGTCGGCCTGGCGGTGCCGATGGAGGGGCCGCCCGCCAAGGCGACGGGAAAGGAGACCGAGGAGCCGGCGGCGAAGCCGGCCGACATCTCGGCCCTCGTCGCCCGGCTGAGCGCCGACGACTGGCAGGCGCGCGAGAGGGCCATGCGCGACCTCATCGCCCTTGGCGAGGCCGCTCGCACCGCCCTCCGCGAGGCCCGCCGAAGCCCAGACGCCGAGACCCGCTGGCGCGCCACCTACGCCCTCTCTCTCCTCGACCTCACGCTTGAGCCCATCGAGGGGAGCGCCGCCCGCACCCTGTATGCCTCCGCGGCCCGCGCACGCGCCCAGAAGGACGGCCAGGACGCCGCACGCACGCTCTACGCCGAGGTCGTCGAGCGCTTCCCCAACACCCGCTGGGCCTCCGCCGCCCGCGAGCGCCTCGCCGCCCTCGGCGCCGACAAGGCGCCCAAGGAACAGCCGCCCACCCCAGAAACCGTCGCCCGACTCGTCGCCCAACTCGGCCGCCCCGACTGGCGCGAGCGCCAGGCCGCCTCCTCCCGCCTCGCGCAGCTCGGCGAAGCCGCACGAGCCGCCCTCGAAGTCGCCGCCCAGACACCCGACCCCGAAGTCGCCTGGCGGGCCGCCAATCTCCTCCAACGCCTCCAGGCCGGCACTGCCCCCGAAGAGCCTCGCGGCAAGAGAGAGCCCAAGGTGATGATCGAGATCCTCGGCCAAGGCACCCGCACCCGCCCCGGCCAAGGCGAGCCCAACGACCTCGATGCTCTCGTCCGCTCCCTCGCCGGCGACGACGCCCGCGACATCGCCCGCGCCCGCGAAGTCCTCCTCAACGTCGGCGAGGACGCCATCGTCCCACTCCTCCGCGCCCTCGAGAACTGCGATGAGCCGACCGCCGTCGAAATCATTGACCTCCTTCGCCAGATCACGCGCCAGGACATCGGCTTCGACCCCGCCCGCTGGCAGGCCTGGTGGCGCGCCCGACAGGACGGCGGAAAGGAATGACGTGACCCGCCTCGCTGCTACTCTTTGCGTCTTCGCCGCGCTCGCCGCCGCAGCCGAGAAGACGGTGGAGCAGGACCCCGCGAAGCTCGCCGAGCGCCTGGCCGACCCCTCCTGCGCCGCCCGCGACGCGGCGCTCGACGCCCTCGTCGCCCTCGGCGACAAAGCCCTCCCAGCCCTCGAGAAGGCCGAGAAGCACCCCGACGCCGAGGTCCGCCTCCGCGCCCGCGTCGCTCGCCACCGCATCCGATGGCAAATCAGCCCCAAACTCGCGTCACGCATCGGCGACCTCATGGACGCCTTCGACCGCCGCCCCGTCGGCGACCGCGAGTTCATCTGCCGCGACCTCGCCATGGCCGGCCTCAGCGACGCCGTGCCCACCCTCAAGCGTATCCTCATCACCGACCCCAGCAACGCCGTCCGCCAGGCCGCCGCCCGCGCCCTCGTCCTCCTCGGCGACGAAGGCCTCGCCGCTCTCCTCGAGGCCGGCGTCAAGACCGACGGCCTCAACCCCTACACCGTCGCTGTCCGTGTCCACCTCGGCAACTCCCACCTCGAACGCTCCGAGTACGACAAGGCCCTCGAACAGTACAAGAAGGCCCTCGAGATCGAGCCCAAGAACTCCATCGCCCTCTACAACGTCGCCTGCACCTACTCCCGCATGAAGAAGATCGAGGAGGCCCTCGACTTCCTCGAGCGCTGCGTCGAGGCCGGCTACCGCGACGTGGGCTGGATGGAGAAGGACCCCGACCTCGACAACCTGCGCGACGAGCCCCGCTACAAAGCCCTCGTCCGCCGCCTCCGCGACCAAGCAACGGAGTAGCCCCGTTCGCTGATTCTCGCCCTCTCGGCTCCGTGTCACATCGCCCCATGCTCCCCATGCTCCCCGGTTCCCCGCCGGCATCCTTGGCCACAACCCCTTGCGTACGGATGCTCCATCAGGGCACAAGATGTGCCATGCTACCCCATGCTCCCCATGCTCCCCGGCCCCCGGGGGACGCCAGGTGTGGATCTCCCGACACAGTGTTTCCCTTTCCGCAGACAACACAGCCGCCGGTGGACATCGGGGGGCACGTGATGACCCGTCATGCCCGCAGGCCGACAGGACACAGAGGCGCCTCAGATGGTCTTCAGCAGCGCGGCCAGGCGGGCGTCCCAGACGAGCTCGCGGAGGGTGGTGGAGAGTTGGGTGAGCTTGAGGCCCAGGCGGGTCCACTCGGCGGCGTCGAGGGACTTGGCGTCGCGCAGGCCGGCGCGGATGGGCTCGAGCTGGGTGCGGACCACGTCGAGGCGGTCAGCGATCTCCTTGCGGAAATCCTCCGACAGCTCGTTGGCCGCGCCGGCGGCAAGGGCAGCGACCTGGGCGTCGAGCTCCTTGAGCGCCTCGCGGGCCATGGCGAGGTAGGCGCGGCCCGCCTCTCCCGCCTCGGTGAAAACGAGGATGGGGCCGCGGCGGTCACCCTTGCGGACCTCGGGGGGCAGCTTGCCCAGCATCTCCTCGGTCGGCGAGAGGACGAGGTGGCCGAAGCGGGCGGGGTCGTGGAAGTTCGCCATCGACTGCGACCAGTTGGACCACTCGCGGTCGCCGCCGGCGTAGCGGTCGCGGCAGACGTTGAAGCCGACGAGCATCCCCGGCTTCGGGGCCTCGATGCCGAGCTCCTTCCACGGAATGGCCAGTTCCAGCTCCCAGCCCTGTTTGACGATCTTCGT
>VGYW01000560.1 GCA_016872875.1 Planctomycetota bacterium | reverse complement strand
CTTGCAGGATGGGCGCTGCCGACGGACTACCCCCGCCCAGATTCCCCCTTTCCGCACCTGATAGCGGAGCAATCGGCTGCAAAAACCCGTGCCAAAGCCCCGAAGGGGGCGGCGGTAAACAGCGTCGGAAGATCGACAATTTGTTGTCGATGTTGAGTCCTTAAGCGCCTACATCAACCCAGGGTGCCACGCCCAGACTCGTTCGGGCGTCGCTGTCCCGACGAAACACCCTCGGACTCATGCGCCGAACCTCTCGGACAGCACACTAGCACTACAACGCTACTTTCCCTTCGCTCAAAGGAGCCAAGTGCTTGTCAACACAGCAGATAAGCCACAATAGCGTGTCATTCTGAGCGGAGCCCGCCTCCCGGCGGGCGGAGCGAAGAATCTCTCTTCGGGTCGAGCCTTCGGCAGAAGGCCAGCTTCGGTGCCCGAAGGCAAGCCAAGAGAGATTCTTCGACTTCGGTCGCCAAGAGGCGGCCTACGCTCAGAATGACAGTGAACTGAGGCTGTCTTCGTGAAAAGTAGCGTTGTAGTGCTAGTAGCCAATCCCTTCCCCAACCGAAGCAAGCTCACTGAAGGCCGCGGCGCCTCACGCCCCAAGCTATCGCCCCCTCCTCTGTGCGGCCGTGCGCCTGCGTCCCGAAGCCTCCCAGAGTTCCAACAACAGCTCTCGCCTCTCTTGTGCTCCGCGACGCGCCACCGGCCCACGCCCCTCCCCCATCGCCCCCTGTCGCGGATGCGTCCTCCCTCTCAACCCCCCGCTCACCCTAAGAGGCTCTGAGTTCCCGATGCGGCCTAACTCGCGTCCTTTCAAACACTTATGCCTATGGGGCCAGGGCTGCGTTCCTCGTGGAACCGCGGTCAGTCACCGGTCTCGGGCTCCCCGCCGCGCTCTGGTTCACCATTGACCTGCAAGTGACCGGTCAGTCAACGCAGCGGGTTCTCGATGACGCGCGAACGACCGGTCAGGCACCGGCCAGTGGCAGGTGTGTGGGATTTCACTGCGCGGTCATTTTGAACTCAAGTTCCGGGCCCTTCACACGACTTAGCATGATAGAGGGATATGAGAGGTGCGCGCATGGCTGACGAGCCCGAGGAGCTGCTGACCGCCGAGGAGGCCGCGGCGCGGTTGAACGTGACGCGGTCGTACTTATACCGGTTGATCAAGCGCGGGGTGTTGCCGGAGGCGGTGGGCATCCGCAACGGGCGCGAGGTCAAGCTCATCCCCGCCAGCGCGCTGGAGCGCCTGAACGCGCACGAGGGGCTGCTGGTCCGCGACGTAGGGGCGGTGGAGGTGGAGGGCCTGAGTGACCGGCTCCTGACGGGCGCAGCCGATGACCGGTCAGCGACCGGTCAGTCGGCGGAGGGGGTGGCGCCGGCCGCGGTGGTGGAGGAGTTGCGCGCGGAACTGCGGCTGTTGCGAGAGCAGCTCGCGCGGGAGCGCGCGGCGCGCGTGGAGCTTGAGACTCAGCTCACCAGGGCGGCGAAGAGCCGGCCAACTGAGGATGTCGCCAGCGTGATCAGCCGCGCCAACGAGGTGACGGCGCTGGTGAAGGCGAGCGAGATCAAGCAGAACCGCATCCTCGAGGAGCTCCTGGCCGAGCGGCGGTGGGGGAGGGCGCGCAAGATCGCCTACGCCGCCTACCTGGCCCTGGCCACGCTCGCCAGCATCGCGGCCATCATCTTCGTCCTCCAACTCGCCGCCCAGCTTCAGGCCCTCTCCACCCGGTAGGCCGGACCACCCACCGCGCCCTGGCGCACGGCGGACGGGTGTGGGCCACCTTTGTAGGTGGCCCCAGGGCACGCCCAGACGAGTTTGGGCGTGGCACCCTTGCTCCACAAGGGAGAAACAGAGGGTGCCACGGACAAACTCGTTTGCCCGTGTCTTCCGCGACAGGAACTGCCTGCAATTTCCACAGTGTAGCATCGTTACAGAGTCTTCTCACTGTCGAACCGCATGTAGCGCGCAGCGAAAGGCCAGCGGTGCCCAGTTCCCGTCCCAGCTCCGAAGGAGCGAAAGGGTGTTGCCGGCGGCGTAAGCCGCCGGAAAGGGGCAGGAAGAGGCCCAGCCCCGACGGGGCGGCAGAAACGCTCTGTCGTGCCGCCCCGTAGGGGCTGGACCCTCTGGCTCCCGCGATCCGGCGGCTTACGCCGCCGGCAAACCCTCTCGTCCCTTCGGGACTTGACGCACCGCTGAGGAATCGGGGATAATGCCCGCGTGGCCGTCGCCCATGCGGCCCGGAGGGAGTGCGATGACCGACACCTTCAACGTGACCTGCCCCAAGTGCGGCCTCGTCCACCAGCGCAGGGGCGAGGCCGCGGCCGGCTCCACCCTCGTTTGCACCCGCTGCGAGACCCAGATCGCCGTCCCATCCGGGGGCGACACCCCGACCCTCGCCCGCCCCGTTGCGGGCGGGGCGTCCCTGCCACGCGAGGCCCCCGCTTCCCTTCTCCCCCCGGGAGAGGGAGAAGGCGGGGCCTCTGCGCCCCGCGAATCGCGGGACGGAGATGTCCCGTCAGTAAGCGCGGACGCAACCGCGACCCTGGTGCGCCCGGCCGAGGAGGGGGTGACTCACCCGGCCGCCGCGCCTGGTGCGCTTGACGCCCGCTACGACGAGCGGGGCCTCATCGGCCAGGGCGGCATGGGCGAGGTCGTCCTCTGCATTGACCGCGACATTCGCCGCCCCATCGCCCTCAAGCGAATGCTCCCCTCCGCCGCCGAAGACCCCAGCCGCCGCGCACGCTTCGTCGAGGAGGCCCAGGTCACGGGCCAGCTCGAACACCCCAACATCGTGCCCATCCACGAACTCGGCCGCGCCCCCGACGGCACGGCCTACTTCACCATGAAGCTCGTCAAGGGCAAGTCCCTTGCCGACCTCTTGAGGGACATGAGGTTCACGCGAGACGGCAGTAGGCAGACGGCAGACGGCAGTGAAGAGAAGAGGCGGGGCACTGGCGACTGCCGAGTGCCGACTGCCGACTTGGCTTCTCACGCATCACGTATCACGCATCACGAGCCCATCCCCTCCCTCGGCGACCTGCTTCAGATCTTCCTCAAGGTCTGCGACGGCGTGGCCTTCGCCCACTCCCGCGGCGTCATTCACCGCGACCTTAAGCCCGCCAACATCATGGTCGGCGACTATGGCGAAGTGCTGGTAATGGACTGGGGGCTGGCGCGAATCCTCAGACCAGACGACAGACGACAGATGAGAGATGACAGCGGCCAGAGGGTGGAGAGTCACGCGTCACGCGTCACGCGTCAGGAATCACCCCCTCAAATCGCCTCCGACCGCCAGGAAATCACCGCCCTCCAGACAATGGCCGGCTCCATGCTGGGCACCCCCGCCTACATGTCGCCGGAGCAGGCCAAGGGCGAGTTGGAGCACATTGACGCCCGCTCCGACATCTGGTCGCTGGGCGCCATCCTCTACGAAATCCTCACCCTCGAGCGCGCCATCACGGGCGAGACCACCTACGCCATACTCGCGGGGGTCCTCAAGGGCAACATCGTCCCGCCCGAACAACGCGCCCCGACGCGCAACGTCCCGCGCGAGCTGTCGGCCATTGCCATGAAATGCCTGCGCCGCACCCGTGCCCACCGCTACGGGAGCGTCCTCGACCTCAAGCGCGACCTGGCCCTCTACCTCGAGGGCCGCAGCGTCTCGGCGGCGCCCGACACCTTCGCCCAGGCATTCGTCAAGCTCGTGAAGCGGAACAAGCGGGTGAGCGCGGCCATTGCTGCTGCTGCGCTGATCATCATCGCCGTCGTCGGCGTCGCCTTCGTGCGGGTCACGCGCGAGCGCGACCGCGCCCAGGCGAGCGACGAGACGGCTCGCAAGGAGCGCGACGACGCGCGAAAGGCCCGCGACAGCCAGCGCGCGACCGCCCTGGCCGCCTCGGAGCGATTCGCAAGGCAGGCGGCGCTGGCGGCCGAGAACTATCGCTGGGCCGAGGCCAACGAGCGGCTGGACGATGCGCAGGCCGTCTGCCCCGACGGCCCGTGGGCGCCCTACGCCCGAGGCCGCTTGGCCCAGATCAAGGGCGACCACGAGGGGGCTATCAAGCTCTTCGACGAGGCCCTCAAGCTCGCCCCAGGCCAGAAGGAGCTCTCCGCGGCCCGTGAGAAGTCCGCGTCCCTCCTCCAGCGCGTCGCCGAGGCCCGCAAGGCCCTGAAGGAGGCCGGGAAGCTCGCCAACTGGCAGGTGGCCGAGAAGATTGGCGACACGTTCGACGAGGCCGAGAACTGGCGCGAGGCCGCCCAAGCATACGAGCAAGCCCTCCAACTTCTCCCGCCGAACGTACCTCGCGACGAGTTGGAGAACAAGCTCGGCAATGCCCGTGCCTGGATCGCGTGCGAGGGGTTCTACGATTCCATTCGTGCTCTGACCCCGGACCAGCAGAGGAGCAGGATTCTGGCGAAGATGGCAGAAATCCACGGCAAGACCATCGGCTTGAACGCCTCGAGGCACCAGGACGGTCGTCTGGTCTACCTTCAGTTCAGCGGGGCCACGCCCTCATACGTTCAGCCCTTGAAGGGGCTGCCCCTTACTTATCTGGGAGTGCGGGAACCGCGGCTGTTCGACCTTCGCCCGCTCAAGGGCATGCCGCTTGAGCGTCTGGAGATCGACTACACATGGGTCCGCGATCTCGGCCCGTTGAGAGGAATCCGTCTCAAGTATCTGCAGATAGCGCGCACGAGGGTGGTTGACCTGGGCCCGCTTCAGGGCATGCCGCTGGAGTTCCTTAGCCTCACTTCCTGCCCCGTCACTGATCTAACCCCGCTGAAGGGCATGCCTCTGGTACAGCTGAGCCTCTCGGCGACTAAATAACTCGCCACGATTCTGGATCGAATGGGGGGCCACGTGAGACTCCTTAAGCGGCAGTTGGCGTGTTAGCCTTGGCAAGGGAGGGACTGGCCCCTGGATACGGTTGAGCCCGTTCGAGGAAGCGATGCACGTTTGCGAGAAGTTCGTCAATCG
>VGYW01000559.1 GCA_016872875.1 Planctomycetota bacterium | reverse complement strand
GAGGGTGCAGAGGGCGGTGCGGACCTTTTTGTCGTAGAGGCGGACGGTGGCGAGGAAGCGGCCGTCGGGCAGGCGGATCATCTTGGGGCCGCCAATCGTCACACGGAGGTCCTTCCACGCCCATTGGGTGTAGGGCGGCTTGGCGGCGCCCAGTTGGGCGGAGGAGGGCTTGTTGTCGCGGCGGAGGAGGCAATAGCAGGCGTCGTCGGGGGCAAAGACGAGGGAGGTCTCGTTCGCGTAGGTGCCGCCAGGGAAGAGGTCGTCGGCCAGGGGGTCCCACTTCTTGCCGTCTTTGGTGTGGTAGAGGCGGATGAGGTGCTTGCTGGTGCAGGAGTAGCCGATGCCGTAGCCGACGCCCTTGTGCCAGGTGACGCTCCACATCCAGAAGTTGGGGTCGGCCACGCGGTTCGGCTCGCCCCAGGCCTCGCCGTTGGGCGAGAGCCAGGTGACGGACTGGTGGACGTGGCCGGCGACGGGCTTGATGAAGCGGACGGCGCCGTTGAGCATGAGCTGGCCGTCGGCAGTGACCGAGAGCTTGGCGTCGCGGACGTCGCCGCCGTCCCAGGCCATCAGTGCGACGGATTTCCAGTCCTGGCCGTCGGGCGATGTGAGGACGCGGAGCTTGCCCGTGTCGCAGACGTGTCCCTTGCCCTCGCGGAAGGCGCAGAACCAGCGGTCCTTGAAGCGGATGAGGTCGGTGAAGGCGTTGTGGGGCGCCTGGTCCCAAATCTTGCGGACCTCGATGAGCTTGGCCATAGGGGCGTCTCCTGCGAAAACGATGTGGCCCAGGGCGATCGCGACGCCGAGCGAGCGCAAGGGATTGGCAAGAGCCATCGCAACACTCCTTCCCGCGTTGAACGGCATGCTCCGTGCAGGGCGGCATTATACCACAACTTGCACTTGACAAACCGCGCGGAGGGTGGACAATGGTGGGAGCGAGGACCTATCGAGCAAGGGGGAGCAAGGCTCTTTCTAGGAGGCGGGCCATGAAGGCGTGGGTGTGGTTGGCAGCCATGGCGCTGGGGGTGGCCGCGAGCCTGGCCGCGGCGGGCGAGGGGCCCTACTGGGGCGGGCCGGGCTACAGCTACCCGGGCTACCCAGGCTACGGACAGCCAAGCGTGGAGCTGAGCATCGAGCAGATGCGCAAGCTCGGGCTCAGCGCGGAGCAAATCCAGAAGATTTCCGAACTGCGCCGCGACGTCGAGAAGGACCGCGTGCGGCTCGACGCCCAGCTCAAGGCCGCTCAGCAGGCGGCGGCCGCGGCCAACGCCGAGGTCTCGCGCCTGAGCCAGGAGCTCTACGGCCTCAACAGCACGCGGCTCGCAAAGGTCTACGAGGCGGTGATGAGCGAGCCGCAACTCAAGGCCTGGAAGCAGCAGCGCTACCTCGACCAGGCCAAGCAGTGGCTCGCGAGCTACAAGCAGTGGCTCAAGCTCACCGACGCCCAGGTGGAGGACATCTCGGGCCTCCTCGTGCCCGTCTACGAGAAGTACGCCAAGGCGGAAGAACAGACGGCATCGGCCCGCGACCGGCTCGCCGACCTCCGCAAGGCCGACAAGCCCGACGTCGCGGCCATCGAGAAGGCCGAGAAGGACATCGCCGAGCTCTCCAAGACCAACGTCTGGCAGCAGCGCCAGACCGAGCTGATGGACAAGATGAAGCCCGGCCTCCTGCCCGACCAGATCGAGAAGCTCGACAAGATGTACCGGCCGCAGAAGTGATCTCCACGATCGCCGGGCCGCGCGAACACCCCCGAGCCCGTGCCTCAGCGGCACGGGCTTGTCTTTGGCTTCCTCTTCAGTCGTCCTCGTCCCTCGTCCTCGTCCTCGACTCCTCTCCCCCTGCGAAGAGAATCGAGGACGAGGGACGAGGACGAAGGACGAGGACGATGGGGACATTTCGACGCTCTAAGGAGACACGCGGATGCAGCGGGTAGGCAATGAGATTCTGTACTTCGAGACCGGGCCTGACAACCCAGTGACCCACCGCGTGAAGCCGGGCGAGACGTTCGAGGTGCAGACCCAGATCAACGCCGGGCCGTGGCTCGACCGCCTTCCGCCTGAGGAACAGGAGGGTTGGCGGAAGCGCCTCTGCGGTGGCAATCCCGCGAGCGGCTGCATCTTCGTCGAGGGAGCCAAGCCGGGCGACATGCTCAGCGTCGAGATCGGCCCCATAGAGGTTGACCCCATCGGCTACACGCGGTTCGGCGGCACCGACGCGATGCCCCGCGGGCTGAAGACCGAGAGGTGCGAGAAGCTGGTGGAGATCGGCCCCGACGGCATCCCCTGGACCATTGGTGGCCTCACCCAGCAGGCCCCCGATAAGGATGGTGGCACAGGCGTCCCGCCTGTGGTGGACACAGGCGGGACGCCTGTGCCACCGGAACAGCCTCCTTCCCTTGTGCTCCCGCTCCGCCCGATGCTCGGCTTCGTCGGCGTCGCGCCCGCGCGCGAACGGCTCCACAACGGCTGGGCGGGCGTGTGGGGCGGCAACCTCGACGCCCAGGAGGTCACGACCGGCGCGACCCTCCACCTCCGCGTCCAGTGCCCCGGCGCGCTCCTCCACGTAGGCGACATGCACGCGATCCAGGGCGACGGCGAAATCTGCGGCGCAGGCGGCATCGAGGCGGGGGGCCGCGTGCAACTCACCTGCCGCGTCACCTCCCCAGCCCCCAAGACCCTCCGCTTCCCCCGCTTCGAGAACGCCACGCACATCGGCGTCTTCGGCCTCGCCCGTCCCGCCGAGGACTCCTTCCGCATCGCCTTGTGGGAGTTGCTCGCCTGGCTCGAGGAATCCTATGGCGTGTCTCAGGCCGAGGGCGTGATGCTTCTCGCCCAGGTCCTGGAGGCCCGCGCCACCGCATTCGTCAATCCGCTGTTCACCTATGTCGCCAAGATTGCCCGGCGCTTCCTGCCGTAACGGTTGACCTGATGGGAAGGGGGTGAGGAAAGATGAGCGAACGAGGGTTCAGGGTTCCGGCGGGCGCCTGCCTCTTGCTGGCGACTGCGTTGCAACCAATGTGCGCAGGAGGCGAAGCAGGCGAACGCGAGAAGCTGAAAGCGGCCTCAGAGGAGGCCTGTTTCCAAGCAGCCAAGAAGTGCCTCCACGAATACCTCGTCGCGCTCAATCAGGACGTGGAAGGCAAAGACCGCGACCTCGATCCGTTCTCGCCGGAGCATTTCCTGTCACAGGGCAAGCCGAACATGGAGGCAAAGCCCCTGCCAGAGCCGAGGGAGGGCACCTCGACCCGCGATGTCAAGATAGAAGGCGTGACTTTCTCAGCGCCCATCCCGCAGGACTTGGAGGCAAGCAGTCCCTCCCGGTCCGGGATGATGGCAATTTTCCGCAAGGACGGGTTCAGCATCTGCCTGAGCCGCTCCGCCTTGTCTGTCACAGAGGTAGAACCGCCCAAGGAGGTCAAGGAAAAGCTCGCGAAGTCGCCAGGCGGGCTGGACGGAGCGGGAGTGACGAAGGAGTTCGAGCGCCTCAGGGCGATGTCCGAATTCGACCTGCTTGTGGCGATCAAGACATGCGACGTGAGAGCGTTCGGCCCAGGAGTCCCGTTCCCGCGTCGCATGGCTGCCCTCTTCCTCTTCGGAATGAAGACGGTCTTTGGCTGCGGCAGGTCTACTTGGCAGTACTATGAAGGCAAGCACCTGCGGTGCTTCATCAGCTTACAACCCGAGTACATCAGCGAAGTCACCAACACGGTTACCGGGGAGAAGAGACGGGAGAAGCAACCACCATATGTCTACGCGGAATTCGCGTTCCGCGAGCACAACGCCGTGTTCGACCTTCGGCTGTTCGACCCGAAAACGCCCGATGGCCGCGCAATGGTGGAGGAGGCGGCCACTTTTCTAGCGAACTGCAAGCTGAAGAGCGTCGAGAAGGCGGGGGCGGAGCCGGGCAAGTGAGCGGGGCGAGTGACGCCTTGATTCGCAGGCCACGAAGGGCTATACTCCCAGGTGGTGATTCGATATGCCCGTGGTGTGCTTGGGAGCACGCAAATGGAAGCTGTGCGATTCGTCGGCCAGGTGCTCGAGGACGGGCACCTGTCTCTGCCCAGCGATACAGCCAGGGAAGTTGGCAAGCAGTTCGAGGTGATCCTGCTGCCTCTTGAGGATGCGGCGGCATGGGAGTACGCGGAGAACCTGGCCAGGGAAAAGGGTTTCTCGGGTCTGACCGAAGATGACATCGCCGGAATCATCCACGAATCGCGGGGCATTCAGTGACCCGCTCTGTTCCCGCCTCATCCGCCGGAGTACCCTTTTGATGATTCGCGCTGCCACGAACCTTATTCTGTCCCTATCCGCTGTCAGCCTCTCCGCCGGCGACTGGCCGCAGTGGGGCGGGCGGGACTGCCGGAACATGGCCTCGGACGAAAAGGGCATCCCAGAGAGCTTCAACCCCGGAGAGAAGAAGCAGGGAGGGCAGGAGATTGACCCCGCGACGGTGAAGAACGTGAAATGGGCCGTGCGGCTGGGGACAGAGACCTATGGGAACCCGACAGTCTCGGGCGGCAAAGTCTTCGTCGGCACGAACAACGGGGCGCCGCGCGACCAGCGACTCAAGGGCGACCGCAGCATCCTGATGTGCCTCGACGAGGCCACGGGCAGGTTCCTCTGGCAGCTTGCCGTCTCGAAATACCCCCAACTGCGGAGCTGGAACGGCGATTACCCGAGCCTCGGCATCTGCTCCTCGCCAACCCTCGAGGGCGACCGCGTCTACGTGGTCACTAGCCGCAACGAGGTGCTCTGCCTCGACGTGAACGGCCTGGCGAACGGCAACGACGGGCCGTTTCAGGATGAGGGGGAGTACATCGCCCCCCAGAGGCGCCGCAAGCCCGGCAAGCAGCCGCCAGGGGCCAAGCCCGACGAGAAGCCCGAAGAGCCCGTCAAGCCCATCGAGCTGACGCCCACAGACGCGGACATCATCTGGCGCTACGACATGATCACGGAACTCGACGCCTGGCCCCAGGACGCCTC
>VGYW01000558.1 GCA_016872875.1 Planctomycetota bacterium | reverse complement strand
CTGCGCCCACTCCTGCCCCGTGCCCGCCGCGATCCAACTGTGGTCGTTCCCATACAGTCCGTCGTTGAGGTGCGGGATGGCGTGGATGGCGTAGCCCGGCAGGCACGACGAGGCCGATGCCTTCGCGCCCGCCTTCGCGAGCGCGAGGTTCTCCTTCCCGTCGGGGCCGTAGACCTCCAGCTCGTCAATACACGCCTGGCTCGCCGAGCTTGCGAAGATGACGAAGCGGATGAGCTTCGCCTCCTGGGGCGCGAAGGCCACGGCGTTCGGCTTGTCAGGCCGAATCGGCTCCTCGCTAGCCGCGCACACTGCCGCCACCGCGCACAGAACGCCAAAGGCTTGTCGGAGCATCTCTCACCCCTGCCCTCCCGCACCTTGAGCAACATCCTATTCCATTCCCCGACAGACTTCAAGTTGACCTTCCCGCGGCGGAATGCTTCAATCGGGAAACGAAAGGGCGTGTGCCATGAGGTGGTCTCCCTGCTCTGCCGCTCCGCTGAGATCCAAAGCGGTGACTTCGTCACCGCACTCCATACTCCTCCCGCTTCGAAGAAGAGGATTGTGGAGTGCGGCATCGCAGATGCCGCTTTGGATCCCAGCGAAGCGGCAGATGATGAGCTGCCTCACAATCCTCGTCCTCTCCGGCGCCTTGCTCCACGGAATGGAGTACCACGTGGCCCCCACGGGCGACGACAAGGCTCCCGGCACCGCGGCCAAGCCCTTCCGCACCATCCAGCGCGCCGCCAGCACCATGAAGCTCACCGACACCTGCCGCGTCCACGCCGGAACCTACCGCGAGACGGTCCAGCCCTGGAAGTCGGGCCAGGAAGGCCGCCCCATCCGCTTCCTCGCCGAGCCGGGCGAAAAGGTCGTCGTCTCCGGCGCCGACCCCGTGACGAACTGGCGTCGCCACAAGGGCAACATCTGGAAGGCCGACGCCGCCCTCCCGCTCGGCCGCAACAACCAGGTCTTCTTCGACGGGCAGATGATGGACGAGGCCCGCTGGCCCGACAACGCGGACGGGCGGCTCCTGACGCCCAACGGCGCGCCCATCACGACGGGGGGCGACTGGGGCCTCACCTGCCGCACCCTCCCGCCCACCCTGGCCGACGACGCCTGGAAGGGCGGCGTGGCCTGGGTGCTCGCCGGCGCACGCTGGACGAGCTTCACCTCCGCCATCGCAGGCTACCGCGCCGCCGAAAAGAAAGTCCTCTTTTCCATCCCCGATCCCGGCTGGGTGCGGCAGCACATGAACCCCGCGCGGGGCGGCGAGTTCGTCCTCATCGGCTGCCTCGCAGGGCTCGACGCCCCGAACGAATGGTGGTTCGACCGCGAGGGCGCCACGCTCTACATCATCCCGCCGGTGGACGACGACCCGAACAAGCACGAGGTCCTCGCCCGCCGCCGCTACTCGGCCATTGACCTCAAGGGACGCTCCTACGTCGAGTTCTCAGGCATTGACATCCACGCTGGGGGAGTTGACATGGACGCCGCGCACCACTGCCTCATCGAGCGGATGAAGGCGACCTACGTGGCCCACACCCGCGGCGGCAACACCGCGGCGTCCCTCAACGAAAAGTGCGCGGTGTACGTCGAGGGCGACCACAACGTCATCCGCGACTGCGAGATCGCCTTCAGCGTCGGCGACGGCATCCGCCTCGGCGGAAGCCACAACCGCGTCATCAACTGCCACATCCACGACACCGGCTACCTCGGCTCCTACGGCGCACCAGTCGCACTCTCCGGCTACGGCCACCTCGTAAGCCACTGCACCCTCCACGACACCGGACGCGACGGCATCCTCCTCAGCGGCCAGGCACACATCATCCAGTTCTGCGACGTCTACAACACCGGCATGATCGCCCACGACACTGGCCTCCTCTACACCGTCGGCAACGACGGCGGCAACACGGAAATCCACCACAACTGGTTCCACGACAACCGCGCCGCCGGACTCGGCCTGGGCATCTACCTCGACAACTTCACCTCCAACTACCTCGTCCACCACAACGTCGTCTGGGCCTGCGACGACCCGCTCCGCCTCAACAAGCCCTCCGCCTTCAACCTCATCGCCAACAACACCCTCCTCGGCCAGATCGCTAACTGGGGCCGCTGGGATACGGACCGCATGTTCGCCGTCCGCCTCCACAACAACCTCCTCTCCAAAGGCATCCAGAAGCACCCCGACCTCATCGCCTCCCACAATGCCGTGAACGCCGTCTTCGACGGGCCGAGCATCCGCACCGGCAAGGAGAGGCCGGGCGTTGACGCGGGCCTCGTCCTCCCCGGCATCGCCGACCAGTACCTCGGCAAGGCCCCCGACTGCGGCGCCTACGAGAAGGGCGACGAGCCGTCCTGGAAGGCCGGCCACGACTTCGCCAACCCGCCCAAGCCGGCCTACAAGCCCAACCTCACCCCCCTCCGCAACCACGTCCGCAACGCCGGCTTCGAGCTCTTCCGCGTCACCACACTCCCCGTCGGCGACGAGCTTCAGCCCTGGAAGCTCGCCGCCGCCAGGAACGCCAGGCCCCTCCTCGGACGCGGCGGCATCCAGGAGCACCCCGACGAGCGCACCTCCATCATCGGCCACGCCGCCTGCCTCAGCGGGCCAACCGACGACGCCATCGAGCAGGAGATCACCACTCTTGAGCCCGGCAAGCAATACGTCCTCGCCGGCTGGCTCAAGGTCAAGGACGCCGCCGCCGTCCGCCTCGGCGTCAGGGGCTATGGCGGACGCGACATCTGGAAGGCCGCCTCGACCCCCAAATGGCAGCTCCTCACCCTCGACTTCACCACCGGCCCCGCCAACACATCCGCCACCATCTACGTCCTCAAGTCCGGCCCCGGCACCGCCTATGCGGACGACATCGGCCTCGTCCCCGCCTTCAAGCCCGAGCCGCCGCCCAAGCCGTAGCCCCCCTGCTCGCCTCACGCTCCGCGTGAGAGGCGGAAATGTCGAATAACGAATGACGAATGTCGAATGACGAATCAGGAGAAGCCAGGGGGCGCCTATGCTTCGTTCGACATTCGACATTCGGCGTTCGACATTCGATATTCGCTCGGGAACACGCGCGCAAGCCGCCCACGAGCCATGGCCGAAGGCTCTATCGCCCCCTACGTCCCACACCCATTCCAGCAATAGGTGCAGAGCTTCTCCTTCGGGAGGCCGATGCAGGCGACCATTTCCTCGAGGGTCTGGTACTTGAGGGAGGTGACGGCGAGGTCCTTTGCGACCCATTCGACCATCTGGCGGTGCTTTTCGCTGCCGGGGTCGAGGTAGCCGGCGACGTCCTCGATCGCGCGGCCCTCGATGGCGTGGATGGCGCGGCGGGCGGCCAGTTCGTCTTTGGTGCGGGTGGAGATGTTGTAGCGGCAGGGGAACATCAGCGGCGGGCAGGCGATGCGGACGTGCACCGCCCGCGCGCCGTTCTCCCAGAGCTTCTTGACGGTGAAGTTCCTGAACTGCGTGCCGCGGACGATCGAGTCGTCGCAGATGACGATGCGGTTGCCGCGGATGACATCGGCGATGGGCACGAGCTTCATCTTCGCCACGAGGTCCCGGATTTCCTGGCTCGGCGGCGTGTAGCTCCGCCCGTAGCCGGGCGTGTACTTCACAAGCGGCCGCCGATACGGTATCTTCCGGCCCATCGCGTAGCCGATGGCGTGGGCGCAGCCTGAATCAGGCACGCCGGTCACGAAGTCCGCCTCCACCTCGTCGCCCTTCGCCAGCATCATGCCGCAGCGCTCGCGGACCCGCTCCACGCTGACCCCCTCGTAGTGCGAGGCGGGGAAGCCGGTGTAAATCCAGAGGAAGGAGCAGATCTGGTTGGATTCGGCGCCCTTCGCCCGGCTCTCGATCCCGCGCTCCGTGATGTGCACGATCTCGCCGGGGTGGAGGAACTTGTGGACTTCTAGGCCGAGGTTGGGGAAGGCGGTGGATTCGGTGGCGACGGCAATGGCGTCCTGGTGCGAGCCGACGACGAGTGGGCTGTGGCCGAACTTGTCGCGCGCCGCGTAGAGCCCGTCGCGCGTCAGCACCAGCACCGACGCCGCCCCCTTCACCCGCTCGAACATCCGCTGGATGCCGTCCACAAGGTCGTCGCCCAGGCTGATGAGGCGCGCCACGAGCTCGGTGGAGTTCACCTTGCCCCGCACCGGGTCGCCGAACGACACCCCCTGCGCGTGGAGCTCGGCCACCAGCGCGTCGCGGTTCGTGATGTTGCCGTCCATGCACACCGCGAACTCCCCGAAGCGGCTCAGGAGCATCATCGGCTGCGGCTCGTTGGCGCTGATGACCCCGATGCCGAGGCGGCCCTGGAGCGACGGCCGCTCGTCGTAGAAGCGGCTCTTGAACTGCGCCTGGCTGATCGTGTGGATGCGCCGCGTGATGCTCTCGCCCGCCACCGCCAGCCCGCCGAACTCCGTCCCCAGGTGCGACTGGTAGTCGGTCCCGTAGAACAGGTAGTCCCAGCAGTCCCCCTTCGCCACGACTCCGAACAGACCGCTCATTGTGCCATACTCCTCGACAGTGGTCTCATCGGCAAGCGTTGCCCGGCCCGCCAGATTCTACAAGGGCCGGCCTTGCCGTGCAACCGGACCCGACAGGCGACAGCGATGCCCCGATCTCCGGCGGCGGCCCTCGCGTCGCCTCTCTCGCCCGGGAAGCCGAGCCGTTGAGCCCCTCAACGGTCTCCCCCCGACCCCAATCCCGCGGGAGGAGAAGCTCTGCTCCGCCCCCGCAGTCGAGCCCTCACCCGCCCCTCTTGCCCACTGCCATGCGGGCCGGCGCGCACAACATCGCGGAGTTGTGCAACTCCGCGATACTGTGCGCAGGGTGAGCGGTCGCCCGCGGCCTCCCGGACGGGGCTGCGGGCATGCAGCCTCTGGCCCACCGGCTTGAGCCCGGGCCTGTCCCATGCTGCGCGAGCCGGCCAGTCTGGCGCCAATCGCCTGATCGAGTGCTGCTCCCGACCGGGGCAGAGTATCGCGGAGTTGTG
>VGYW01000557.1 GCA_016872875.1 Planctomycetota bacterium | reverse complement strand
CAACGCCTTCAGACGCCGTGCATCCATGGTCGTTCTCTCCGGGGCTCTCTGGCCTGAAAACAGTCCCCCCGGAGTACTTAATCGGGGAAATCCTCGAAAACTTTAGGCCTTTTTTAGCGTTGTAGTGCTAGCTCGAGCGTCACAAATGATTCTCGAAGAACTCAAGGAGCCAATCGAAAGGCATCGGCTAGCTGTGACTACCCTCGGCGGATTTGGTCCGGAGCCGATCGGATTGTTGGTCTTTGCACAGGACTTCCAGGTTCTGTTCGAGGCAATTGCGAAGGTAGAGCGGCTATCTCTCCCTGAGGAGATTGCCCGGGGACCTGCCTTCAGGCGACTGAGAACAGTCTGCGGCGTGGCCGACAACGCACGTTCCGGAGGAAAGAATGCTGGGTTGCTGGACCAAATGAAGCGGAAGATGGGAGTTCTGCGACCCCGGACATCCATCAACACGGCGCCTGGAGTGAGCCCCGCACCCGAGGTAAGCAGGCTTCGGCAGGTCGGGGATGCATCGGTGCGCGCCGCAATCGGCCCCGTGGACTACGAGGTCGTGTTCAATCGCGACGTATCAGCCTCCGATCTGTTGCAGGCGCTCTACGACGTCAGAGAGACAACGCAAGGGCGGCTGGACCGCTTGGAGACAGTAGCATCGGTCCGATGGTCTGAAGAGGCAGAGGCAGTGGGAGCGGGTTGGCACGAGTCACATGAGACCCTCGCGGAGCTTCGGGAGATTCAGCTCCCGTTAGCAGAAGCAGCAAGCACCTTGGATGAGCTTGTTAACTCGCAGGCGCCGGATCTGCCCTCCGTTGTGGAGGCGGTCACCTTCATGCTCGAGCGCGGCTACATCTTCTTCCGCAACAAGGCCACCGCGCACCTCGTTGAGGATCTTCTGCCTTTCCTCAAGAAACTGTGCGCCGATGTGCCCCGTATCGGGCATCTCCTCAAGCAGCTTCAGTCATGGTCCCGTTACCTCGGCGATGCAGATGCCGAGTTGGCAGAGGGTACTCTGGGACCCGGCGAAGACGCGGGGCTACGAGACTTCGCCGCTGTCGCGCGCGTATGCGAGCGCACGGCCCGTGACGAGTTCGCGCGGATGTGCAGGAGTATCAGGCTACGCGCGCCATTGTTCGCCAGGGCATTGCGTCAGAGGGCCTCCGGGAGCTTTCCTCACCTCTTCGATGCAAACGTGCAGGCACGCGCCGACACTCACTTTGGCAGCTTCCGCCTATTCATCGCGGCAGCGCAGGGTCTTGTGGCTAGTCTGTACCGGGCCGCAGGCCAGGATGTCCAGCCTTACACCGGCTTCGTTACGTGCGGAACCGAACATGACGTCATGACCCATCCAGGCCGCATCGTCGACGTGCCCTTCCATCTTCTGCGGCGCCCGGAGACGTTCCATGTCCTGGGCCATGAGTTCGGTCACCATCTCGACGACCGCTACAAGGTCCAGAAGACGCTCTCCGAGATCACCCATGCATTGGGGGATGTGTTACCGGGTCTGCGCGAGCTCTTCTTAGGCGAGCTGGGGCCGGAGGAACCCGAGGCCAGACCGCGCACAGAACGCATCCGCCAAACGGTCGCAGACATCGTGTGGTGTGTGGCGGCGTCGGAGAAAGCCGACGGGTTGCGGCTACGGGGCTTCCCGCGGATGATCGCTCACTTCATGATGCACTATGACCAGCTCGTGAACTGTCCTCAGGTTGTCCAGCTCGTCCAGCGCGCTCTGTGCGTCTACATGACCGGCCGATTCCACGAAGTGCTGGGTGACCATCCAGACAGTGCGAGGGTGCGAGAGCTTGTCAATGGCCTAGCGGGTTGGCAAGGCTATGAGGACGCGAAGGGTGAACTCGTCGGAGCTCTCAGCGGCCAGTACAGGCGCCTGGCCCAAGACTGGATGGAACACATGGAGCTTGGTTCCTCGCCCGGTGTTTCCCAACTCATCGAGGAAGCTGCCCTCTTGTCCTACTTGCTTAGCCCGGAGATAGGCTTCGGGCCCGCTCTCGCCAGGATAGTGTCTTTCGGGCCGGAAGACGCCGTCCTGAACGCCATGACAGAGGCCGCCCTCGGGGGCAAGGTCCTTGATGAGCTCCCGCCCGACCTGCCTGGTGCCCGACTTTCCTGGGCCTTTGACAAGGCCTCCAAGTGTGTGCCTGAGAAGCAGGGCTCGATCAAGGTGCCCTATTTCAACGCTCGGTTGGCGATGGCGCTCATTCTTGCGCATTTGACCTGACGGGCCAATGCACAGCAAATGGTGCAAATCCCCAGTGGTTTGCCCATCATGTTGGGGGGTTGACTCAGGGCCTAAGTCGTGTATAATTATATTGTTAGGAGGCAAGACCTTGGCAAAGACAGCTTTGGAATCCTTCCGCAAGCGGCTCGCCCAACTCCAGGCGGAGCAAGAGAAGCTCGGCCTGAATGAGGGCCGCAGGCTCTGGGACCCGGAGCTTTCTTGCCCCGTTGTACCAGCGATCCGACCTGAGGAGGGCTGGCCACTCGCCAGCAAGCCCTTCCTCGGTCGCAAGCCGTGAGCCTCCGCTTGCCGGACCGGTTCCGAGACCAGCCTTCTGCCCGGCTAGCCGTTCTCTGCCAGGCCAACTTGGCAGCTGGCTCTGCCTGCACTTCCGAGATTGATCCGTTCGCACTTTGTCCATGTTCTGCACCATGCGGCATGCAGTACCTACATTGCGAGCCATATAGGGCTCTATGCGCGTTGGCTTGACTTACGACCTGCGGCGCGACTACCTGGCGGAGGGCTACTCCGAGGAGGAGACCGCCGAGTTCGACCGGCCCGACACCATCGAGGCCATCGAGGGCGCACTCCGCGAGCTGGGTCACGACACGGACCGCATCGGCCACGGCCGCGCGCTCGCCGCACGCCTCACGGCGGGTGACCGCTGGGACCTTGTGTTCAACATCGCCGAGGGCCTCCGCGGCTTCGGACGCGAGGCCCAGGTGCCCGCTCTCCTCGACCTCTACGGCATCCCCTACACCTTCTCCGACCCCCTGGTGCTCGCCCTGAGCCTGCACAAGGGGATGACGCTCCGCGTCGTGCGCGACCTGGGCCTGCCCGTCGCCGACTTCGCAGTCGTGGCCGACGAGGCCGACCTCGCCGCAATCGCAAGAGGGTCTCACGCAGAGGAAGATGAGATAGCAGAGAAGAGGGGATTTGGGGCTGAAACCAAGAACCAAGAACCAAGAACCAAGAACCGCTTCCCGCTATTCGTGAAGCCCGTGGCGGAGGGCACGGGCAAGGGCATCACGAATGCCTCGAAGGTCAACAGCACGGAGGGGCTGGCGGCGGCGTGCCGGGCAATCTGGCAGCGATTCCATCAGCCGGCGCTGGTCGAGACCTTTCTCCCCGGCCGCGAGCTCACCGTGGGAATCGTGGGCACAGGCCGGGAGGCAGAGGCCATCGGCGCCCTCGAAATCGTGCTCCTCGAGAGGGCAGAGGGGAACGCCTATTCGTATGAGAACAAGGAGTACTGCGAGGATTTGGTGAAGTACGTGCTGGTGGAGGACGCTCTGGCGGCGGAGGCGCAGGCCATCGCGCTGGCCGCCTGGCGCGGCCTGGGCTGCCGCGACGCCGGGCGGGTGGACCTGCGCGCCGACGCGGACGGCCGGCTCCGCGTCCTGGAGGTCAATCCCCTCGCGGGGCTCCACCCGCAGCACTCCGACCTGCCCATCCTCTGCACCCTGCGCGGCATCCCATACGTCCGCCTCATCGAGCGTATCGTGGCCTCCGCCGCCCAGAGAGTTGTCAGGAGGCCCGCGTCACCATGAGAGTGGCCATCCTCCACGGCGCTATCACCGAGCCCAACCGCCCGGACGAGCAGGACACCTTCGTCCAGGTGAAGGTCATCAGCGAGGCCCTCCGCGAGCTCGGCCACGAAGTCCTCACCGTCCCCTTCTCCCTGAATCTCCAGGAGGCGGCCCGCGCGCTGCGCGCCGCCAGCCCCGACGCCGTGTTCAACCTCGTGGAGTCGGTGGAGGGCGCGGGGCGCCTCATCCACCTCGCCCCGTCGCTCCTGGACCTCCTCGGCTTCCCCTACACGGGCTCGGGCACCGAGGCGCTGGTGCTGACCTCCAACAAGCTCCTCGCCAAGCGCGCCCTGCGCGCACGCGCCATGACCACCCCACGCTGGTACTCCGTGGAGGACCTCGCGCGCGACGGACGGGTCATCCACGCCCCTTACATCATCAAGCCGGTCTGGGAGCACGCCTCGGTGGGCCTCGACGAGGACAGCGTGCTGACGGCCGGCCGCCGCGAGGCCCTGCGCGAGGCCTGCCTGCGCCGCTCCAACACCCTCGCCGGCCCCTGCTACGCCGAGGCCTTCATTGACGGCCGCGAGTTCAACGTGCCCATCCTCGCCGGCGACGCCGGCCCCCAGGTCCTCCCGCCGTCCGAGATCATCTTCGTCGGCTACGACGAGCGCCAGAAGCCGAAGGTCGTCGGCTACCGCGCCAAGTGGGAGGAGGGCTCCTACGAGTACGACCACACCCCCCGCCGCTTCGACTTCCCGCCCGACGACCAGGCCCTCATCGAGTCAATGGCCGAGCTCGCCAAGCACTGCTGGCACATCTTCGAGCTCCGCGGCTACGCACGCGTGGACTTCCGCGTGGACAAGGCGGGCACCGCTTATGTGCTGGAGATCAACGCCAACCCCTGCCTTTCGCCCGACGGCGGCTTCGCGGCAGCCGTCCGCCAGGCCGGCATGACCTTCCGCGACGCCATCGCTGGCATCCTGCGCGACCTCAACATGCCCCCTCTCCCACGGGGAGAGGGCGGGGGTGAGGGTGCCCTTCCCCCTCTCCCTCGGGGAGAGGGCCGGGGTGAGGGTGCCCTTCCCCCTCTCCCTCGGGGAGAGGGCGGGGGTGAGGGTGCCCTTCCCCCTCTCCCTCGGGGAGAGGGCGGGGGTGAGGGTACCCTTCCCCCTCTCCCTCGGGGAGAGGGCGGGGGTGAGGGTGCCCTTCCCCCTCTCCCTCGGGGAGAGGGCGGGGGTGAGGGTGCGCTT
>VGYW01000556.1 GCA_016872875.1 Planctomycetota bacterium | reverse complement strand
AGCGCGGCCATTTTCCTGTTGGGGTGCCGGCGGCCCGAAAGCGGAAAATCCTGGGGGTTCGGGGGCAAAGCCCCCGACGCACCGGCCGCAGGCACACCCACGATCTCAAGGACTTGGGACGCTGTCAATTATTCTTGGGCTTCATCCACCCCGGCCCCACCCTTCCACGTTCTACGTCCCAGGCCCGCCCTTTGGGGGGCCGCCGTAGCGTCGGCCCCCCATACCCCCTGTGGCCCGCTGCGGGCGCGTGTAATCTCCTACGCTTTGTAAGCCCAGATCCGAACGGCCTTTGCAAATCCACGTCACCAACAGACAGGCCCAGCTCCCGTAGGGTGCGGAGGTGAGATTGGCTGCGCCCTGCTATTTGCAGACGTGTACACGTCTGCAAATAGCAGGGCGGACCTTGCGACGAGGTGAAGTTGGCTGAGACTCTTGGCCGCTCCGCTTCCTGCTGCCGCCTCCATTGCTCGCTTGCCCGCCCAGATCGGCACCAGACAGGCACCAGGCAGTACCAGACAGTACGTGTGAGAGACCCTAACTCGTGTCGGGGACTGGAGTTGTGGCGTGTACTGTCTGGCGCACGCGCTCAGGCGTCTCACATGGTAGGGGGAGACTGTGGGAGAGGGCACCATGGTGGAGCGTGGGGGCGTTCGCGCGGCGGCAGGGAGGCGGGGGGAGGGGCAAGGGGCCGTGTGGCGCGAATGTGAGCGACTCTGGCAAACACTGGCCGACTCTGGGGCCGGAGGCTGCGGATCGACCGATCCGCAGTTGAGTGAGTCTGCGCGACTCTGAGCGACACTGGGTGCAGTGCCTGAGTTCCGGTGTGGATGACCGAAGGAGATTACACGCACCCGCCCGCTGCCCGCCCCCCCTCCCGCCCCGCCGCCGCGTCCCGCGTCGGGCAGGCGGCGGGCAGCCCCGTCGCAGCACTGGCGTTACAAGGTGGGCGGCAGCAGGAAGCGGAGCGGCCAAGACAACCCCTGCGGCCTGCGCCCGGCCGGAGTGTGGCACCTCGCTGCCTTGCCGCACCCCCTTGCCTAGCTCGCCCCTGGCAGAAGGGGCGAGCGGGCACAGAGGCCACACCCTGGCGACCCGCCCCCGACCTTCATCCGTCGCAGAGCTTCAACCTGGCACACCATCGATGCACCAGACCTTGCGACGGCCCTGGCCTAGCCCGCATTTCTCACGAAATGCGGGAAATCCCAAGAGCCAAACGCCAAGCACCAAACAATCTCCAAGCCCGGAATGCTCAATGACCAAAGCAAGCCCCCAGGGTCGCGGGCAACACCACGTAGTCTCCGCTTGGACCATTGAGGATTGGAGTTTGGGGCTTGTTTGGCGCTT
The DNA here is from genome assembly GCA_016872875.1 of Planctomycetota bacterium. The sequence goes on along the minus strand of VGYW01000556.1, from coordinate 3,671 downwards.
GGTGCTTGTGGTTTGGTGGTTCCCGCATTTCTCACCAGCCGCTGGTGAGAAATGCGGGCTAGCGGAGCGGCAAGCGGAGCGGGCGGTCAGCCGTGGCGGCGTGAGTTGCACCCAGGTGAGAGAGGGGGCGAATCAGCCCCGACAGAGGGCGGGCTAGGGGGCTACAACACAGGTGCACACACTGGCGACTCTGGTGACACTAGAGGCTGAAAATGTTGCCGATTGGCAACAAGGCAAACAGCGTGCCACCTTGCGAGACGGGAGGGGGCAAATGTGACGCGACAGCGTTTTTTCCAATCAACGAAACAAAACGGGGGCGGGTTAGGGCGGCGGCTTCGCCGCCCGCCCGCCCCCGTTTTTGTTTCGTTTGTTTGGAAAAATACACCAGGCTGCTCGGAGACCAAGGAGGGGCGCTAGATGACCGAGAAGGCCAGGCCGACGAAGATACAGGAGCTCGTGTACGAGATGAAGGCGAGCGAGGTCATGACCCAGCCGGTGGTGACGGTGAAGCCGGAGACTTCGATGAGCGAGCTGCGCGAGGTCCTGCGCTCCCACCGCATCAGCGGCACGCCGGTGGTCCGGGAGGGGCAACTGGTGGGGATCATCAGCATCGAGGACTTCATCAACTGGCTGGCGGAGGGCGGACGCGAGGCCGCGGTGGCCGACAGGATGACGCGCCGCGTGGTCGCCGTGTGCGAGGACGAGCCGCTCGTCCAGGTGGTGAGCCGCCTGGACAGGCACGGCTTCGGACGCCTGCCCGTGGTCGAGCGTGAGGGCGGCAAGCTGGTCGGCGTGGTCACGAAGGGCGACATCATCGCCGGGCTGCTGCGCAAGCTCGAAATCGGCCACCTCGAGGAAGAACTCCACCGCTATCGAGCAAGCCACATCTTCGAGGACATCATCGCGGACCGGACGACGCTGGTCTTTCACTATCAGGTGGCAGGGAAGGATTTCAAGAAGGCAGGGTCGGGCGCGAGCCGGCTCAAGAAGACCCTCGGGCGCCTCGGCGTGGACCCCGTCATCCTGCGAAGGGTGGCCATCATCACCTACGAGGCGGAGATGAACATCGAGTCGGCGGTCGGCAAGGGGACGCGTCTGGAGGCCCGCGTGGCCTCGAAGGGGATACGCAGTGACGGTGCGCGAGATGGCGCAACGCCTTGAGCTCGAGGTGAAGGCCGCGGCCGAGCACCTCGACGCCGAGGTCACGGGCGGCTACGCCGGCGACCTCCTCAGCAGCGTCATCGCCAACGCGCGCGCCGGCAACGTGTGGGTCACTTGGCACGCCCACCCCAACATCGTGGCCGTGGCGCTCCTGACGAAGCTGGCCGCGGTGGTCCTCGTGGCGGGCCGCGCGCCCGAGGACGAAACGGCCCAGAAGGCCCAGGAAGAAGGCATCCCCATCCTCGTGAGCAAGCTGCCGGCCTTCGAGCTCGTCGGCCGGCTCCACGGGATGGGCATTTCAGGCCTGCACCCATGCTGAGGGTGTGGCGAGGGCGGAAGAAAGGTCGTGGGGTGAAGCATGGAAGACCTGTCGCTTCACATGCTCGACGTGGCCGAGAACGCCCTGGCGGCCGGCGCGGAGCGGATCGAGGTCCGCATCGCCGAGCTGCCGCAGGAGGATGCCTTGAGGATCGAGATTGCCGACGACGGCCGAGGCATGGATGAGATGGCTGCGAGCCGCGCGATGGACCCCTTCTACACGACGAAGCCCGGGAAGCGGGTGGGCCTGGGCCTCCCGCTCCTCGCACAGGCCGCACGTGAGGCGGGCGGAGGCATCGAAGTCCAGTCCCAGCCCGGCAATGGCACAGTTGTCCGAGCCACGTTTCGCCTCAGCCACCCGGACCTCAAGCCGCTGGGCGACCCGCGCGGGACCCTCGCGATGCTCGCCTGCGCGCACCCGGGGGTGCAGTTCACTCTCGAGCACCGCCGCAATGGCGCATTGGTGCACCGCTGGGACAGCGGGAAGATACGGCCTGAAGGCCGCACTACGAACTCGATACGGCCTGAAGGCCGCACTACGAACCCGGTAGGGAAATGAGCATGGTGACTCTGACGATAAACGGCCGGCCCGTCCAGGTGGAGGAAGGGGCCACGGTGCTCCAGGCCGCGCAGGCCCTGGGGATGAAAATCCCCACCCTCTGCTACCACAAGGCGCTGCCGCCCTACGGCGGGTGCCGCCTGTGCCTGGTGGAGCTCGACGACGGGCGGCGGAAGCGGATTCAGACCTCCTGCGTCTACCCGGCGCAGGAGGGGCTGAAGGTCCTCACCGACACCGAGCGGGTCGTCAAGGCCAGAAAGATCGTCATGGAGCTCCTCCTGGCCCGCTGCCCCGACTCGCCTGAGGTGAAGCGGGTCGCCGCCGAGCTTGGGGTGACGGGCACGCGCATCCGCCCGCGGGAAGACGCGGGGCAGGGACGCCCCGCCCACAAGAAGTGCATCCTTTGCGGGCTGTGCGTGCGGATGTGCGGCGAGCGGATGGGGAAGGCGATCATCGGCTTCGGCAAGCGCGGCATCGCGCGCGAGGTCACGCCACCCTTCGGCGCGCAGTCCGATGCCTGCATGGGCTGCGGCGCCTGCGCCTTCGTCTGCCCAACGGGCGCGATTGACCCTGCCAAGTTCTGCCAGCGCGGCGTCACGCCCCTCCCATCCGAGTTCGACCTCGGCGTCGGCCCGCGCCCCGTGGTCAGCGTCGCCTTCCCCCAGGCCGTGCCCAACACCCCCGCGATTGACCGGGAGCACTGCGTCTACTTCCAGACCGGCAAGTGCCGCACCTGCGAGGCGGTGTGCGACGCGAAGGCCATCGACTTCGAGCAAAAGGAAGAAGAGGTGAAGCTCGAGGTCGGCGCCGTCATCGCCGCGCCTGGCTACGACCGCTACTACCCCGACAACCGCCTTGAGTACAGCTACGGGCGGCTGCGCAACGTCGTCACCTCGCCCGAGTTCGAGCGCATCCTGAGCGCCTCAGGCCCCTACCGCGGCCACCTCGTGCGCCCCTCCGACCACACCGAGCCGCAGCGCATCGCCTTCATCCAGTGCGTCGGCTCGCGCGACCTCGAGTGCAACCCCTACTGCTCGGCCGTCTGCTGCATGCACGCCACAAAGGAGGCCATCGTCGCCAAGGAGCACTCCGCAAAGGAGCTCCAGACCGATGTCTACTTCATGGACATGCGGGCCTTCGGGAAGGGCTTCGACCGCTACTTCGAGCGCGCGAAGAGCGATTACAAGGTCTCCTACCGCCGCTGCCGGCTCCCGGTGGTCGAGCAGGCGCCCCACAGCGGCGACCTCCTTCTGAGCTACCTCGACGGCGACAGCGAGCTCAAGAAGGAACGCTACGACATGGTGGTGCTCTCCACGGCGCTCGTGCCGCCGAAGGGCTTGCCCACCCTCGCCCAGGCCGCGGGGCTGGCTCGCAACAAGTACGGCTTCCTGAGCACCACCCAGTTCGCCGGCGAGGAGACGAGCCGCGAGGGCGTCTTCGCCTGCGGCGCCGCAAGCGAGCCGAAGGACATCCCAGAGACCGTGATCCAGGCCTCCGCGGCGGCGGCTAGCCCGCATTTCTCACCAGCGGCTGGTGAGAAATGCGGGAACCACCAAACCACAAGCACCAAGCGCCAAACAAGCCCCAAACTCCAATCCTCAATGGTCCAAGCGGAGACTACGTGGTGTTGCCC
>VGYW01000555.1 GCA_016872875.1 Planctomycetota bacterium | reverse complement strand
TGCCCATCGGCACGGCCGCGGACCGTGCCGAGGTCGTGCGGCTCTACAAGCTCCGCTGGCGCATCGAAGAGTTCCATCTGGCCCTCAAGAGTGGCTGCCGCATCGAGAAGACGCAGATGAAGACCGCGGAGCGGATCAAGATTCTCCTGCCCTTCTTCTGTGCGGTCGCGGCCCGGCTGGTCCAACTCACCTACTGGGCCCGCACGGAGCCGCACGCGGCTTGCACGGTCGCCCTCAGCGACCTGGAGTGGCGCGTGGCCTGGCAGTTCACGCACAAGCGGCGCGTGCCTGCGGGCACGCCCACGCCGACCATCGCCGAAGCGGTGCGTATGATCGGGCGGATGGGCGGGCACCTGGGCCGCAAGGGCGACGGGATGCCGGGCCTTCGCAGCCTCTGGAAGGGCTGGCGCGACCTCCAGCTCCTGGCCGACTACCACCGGACCTTCCGCTAGCCGTTCGGGCCGTGCCCCGCTCATCCGCCACCTCACAGACCTCTTCGGGCAGACGAACTGCCCCTTGCGCCCCGACACGGGCCGCACTCGCCACCGTGGCGTCCACTGGCAAGGCTACTCCTGTGCCTGCCTCTTCGTCTCGGACTTTCCCACAACACCCTTTGCCACCACGCGGCAGCGCCCGACGCAACACGAACGCCACGGTTACGAAACAAGCCCTACTTGTGGGCAAAGATCAGGGCGAAGCCCTGGGCTGGTATAGTGCGCTCCGTTCGGAGCTTCGGAACCCAAGGATGTTACCAGGATTGAGGGCCATACTGGCTACGGCCCGCCCACCGTGTAGCCCGCGGCTTCGACGGCCTTGCGAAGGGCGGCTCGGTCGAGCCCGCTCCCCCGGACAGTGGCGCGTCCGCGCTTGAGGTCCACCGCCGCCGAGACGACGTTTGGACACGCGCGGAGCGCCCGCGTGACCGACGCGACGCAGTGCGAGCAGGTCATCCCCTCGATGGCCAGTTCAACCGCTTCCGCCTTCTCAGCAGGCATCTCTTTCTCCTCTCGGACGGCCCCCGGACGCCAGTAGATGGCCGCTCCTACCACGAGCAGCAGGAGGACCGCCGCGGCCAGGCTCAGCCACCCGGGGACCATCTCGTGCACGTGTGGTGCGGCCGCTGCGCCACTCGTCCGGTAGATGAGGTCGAGGAGCGCGCCGCAGCCGAGCGCGGCCAGGGCCACGGAGGCCAGGTAGATGAACGCCGTGCGCCGGCCCATCGTCTTCCACACCACGGCTATCGTGGCGGCGTTGGTGGCCGGGCCGGTGATGAGGAAGGCCAGCGCCGCCCCGGGCGACACCCCCTTGGCGATGAGCGCCGCGGCTATCGGCACCGACGCCGTCGCGCACACGTAGATCGGTATCCCCACCGCCATCATCACCAGCATGCCGAGGAAGCCGGAGCCATAGAGGGTCGCAAGGTCGTGCGGCAGCGCCGCGGCGATGGCCCCGGCCACCACCAGCCCCAGGAGGAGCGCCCGCCCGATGTCCTGCGGCAGCGTGTAGAAGCCGTAGGTCAAGACGCGGGCCAGTCTGCCTCCCACGCCCCCCATGCCGTGGGCGTCCTCGGTCCCGTCGGGCTCCATCCTCGCGCCCCGCTCGTGCTCGAGGTAGGCCACGAGCGCCCCGCCGAACACCCCCGTGGCAAGGGCCGCGACAGGTCGGAATATGGCGAACACCGGGCCGAGAAGGCTCAGCGTCACCATGATGCTGTCAACACCAGTCTGTGGCGTCGAGAGCAGGAAGGCGGTTGTCGCCCCTCTGCTGGCCCCGTGGCGCCGCAGGGAGGCCGACACCGGTATGACCCCGCACGAGCAGAGCGGCAGCGGGACGCCGAACGCCGCGGCCTTCACCACCGGCCAGATTCCCCGCCCGCCCAGGTGCCGCTCCACCATCTCAGGCGACACCGCGACCGCCAGGATGCCCGCCACCAGGAACCCGAAAAGCAGGTAAGGCGCCATCGCAACGAGCGAAGTCGCCATCTCCCCGAGCATGTCGAGCGCCTTTGGCGGCACGAAGCCCGCCGCGGCCTCCGACGCCCCCGGCCACTCAGCCACGGCGAGTGCCGCCCCCAGCACCCCCAGCAGGAGCAGAGGGTACATTGCGGCGAGGAACTCCAGGAACCGCCTCAGACGCATCTCGGGCCTCCTCTGCGGCGCCGCGTCCCCGACGCCCAGAAGTATTGACGTGGTTGCCCGCCCTCATGTTATTTTACCTGAGGCGCCGCTGGACAACAAGACCGCCCGCAGTGCAGACCACGTTCGTAGGCGCCGACGTATCACAAAGCCGCCTGCAGTGCGGACTACGTTCGTAGTGCGGGCTTCAGCCCGTCGCTTCGCGGTGGGGCGCGAGGCCAGGACACGGCCTGAAGGCCGCACTACGAACCCCGAGCCCTTCACGCGAGAGGCTATTCAGGGGCCAATGCGGTAGCGATGGACGGCGTAGGGGGCGAAGTCGTCGGTGAGGACGCCGCCTTTGATGGGGACGGTGCGGCCCTCGAAGAGAACCTCGGCAGTGCCGTCGCGGATTCCTTTGATGGCGATGGCGGGCTTCTCGGGCTTGCGGTACATGTTGACGGCGAAGACCCAGGTCGCGCCCTCGTGCCGCTTCACCATCGCGTCAACTCGGCTGCCCATCGAGGGCTTCACCGTCGCGCCGTCGGGGATGGTGGGGCTGTTGAGGACGGGCGCCAGCTTGTGAACCTCGGCGTTGATGGGCGCGAGCGCCGCCTGCATCTCAGGGGCGATGGCCGACACGCTCGGCCGCTCGCCCGCCCAGGAGTGGCAGAAGAAGCCGTAGCCGTCGGCGCCGTGGACGAGTGCCATCCATATCTGCGTCTTCACCTCGTCGGGCGTCGGGGCGCGGCCCTCGCCCTTGCTGATCTTGTTCGCCTCAATCCAGCACCAGACCTTCTTCCCCGGGCCGGCCCACCTCCGCAGCCGGTCAATGCCCTTCGCCACCAGGTGCAGGCGGTCGGGGCCGTTCGGCTCGATGCTGTTGCAGGGGTAGACATCGTAGGAAACGACGTCGCAGGCCTTCGGATAGTCGGCGTACTGCTCGTCGGTGGCGCCGCGTCCGACGAAGCGCTCGTTGGCCACGCCGCAGCCGAGGTTGAGGTAGACGCGGTGGGCCGGGTCGTCGCGGCGGATGCGGGCAAGGTCGGCCAACAGGTCGGCGGGCACGCGGCCCACTTGGCCGGTTGCCGTGTTCACGTTGTCCGGCTCGTCGCCGTACATCCAGCCGATGAAGGCGGGGTGCTCGTAGAGCTTCTCCTCGACGTATTGCTTCTTGTAGGGACAGATGGCGTAGATGCCGTGCTTCTGAAGGATGTCGAGGAACTCGCGGTCCTTCGGGCGCGGGTAGGAATCCACTCCGCCGACGAAGACGTTGACCCCCATCGCCTTGTAGGCCGCCGCCGGCCCCGCAGGCTGGAGCCATACGCTTACGGGGAAGAAGCTCGGGTCGTCGAGCACGCTCTTCGCAAACTTCGCCGGCGGGATCTTCGACACGTCCACCGGCTCCTCCTTCTTCGGCGGGGCAACGAGGAGGTACTTCTCGCCGGCGATGAGCTTACCATCCGCGCCCTTGATGCTGACTGACAGTTCGGTCTGATCCTCGCTGATGACCCGCCGCCAGACGGGCGCGACGCTCTCGCCCGGACCAAGGTCGAAGGGGATCTCCTTGAAGCTGAACGTGGCCCTCTTGCCGTCCGGCGGGTCAACAAGAGGCGGCACGTCCTTTCCCGTGGAGCCGCCAATTGTCAGCTTCCCCTTGGCGCGGGTGGGCCCGATGTTACGGAAGCCGACGCCATCAACAACGAGGGTGCGGTCGTCGAAGACAAGGTCGGGGTATTCGCGTGGGCGGTTGAAGCCGCCCTGGAAGCTGCTCACCTCCTCGGGGTCGCTGTGCTTCTCGCGGCAGAAGCCGAGCGCCCAGACGCTCTGCGGCGTGATGGCGTGGCCGAAGGCGGCGATGGGGACGGATAGCTCCATCGTCCAGGCATCCTTCTCTTTACCTGTGGCCGCGGTGAGCTTCACGTCCTTGCCGCGGGTCGGCTCGCCCCATTCGTCGGGCACCCAGGTCGAGCCGCTCGTCCGCCCGTCGCAGGTGATGATGAGGTGGGCGAAGAACAGCTCCTTCTTCTCGGGCACGACGAACAGCTCGATGCAGTCGTTCTTCCAGAGCGCCCGCCCCTTGAAGGCAGTGACGAGGCCGGCCAGATTGTCGTCGAAGCAGCGGGCGGCGAAGTAGAAGTTGGCCGCGTCGCGGCAGAGCCAGCCCTCGGTCTGGTAGCGGACCGCCTTGTTCCGGAAGCCGAAGTGGCGGAGCGGCTGGGCCTTCTGCCACACGGCGTCGTCCAGCTTCCCGTCAATCTTCGGCGCGGCCTCCACCAGCGGCGCCACGAGCACGCTCGACTGGCGGACCGGGACCAGTGCTTCCTCCGAGGAAGCGATTCCGACCAGAATCAGGGCGATAGTGATTGCTGGAGCCGTCGCGGCAAGGCGCGAGCGGGGCCTGAAGAGGGGCAAGGGAATGGGGGCAAAGGAATAGGAACGAAACTGGACGCACCCAGTCGCATCCCCCCGCCCCGAATCCGCTTGCCTCGGCTTCGTTCTTCTCCGCATTCCCTTGCCCCCATTCCTTTGCCTACTCATCTTGTTGCCTCCTTTGCGGCTATGCCGCCGATTCGCACGGGGGCCTTCTTCGACGCCAGAAGATTCTTGTCGTGGTAGAGGTCCGCCTGGACCACCAGCTCGCGGTCCAGCTCAAGCTCCGTGAGTTCGTCGCCGCCCTTGGCCTCGCCGGGGGCCTTGGGAGCCGCCAGCGTGAGGCGCGTGGCGCCCGTGCCGAGCCACGGGACAAGCTCCGCCGTGCCGAGCGGGGCGGCGGGCGCCTTGGCGTCGAAGACCGTGAACTTGACATTCGTTACCTTCTCCCAGTCCCTGAACTCGGCCATGTGAATGCCCACGGCCAGCTCGCCGAGCTTCTCGCCCCAGGCCCGGATGTCGAAGCCCT
>VGYW01000554.1 GCA_016872875.1 Planctomycetota bacterium | reverse complement strand
CCCTCAGCATAGGCATGGCAAGGACTTACGCCGAAATACACCTGTGCCGGCGCTGGATCGCCAGCTGCTCGCGCCGACCGACAACCACAACCCCTGGGGGCTACCCACAAAGAACCCCGAAGCGGCAAAAATGTTCGGGGGGGAATGGCCAGCACTCGTTTCCAGTAGCGATCCGGCCAACCAGGACGACAAACCGGAGAGGAAGCGTAGCCAAGTCGAGGAACAAGCCCTCGAAAGGAAAGTGCGCGAGGTCGGGATCATTCCACCACAAGGGCTCAAACTCGGCGCCCAGGCCCGCGCGCCGCTCGACCACAGCCCCGCGGTCGTTCCGGATGAGGACAAGCACCTCCTTTCGTGACATGCGAGGCCCTCCGGAGGGCCAGTAGCAGACCTGCATCGGGGTGCCAGGAGGGAGTGGCGGCGGCTCCGCCACGTCAGGCTTGAGGTCCACGACGGGCACGGGTTGGGCGACCTTGGGGATGGCGGCCGACTCGTCGCGCGGCCTCCTTAACACGAAGCGCATAGCCTGCTCGGGCAAGTATATGAGGCCACCACGGCGCTTGTCGCACAGAACAGTGGGTATCCAGCTCTCCGGCGGCAGGCCCACGCCGTCGCGCAAGGTCTTGCCGGCGATCCAGTCGACGAAGATGTCGTTGCCCCGTCCTTTGGCCCGATAGGCGATGATCAAGTAGTCCTGGTTGACCGAAGTGTCCCGGTACCAACGCGCCGCCACGACCTCTCGGCACCAATAGACCTCGAGGTCGCCGCGGATCGCGCAGCCGCTGAGCATCGTCAGGGCGAGGGCCGCGAGCGCGGCCAGGAGGCGGGGGGAAGGCAGGGGTTTCAACGCATTCATCGGCGGCCCTCCGCGCTCAGTATAGCGAGGGGGCGAGGGGGGTTCAAGGGCATGGACGCGTGACCCGTGACGCGTGAGAAGAAGCATCCTCCTCTCGTTGCGAAGCTCCTGCTTCGCAACGTGCGGCCGCCAGCTCCTGCTGGCGAAAGGAAGCGGGAGCTTCCCCGGTTGCGTCGCGAAGCCGGAGCTTCGCGACGAGACAAGAGGGAGAAAGAGGCCCTCTCCCTCTCTTCTCGTCCCTACGCTCTGCGTGGGGACGGCGGGCCGGCCGCTCCGCGGCCATCAAGGCTCGGGCCGCCCAAGAATGGTCGCAGAGCGTCCGAAGACGCGTCCCCCCGCAGAGCGGAGGGACGAGGAGTGTGCGGGGGATGGCTAGTGCCCGAGGAAGGTCACGGAGAGCAAGGCAACGACCACCTGAAGGGGAAACGTCACGATGTCCACAGTCAGCGTGATGGGCTGCAAGGCGTAGAACCACCAGAGATAGCCCCCATGGCATGGCAGATACACACGCCGCTGCAGAACGGCACCCTTGTCGCTCCTCAGGAGCACGAAGACCCGTAGCTGACCGACCTCATCCGCCGCATGGACCGCGGAAGGCCAGTAACAGACCTGCATCTGCGCGCCTGGGGGCAAGGGGGGCAGTTCCTGCTGGTCCGACCCGAGCCGGGTGACTGCGACCGGCTGGACACCCTTGAGGGGCCCGCCGTGCAGATAGAGGTCTCGAGCGGGCCGGACTGGGAGGTGGGGCGGCAAGCCCCAGCTTGGGTCGGTCGTATCATCTTTACAAAGCGCCGTGCGGGTGAACCACGCGATGCGAGTGTGCCCGCCCGGTCCGACCACTGTGTATGCGATGGCTAACTCGTCCTGGCGCGCGTAGGCGCCAACGACATCTCCGACGTCGTGGTGCCGATGTGTGATAAAGGCCACGACGCCCGTCGCGCAACCGCTCAGCAACGGCAGGGCGAGGGCCGCGAGCGCGGCCAGTAGGCGAGAGGGAGGCAGGGGTTTCCCGGCATTCATCAGCGGCCCTCCGCGCTCAGTATAGCGACGGGGCGGCGGGCATTCAAGAGAAGGGACGAAAGGGACACAAGGGACCTAAGGGACGCAGGAAAGGCCCCTGTCCATTGGGTCCCTTTGGGCACACACAAGGAGCCGAAGAGATGTCGAACGACGTTGCGGTTGATCCGCAGGTCCCCATGGGCGGAGCCTCTGCTGTGGGCGGGGCCTCCGTGCCCCGCGCTCTTCCGCAGAGCCCAGAGCAACGCGGGGCAGAGACGCCCCGCCCACAGGCCGAGGAGCGCGGGGGACAGAGCCCCCGCCCACAGGCCGAACCGGAAGCGGGCCTTCCCGAGGAATGGCGGGAGCACGTGCGCGAGCTGCGCGGGGAGAACGCGCGGCGACGGAAGGAGAATCAGGAGCTGCGGGCACAGCTCGCGGCGCTCGATGGCCGCGCCCGCGAGGCCGAGGCGGCCGCGCAGCGCGATGCCGCACGGTTGGCGACGGTGCACCGGCGCCTGAAGGAGGCGGCACTGGCGCGGCTGACGCGCCAGGCGCTCGACGAGGCAGCCCACGCGCTGGGAGTCCCGCCTTCAGGCGGCTCTTCCGAAGACCGCGTAAACGCAGGACTCCGAACGAGGCTGGACGCTGCAAAGGTGGAGCGGCTGCTGGAGCTTGTGCCGGCCCCGGTCGAGCTGGATGCCGACCTGGTGGTGACGGATGAGGGGGAGGTGACGCTGTCGCCCGAGGCGAGCGAGCGGCTGAAGGGCTACGCGGCCGAGCTGGCGGAGCTGGCGAGCGTGGAGGCGGCGGCCACAGGCAAGATGCCTGTGCCACCGGTGCCGCCGCCCGTCGGCGGCGAGCCGCCCAGGGCGTCGGAGGGCCGCAAGGCCCCCGTGCCCAACGCCTGGGAGACGCCGCGCCGCGGGCAGGCCCCGCGGGCGACAAGGGCGCGGGATGCGCTGGTGAGAGTGTGACGCGTGATGCGTGACGCGTGAGAAGACAAGGGACAAAAGGGACCTAAGGGACGAAAGGGACGCAGAGAAGACGGGCGTCCCTTGAGTCCCTTTTGTCCCTTAGGTCCCTTTTCCCAAGCAAGGAGAAGACGAACATGGCAGGGTTGACGACTCAAGAGAATCTGGAGAGCCTGTCGCAGATCAGTGCGACGCTCACGCACGAGTTCAAGCCTGGCTTCGTGGAGGTGCTCAACGAGAAGGGCACGCTGTGGAGCCTGCTGCCGAAGCACCGCTCGGCCGCCGAGGCCGTGCGGGTGAAGTTCCACGTCGGCCGCAACACCGGCGGCGGGGCCACGACCGAGACGGGCTCGGTCGGCACCGCGGGCTATCAGGCCTACCACTCGGCCTACGTGGACTACGCGATCTACACCAAGCCCATCGAGGTCACTGACCTCGCGCAGGCGAAGGCCATGGCCAGCGGCCACGGCAACTACGACGCCTGGGAGGACGAGGTGGTCCGCGCGGCGGCCGACATGCGCCGCGACCTCGAGGAGGCCCTCTGGGGCGCACAGAGCGGCAACAGCTCGCTCGGCATCCGGGACGCCCTGGACGACGGGCAGGCCGTGGCCAACTACCTCGGGCTCGCCCGGGCCGACTACCCGTTCCTCAAGTGCATCTCGCTCGACGCGATCAGCGGGCAGAATCCCGGCCCGCTGACGTTCGCGCTCCTGCGCGAGCTGTCGCGCAAGGTCCACCACGGCACGGGCGCCGACCTGGTGGGCGAGGAGATGACGTTCAAGGCCGCCGACCAGGGCGGCGGGCGGGCGGACCTGCTCGTGACCACGCCGGAGATCGAGAGCGTGTACGAGGCCCTCGTGACGGCGAACGGCCGCTTCCCGATGCCGCCCGTGGTGAATAGCCGAGTTGACCCCGGCCTCACCGACCTGCTCTACAAGCGGGCGCCCGTGCTCGGCAGCCGCTTCTGCCCCGACAACACGCTCTACGCCCTCGACCTGAAGACCTGGAGCATCGAGATTCTGCCCCAGGTGCTCGTGGACGCCCAGGGCGCGCGGAGCGAGACCGACTTCGCCCTCATCGTCGAGGGCCGCAGTGGACAGAAGGTCACGGCCTTCTGGCGCATCTACTTCCAGCTCGTCTGCACCAGCCCCTGGCGCAACGGGCGCATCGTCAACGTCTCGCACGACGAGCCGCAGGGCTGAGAACCAGTAGGCAGTAGGCAGAAGGCAGTCGGCAGGATGCTGGAGCCAGTCGGCAGAAGGCAGGCGGCAGTAGGCAGGAAGGGAGCGCGGGCTACCGCTCTCTCTTCGCTGCCGAGTGCCGACTGCCGAGTGCCGACTGCTCTCTTCCCTGCCGACTGCTGACTGCCGACTATGGAGACACACCCCATGCTCAGCCGCCTCACCTTTGCCACCCTGCCCGCCCTCGTGCCCCTGGCAGCGACGGCGGTGACCGACGAGAACCCGATTGTCCGTTGGGGCATTGCGGGCGTCCTCAGCGTCGTCCTCGCCGCCCTGGGCGTCGTCGGCAAGCGGCTGCTCGATGCCCACATCGAGTCCATTCGCAGGCTGGCCGACTGCAATGAGAAGCACGCCCGCGCCGCCCTCATCATCGCCGGCGAGCTGCGCGCCCGCCCCTGCCTGAAGGACTCCGAGCGCATCCAGCAGCTCGCAGAGGAGGGCACTGAAGACGTGTAGAGCGGGCGAGAGCCTTTGGAGTGCGGCGACGCAGTCGCCGCTTTCCCTGCCCGCGGAGCGGGCAATCGGGGGCGGGGACGAGGGCCCGCCCCTTACCTGCCGCTTCGCTGGCACCCAAAGCGGCATCTGCGATGCCGCACTCCAAAGAAGACGAAACGCTCGCTCTCGCTCGACGAGAAGCGGAGTCCGCGCCCCCTTTGGAGTGCGGCGACGCAGTCGCCGCTTTCCCTGCCCGCGGAGCGGGCAATCGGGGCGGGGGCGAGGGACCGCCCCTTGCCTGCCGCTTCGCTGGCACCCAAAGCGGCATCTGCGATGCCGCACTCCAAAGAAGACGCACGGAGGAGGGGTCCGAAGAAGTGTAGAGCGGGCGAGAGCCTTTGGAGTGCGGCGACGCAGTCGCCGCTTTGGTTTCCCGCGGAGCGGGCAATCGGGGCGGGGGCGAGGGACCGCCCCTTGCCTGCCGCTTCGCTGGCACCCAAAGCGGCATCTGCGATGCC
>VGYW01000553.1 GCA_016872875.1 Planctomycetota bacterium | reverse complement strand
CCGCTCATCCGCCACCTCACAGACCTCTTCGGGCAGACGAACTGCCCCTTGCGCCCCGACACGGGCCGCACTCGCCACCGTGGCGTCCACTGGCAAGGCTACTCCTGTGCCTGCCTCTTCGTCTCGGACTTTCCCACAACACCCTTTGCCACCACGCGGCAGCGCCCGACGCAACACGAACGCCACGGTTACGAAACAAGCCCTACTTGTGGGCAAAGATCAGGGCTTCGCCCTGGGCTGATATAGTACGCCCCCGTGGGGGCTGCGGAGCAATTCACCAGAACTGGGGGCCATGCTCGATGTCTTGGCTTGACTTGATCGGCATGGGGCGATAGGCTATCGGCATGGCAAGGCTCGTGGCATCCATCCCCTAGTGCATCTGGGCGAAGGGCTTGACACATGGCCAAGCTGACCCGTCGCGAGTTCTCCACGGCCGCGCTCGGAGTCCCGTTCGTAGTGCCGCCTTCAGGCGGTCTTGTTCGGGCCTTCGCCGCCGAGGCCGAGCCGAAGGCCCGCAAGCCCAACATCGTCTACTTCATCATTGACGAGCTGGGCTACTTCGAGCTGTCGTGCATGGGCCACGAGGAGCTGCGGACGCCCAACGTTGACCGCATGGCCGCGGAGGGCATCCGCTTCACACAGTTCCTCGCGGGGGGCTGCGTGTGCGCCCCTACCCGCGCCACGCTCCTGACGGGCAAGCACCTCGGCCACACCTCGCTTCGCTCGAACGCCGGCTGGGAGCCGCTTCGCGCGGGCGAGGAGACCATCGCCTCGATGCTCAAGAAGGCCGGCTACGCCACTGGCGGCTTCGGCAAGTGGGGCTGCGGCGCCCGCGGCACCTCAGGCGTCCCCGAAACCCACGGCTTCGACCTCTTCTTCGGCTACTACGACCAGGTCCACGCCCACACCTTCTACCCCGCTTACCTCATCCGCAACAGCCAGGAGGTGCCGCTCGAGGGCAACCCCGGCAGTTACCGCGAGGGCAAGACCTTCAGCCAGTACGTCATCCACGACGAGGCCAAGAAGTTCCTCAAAGCGAACAAGGGCCGCCCATTCTTCCTCTACCTCCCCTACACCCCGCCACACGGCCAGTGGGGCTTCCCCGACGACGACCCGTCGCTCGCGCCCTACCGCGACAAGCCCTGGCCCCGCGACGCCAAGGTCTACGCCGCAATGGTCAACCTCGTGGACCGCCAGGTCGGCGAGATTCTGGCCATGCTCAAGGAACTCGGCCTCGACGACGACACCATCGTCTTCTTCTCCGGCGACAACGGCGGCTACGAGTACTTCGCCGAAAAGGGGGCGCACCCCGACGGCATCTTCGGCCCCAACGTTGACCCCGCCACCGGCAAGCGCCGCTTCCGCGGCGGCAAGGGACGCCTCTACGAAGGCGGACTCCGCGTCCCCTACATTGTGCGTTGGCCCGGCAAGATCAAGCCTGGCCGCACCAGCGACCACCTCGGCTACTTCCCCGACCTCATGCCCACCCTCGCCGAACTGACCGGCGCGAAGTGCCCCTCCGACACAGACGGCATCTCGATCCTCTCCGAACTGCTGCTCCCTCTCCCTCGGGGAGAGGGCAGGGTGAGGGTGCCTGAGCCAGAACCCCCTCAACGCCAGCACAAGTACCTCTACTGGCAGGACTGCGGCCAACTCGCCGTCCGCGAAGGCGCCTGGAAGGCCATCCGCACCCGCGGCCCGAAGGGCGTCTGGGAACTCTACGACCTCGCCACCGACCTCGCCGAGACCGCCGACCTCTCGGCCAAGCACCCCGACATCCTCGCCCGTCTCACCCGCTACGCCGCCGAGGCCCACACCCCCATCGTCGAGGGCGAAGTCCTCGACCGCGACCTCGTCCTCAAAGACCGCTACACCCCCCTCGGCAAACCCATCCCCGACAAGCCCTGGGGCCCGCCGCCCAAGGGGAAGAAGGGCAAAGCGTAACCCCATCCGAATCCGGGCTTCCATTCCTTTGCCCCCATTCCCTTGCCAGGTTCTTCTCTCCTACGCGGGCAAAGAGCAGGCAAGGGAATGGGGGCAAGGGAATCAAGAACTCACGCTTGACTATGCCGGGCCGAGGCGGTAGGCTGTCGGCATGGCAAGCAGAAGTGCAAGGAGAACCCAAGCCCTGGTTGACCGTTGCCTGTGTTTGGCCGCTGTGGTGTCCAAGCTTCCATCGCAACACGTGTGGCTCGACTACGACAGGGAGGCCGACGTGCTCTACGTCACCCTCAAGAAGCCGAGCCACGCCGACGACAGCGAGCTAACCGACAACGACATCATCATGCGCTACGAAGGCGACGAGGTGGTCGGCATCACCATCCTTCACGCCAGCAAGCGCCGGCCCCACAAGCGCCCGCTCCGACAGCCAACCAGGAATCGAGTAGCGTGGTCCCGGAACAGTCCGATACTTGGAAGTAAGGAGGAGCCACGAAATGAAATCTGAGAATCATGAACGGCAGAAGGTTGCCGAAGAGACGGAAGCCAAACTCATGGTGGAGTCCAGACGCATATGCAACCTCTGCTGGCAACGCAATGCAGAGCACGTTCACCACATCGTGTCAGTGGCCGAGGGTGGAGACAACTCCGAGGACAACCTTATGCTGCTCTGTACGTCCTGCCACTCCGAGGTCCACACCACTCACACGATGTCTCGCAACGTCGCACCGGCGACGCTCCGCCTCTACAAGGAAACTTGGCTCGATCTCGTCAGGCGGTATCCACTTCTCCCCCAGGACATCCGCCAACGAGAGAACGACGTCGACATCATAAGAGGCATCTTGCGGCAAGCCGATAGGCGTGCCATGTACTTCCCGCTCAACGTTGAAGTCGGATACCAGATGTTCAAGTCACTACAGGACCTCCGCATCTACATCCAATCCTCCGGGTACAGACTACTCCACGACGATGCGGCCAAGAACCACGTCAGGGAGATTTACAAAGCGCTCGTTGAACTGGAACTGATAGACCCTGGACGGGGAGACGAGGCATACTGTCTGTACGGCGCACTTGGGCGCAACAGGATTGACTACCTCGAGCTCAGGCGCAAGACACTGCGATTTCACCTCAACGAGCTTGCCAGAATGGTCGGTCACGCAGAGGGGTTGTTCACCGAAGACGAATTCCAGAGGATGGGCTTGGACATCGTTCCACCAAGAAGTGCGGAGAATGCTCCACCATGTTTTCGCAGATACTCCGCCCGCAACCGGCTATGCCGTCGATGCGAGTTCGCGGAGGAGTGCAGGGAGGCAACTGAGTCGGCACCACGGTAGGATGTTCAATTCGATGGCAGCTTGCTCAGTTCCTGGCGGCCCCTTCCACGGCCCTGGGGTCAGATCGTAACTCGAAACTTCTCGCCCGATTCGGTTACGAACAACTGCGAAGGGTCAATTCCCTCAGAGCATGTCACCCGTTCCATGCCGAGGCGCTTCTCGGCCATTCGGGTGTAGTCTTCGGAGATGTCGCAGAGGATGGCGCGGCGGTCGAGGTTGCGGGCGGCGACGCCTGTCGTGCCGGAGCCGCACATCGGGTCGAGGATTATGTCGCCTGGCTGAGTGCTCATCTTGATAAGGGGCTCAATGGCCGCCACCGGCTTCTGGGCCGGATGGCCGGTTTTTTCGGAGCGACCGACGAAGCCGACGATCAGTGAGGCTTCGATGACGCTCGGTGGGCCGGGCATGTAACGCAGCTTGCCTTCGCGTTGCCTCTCGAGTTGGGCGCCATTCAAGAAGTGCTCGGGGTAGATGCGCGCCCCGTGGTGGCCGATGTGAAGGCAGGCGAGCTGGGCAGAGCGCCATCCTCTGATCACAGAGGGGCAGTTCTTGTAGTACCACGTCAGCCAGGCGACGAGTTCACAACCCGCGGGGATGTAGTCGAGGCACCTGGCGACGATCTCAGGGAATCCCCACAGGAAGACGTGAGAGGAGACTCTGCAAGCGGCCTCGAGAACCTCTGAGAGCCAAGTGTGGTAGTCGGGACGGGTCCCGCCCACGCCCTTGTTGTACCACGGATCGAGGATTGTAGCCGTGACGCGCCCCTTGACCCTTTCGAGGGTATCCAGGACATCGCTGGGCGGAAGGATAACCACGCTCGCCGATTCTGCCGTCTGGACCTCAAGCAGCCCCGTTTCGATGCCGGGGAAAAGCTCCGACACCATGTCTTCCGAATTGCCATGGCTCTCTCTGTACTTCCTGGGCTTCTTCGCGGGACGGCTCACTGCTGTGCCCCGCTTCGGCGCCGGAAGGCGTCGAAGTCCGCCTGAGGAGATGCGAAGGGGCCACATCTCCGGCGAGGGGCCTGCCGCACCCTTGGTATCCGAAGGCCATTATACCGCCTCCGCACGACAGCGCAAGCACAGATACCTCTATCTGGGGGACTGCGGCCAGCTCGCCGTCCGCGAAGGCGCCTGGAAGGCCATCCGCACCGCCGGCCCCAAGGGCAAGTGGGAACTCTACGACCTCGCCGCCGACCTCGCCGAAACCACCGACCTCTCCTCCAAACACCCCGACATCCTCGCCCGCCTCACTGCCCACGCCGCCGAGGCCCACACCCCCATCCAGGAAGGCCAGGTCCTCGACCGCGACCTGGTCCTCAAAGACCGCTACATCCCCCTCGGCAAACCCATCCCCGCCAAGCCCTGGGGCCCGCCCCCCAAGGGGAAGAAGGGCAAGGCGTAAGCCCATCCGTATCCGGCTTTCCATTCCTTTGCCCCCATTCCCTTGCCACCTTCTTCTCCACCGCGCGGGCAAAGACCGGGCAAGACCGCCATGAGAAAGTCAAGGGTTTCTTGGGCACAGTCTTTCTCAATGGCCACCGTGAGGTGGTTTTTCTTGAAGCAGGACGTGCCATGCCCGGCCCCAATGTGGGCTCCTGTCTCTCGGCAGTGTGACCGTCAGAGCGCCTTACTGGTACGAATGTGGGGAGGGCCCCTAACCGCCGATCCGACGTTGACGGACCGAGAGAGCGCCTTGCTTGCCCGCGGGTTTGCCCCCAGGGAATGTGCGGCGTTGGTCGAGCCCGGGGC
>VGYW01000552.1 GCA_016872875.1 Planctomycetota bacterium | reverse complement strand
CCTGAAAGGGCAAGCGGCATGGCAGACAAGGTGCGGCTGGCGATGATCGGCTGCGGCGGGATGGCGAACGGCCACATGCGTGGCTATGAACTCCTCTACCAGAAGGGGATGCGCAACTTCGAGATCACGGCCTGCGTAGACACGAATGTGGAGAACGCTGGGAAGTTCGCCGACGCCGCCGAGAAGTTCCAGGGCAAGCGGCCCGCCGTCGCCAAGGACTACGAGGAGGTGATCAGCAAGAAGCTGGCGAACGCCGCCGACATTGCGACGCCCCACGGCCTCCACCACGTCATCGGCTGCGCCTGCCTGGAAAGCGGGATTGACGTGATGATCGAGAAGCCCATCGGCATCACGGTGCGGGCCAGCCGCCTGATCGCCGAGACCGCCGACAAGAAGAAACGCATCGCGGCGACCGCCGAGAATATCCGCCGCTCACTCGGCCAGCGGGCCATCCATTGGGCGATCAACACGAAGAAGCTCATCGGCGAGATGCGCAGCTTCTTCTCCCAGGGCGCCGGCTACGGCCCCTTCAACGGCGATGCGCCGCCGATGCGCTGGCGAATCCAGAAGCTCCTCAGCGGCGGACTGATGGTGATGGATAGCGGCGCGCACTTCGTGGACTCGATGCGCTACTTCTTCGGCGACCTCGAGCGGGCCTACGCCGAGCTCCGCCTCTTCGAGCCCGCCAAGTTCACCGACGCCAGCGGCAAGACCGTTGTGAGCGACTGCGAGGATTCCTGGAGCACCATCCTCACCTTCAAGACCGGACTCGTCGGCACCTGGTCCTGGTCGAACGTCCAGCCCGGCCACGACTACCGCACCGTCCTCTACTACGGCTCCGAAGGCTCCATCAAGGACACCGGCGACGTCTTCCACGGCTTCCAGTCCCTCGCCGGCGAGGTGAAGCTCAAGGACGGCAAGACGAAGGCCGTGAGCGACCTCGCCATCGAGTTCCTCCTGAGCCTCTCGCCCGACGACAAGGAGCGCCTCTTCCCCTACGGCATCACCAACGGCGTCTACCTGGAGTGCTGGGACTTCGTGGACGCCTGTGCGAAGCGTCGGCGCCCCGACGTGGACGCCTGGGACGGCACGAAGGCCAAGGCCATCAGCGAGACCGTCTACGAATCCGCCGCCGCGGGAAAGGCCATCGCCTTCGACGACGTCTTCGACCTCAAGGTCGAGAAGTATCAAGGCCCGATCAACAAGAGGTGGGGCCTCAAGAAGTGATTGCCGATCCATGATCATTCGCGACCTCTATCGCAGCCCCGTCGAGGACCTGCACAAGGCCATCGTGGCCAGCACGGCCGCCGTCCTGCGCCGCGGGGTCATCAGCCCGCCGGCCACGGTGGAGGCGGCGGACGTGGGCCACCTGGCCTGGCATCCGGAGTTCGACCCGTCGCTGAGCTTCGTGGCCTACGACGGGCCGCAGCCGGTCGCTTTCCTCGTCTCCCGCCTGGTCCCCGCGGGCGACAAGCCCGAGGCCGTCTGGTCCCTCCTCGGCGGCGCACCGGGCGCGAGCCACGGCGTGGAGATGCTCCTCGACGAAACAATCGCCCACTGGCGCCGCGAGGGGGCCACGCGGGCACGCAAGGAGACCACTGGCCTCCTCCTCAGCGAGCCGCGGCTCAACGAGGACAACGACCTCATCGCGCTCCTCAAGGAGCGCGCCTTCGAGGTCAAGGGCACCAGCAGCGAGGTCACGGCCGAGCTCAAGAAGCTGGCGACCCCGAAGGAGCTGGGCGAGCGGGCCGCCGAGATGCGCCAGAAGGGCTTCGGCGTCCGCGTCGCTCGGCCCGACGAGGCACTCGTCGTCGCTCGCCAGTTCGACCCACGCCACACCCGCCAGGGCACACAGGAGCACTGGAACCTCGTGGTGCGGCACATGCGGCCCGAGGCAACACTTGTCGTCGAGCACCGCCGCCAGCTCATCGGCCACGCCACGTTCCTGGGCTGGACCCTCGACGGCGCCGCCCCCCACCTCGGCCCGCACTTCATCGAGGAGGTCCACCGCAAGGGCGGCCTCGACGCCATCCTCCTCCACGAGGCACTCCTGCTCGCCAAGCAGAACGCCAAGGAGCGGGTGGTGGCCTACGCCGGCGCACAGCGAACCGATGTGCATCAGCGGGCGGGGTTTACGCTCACGGCCCGCTTCTGCCACGAGGCCGTGGCCGACCTCGCGTAGCCCTTTCCTCTCAACGATTGGAGCAGCCATGAAGCGCCTCTTCCTTTCTCTGGGCGTCCTGTTGGCTGTCTCGGAGGAGTTCGCCATGTCGGGACAGCGCGAGTTGCCTGGCACCAAGCCCATGGAGATGGCCGGGGACATTGCGGCGCAGATGGTGGCGGGCCTCCGCGAGTTCATGCTCAAGCAGATCGAGGCCGCGGCCAGCAGCCGCCCCGCCGCCCCAAGCCGCGAGCGATTCAAGACTTACATCGGGGCGGTTGACCCCCGCGTGCCCTTCGAGGGCATCGAGCTTGTTGGCACGACCGCCCTCCCCGCCAAGCTGCACGAGACGCCTCAATACGCGGTCTACGCCGTCCGCTGGCCGGTGCTGGAAGGGGTTGATGCAGAAGGACTTATGCTTCAGCCCAAGGGCGAGCCGATGGCGAAGGTGGTCGCCATCCCGGATGCCGACTGGTCACCCGAAATGGTTGCGGGCCTTGCAGTTGGGGTTCCGCCCGAGGCCCAGTTCGCCCGCCGCCTCGCCGAGAACGGCTGCCTCGTCCTCATCCCCACCATCATTGACCGCAAGACCGCCTGGTCGGGCAACCCCCGCATCGGGCGGAAGACCGATCAGAGCCACCGGGAATGGGTCTATCGGCAGGCATTCGAGATGGGCCGACACATCATCGGCTACGAGGTCCAGAAGGTGCTCGCCGCGGTGGACTGGTTTGCCCGCGCGGGGAACAAGGCGCGGGTCGGCGTGGTCGGCTATGGCGAGGGGGGCCTCCTCGCCCTCTATGCCGCCGCCCTCGATGAACGCATTGACGCCGCGGTCGTCAGCGGCTACTTCCAGGCGCGCGAGCAGGTCTGGAAAGAGCCTATCTATAGAAATGTCTGGGGTTTGCTGCACGAGTTCGGCGACGCAGGGGTGGCCGGCCTGATCGCTCCGAGACCCATCATCATCGAGGCCAGCCGCGGGCCAGCCGTCGGGAAGCAGGGCTCCACCCCAGGCGAGCTGGTCTCGCCCCCCTTCGAGTCCACCAAGGCCGAGTTCGAGAAGGCCCACGCCGTGGATTCGCGGCTCATCGGCGAAGGCGACGGCCCGCCGGGCCGCGAGGAGACGCTCAGGGCGTTCCTGGCGTTCCTTAACGTCAGGCAGACCTTCAACTTAGGCACTCTCGCCGAAGTCGAGTTGCCCAAGGCCCACGACCCACAGGCGCGGATGAAACGACAACTCGACCAGCTTGTGGCCTTCACCCAACGCCTCATGCGGCTCTCGGAGTGCCGCCGCGAGGCGCTCTGGGCGAAGGTAAACCATTCAAGCGTCGAGGCTTACGCGAAGTCCATCGAGCCCTATCGCGAGATGTTCCGCAAGGAGCTCATCGGCGAGGTGCCGGCGCCAAGCGCGCCCGCAAACCCAAGAAGCCGCGTGATTTACGACGAACCGAAGTGGACAGGCTACGAGGTGGTCCTGGACGTCTGGCCTGGCGCCTTCGCCTACGGTATCCTCTTGCTGCCCAAGGACTTGAAGCCGGACGAGCGCCGCCCGGTCGTTGTCTGCCAGCACGGCCTGGAGGGCCGCCCGCAGGACGTGGCCGACCCGAAGGCCCAGAACTGCTATCATCAATACGCAGCACGACTTGCGGACCGAGGCTTCGTCGTCTTCGCCCCCCAGAACCCCTACATCGGCATGGACAGCTTCCGCGTCCTTCAGCGGATGGCCAACCCCCTCAAGTGCTCGCTCTTCTCCCTCATCATCCGCCAGCACGAGGTCATCACCGACTGGCTCGCCTCGCTGCCCTATGTGGATTCACAACGCATTGGCTTCTATGGACTTAGCTATGGCGGCAAGACCGCCATGCGCGTGCCCGCCCTCGTGCCCCGCTACTGCCTCAGCATCTGCTCAGCCGACTTCAACGAGTGGGTGAAGAAGAACGTAACCATCGAGGCGGGTTACAGTTATATGTTCACCGGCGAGTACGAGATGTTCGAGTTCGACCTCGGGCACAAGGCGAACTACGCGGAGATGGCGGCCCTCATCGCCCCGCGCCCCTTCATGGTCGAGCGGGGCCACCGCGACGGCGTCGCGCCCGACGAGTGGGTCGCCTACGAATTCGCCAAGGTCCGCCGCCGCTACGCCGACCTCAAGCTCCCCGACCGCACGGAGATCGAGTTCTTCGACGGCCCGCACGAGATTCACGCCGTCGGCACCTTCAAGTTCCTCCACCGCCACCTCCGCTGGCCCGAGCCGAGGCAGTGACCTGCGCCCCTCCGCTCCTGCCATTTTGGCGGCCCAAAGGGTCCCTTTTTTGCCACCCCAGGGGTCCCTTTTTCGCCATTTGCCCCCGCCCCAAGATCGGAAGTCCCCTTCTGATTCTCACGCAGAGGCAGGGGAGACAGCAGAGAAGAGCGGCCCGCGAAACACGCGAAAGGGCGCGAAAGGGGAAGCTCGACCGCGGATTGCACGGATGGGCGCGGGTGGGACAGAGCGAGAAGGCGCGGAGTATGGCCCCCAGTCCTGGTGCCCCACTTTGGGCCTCTGAGCTCCGAAGGAGCGTCCTATATCAGCCCAGGGCAACGCCCTGGGAAACGGCGTAGACCATCCATCTAGCCCTGAAAGGGCGTACTACGGGTAACGCGGCTAGTACGCCCTTTCAGGGCTATACGCGGGGTTGGCGCCAATTCCCAGGGCGTTGCCCTGATCTTTGCCCACATCTTCTGGGGGCTGGGGTTCAGCCCCCGAATGGGGGCGTTTGAGCCGTAGCCCAGGGCGACCGAAGGGAGCCCTGGGAAAAGGCCCCGCCAGCGTAGAGCCCCCGAAGCGGGGCGATTCAATGGGCGTGAAACGCCCCCTTCGGGGGCTTGGATG
>VGYW01000551.1 GCA_016872875.1 Planctomycetota bacterium | reverse complement strand
CAACTTTCGAGACGGCTCTGCGAATCCGCATGATGAGCGCTCGGTCCTTGTTGGCGGCGCGCTCGGAGAGCTCCTTTGTCACCTCATCGAAGAGCGCCACCAGCCGGTCAACGTCGCTCTGCCCGGCCTTCAAGAGGTCGGCGAGGGCCTTGTTCGCGCCGGCCTTCGCGGGGTCGAAGAACTCGCGGCCCTCTTGGAGCTTCCCCGCGGCGATGAGGGGCGCCGCCTGGACGATTGCGTTTGCGAAGCCGCTCTCCGCCATGCGCCGGTCGCGCGCGGCGGCCTGCTCGGCCACCTTCTTCAGCGCGGCAGTGGCGGCCTCCGTGGCCTCGGGCAGGCCCAGCTTAGCGAGGCGCTCGTAGAGCTCCTTTGCCGCCGCCAGATCGCCTTGGCGGAGGAGCTCCTCCCCCTTGCTGGCCTCCGCGCTCACGTGTTCCAACACGGCACGCGCCACGCTGCCCGCCAGATCGTCCAACAGGCCCTTGACCTTCGCTGTCTTCTCCTTGAAGGGCGGAGCGTCCAGTGCGGCCTTGGCCTCGGCGAAGCGGCGGGCCTTGACGTGCCCCTCCACAAGCGCCTTGAAATCGTCCTCCGTCTTCCACCGCGCCTTCAGGTCGGCCAGGAAGGTCTTGGCCTGGGCCGCGGCCGGCGTGCCGGGGTAGGCCAGGACGAACTTGCTGATCTCTTCCTCAACCTTGGCGCGGTCCTCCGATTGCGCGAGGAGGCCCTTCAGCTCGGCGAAGACGGCGTTCCCATCGGGCCTCGCAACGGTCTTCGTGGTTGTGGAGCTCTTGAGCGGCACACCCTTGGGCAGCTTTGGCCCCACCGGCTGTCCAGTCACTGACCTGGGTGGCACAACAACCGTGGGCGGGGGCTGCTTGCCTCGCGTGGCGAGAACAATGACGAGCACGATGGCCAGGATGAGCACCAGGCCGGCGGCGCCGGCGATGAGCATCTTCTGCTTGGCTGCGGCGGCCTTGGCCTGCTGCTGGGCCAGCCGCTCGGCCAGGGGGGCCGCGCGCAGTTGCGGCTTCATGGCGTACTTCAGCGGCTTGCCCGCGAGCGCGAGCAACACGTCCTCCCTCAGTTGCTTGGCGTTGCGGTAGCGGTCCTCGCGCCGCTTCTGCATGCAATGGTGGATGATGGCCACGCAGGCGTCGGAGAGGCCGGGGGTCTTCTTGCGCGGGTCGGGGATCGGGTCGTTGAGGTGCTTGGTCATCACGATGGCGCCTGTGGCGCCTTCGTAGGGGACGTCGCCGGCGACCATGCGGTAGAGGCTCGCGCCGACGGCATAGATGTCGGCCCGCCCGTCTATGCTCTCCAGCCCCTTGGCCTGCTCGGGCGAGATGTAGTAGGGGGTGCCCACGGGCGCGCCGGCCTGGGTGAGGCTCTTGTCGGTGCGGATTTCCTTCGCAAGCCCCAGGTCGCCCAGCTTCGGCGTGCCGTCCTTCGTCAGGAAGATGTTGGCGGGCTTGATGTCGCGGTGGACTATTCCGTGCTCGTGCGCGTGGTCGAGTGCGGCGGCAAGGGCGGCCGTGACCTCCAGCGCCCGCCGCTCCGAGAGCTTCCCGTCCCGCTCCAGGATGTTCATCACGCTCTCGCCGTCCACGAACTCCATCGCAAAGTAGTAGTAGCCGTCCGCCTCCCCCGCGTCAATGGCCTGGACGACGTTCGGGTGGTTGAGCTTTGCCGAGGCCTGGGCCTCGCGGATGAACCGCTCCACGAAGTCCTTCTGCCGCGCCAGACTCGGCGCCATCACCTTGATCGCCACGATCTTGTCGAGACTCTCCTGCTTCGCCTTGTAGACGGTGCCCATCCCCCCCTGCCCCACCCGCGCGATGAGCTGGTATTTTCCGATGCGGCTGATGCGCGGCAGGTTGAGGGCCTGGGTCACCGCGGCCTCCTGCGCGCGGTTCAGGTAGCCCTTCTTGACGAGCACCTCCGCGAGCGTCTCCTCCAGCCCCACCTGCCTCGCCTTGGCCACCAGGCGCAGCCCCTCCTCAGCCTGCTCCTGGGTCAGGTACTTCATCGAGATGGCCATCACCGCGAACTCTTTGTCCGACTTGGCCATCAACGAACCTCTACGAGGTAGGGCATCAGGGTCAACACGTTCTCGCGGGTCAACACGCTAAACACGCTCGACAGATTGCTGATTGCTGATTTCTGATTGCTGATTGAAATCCGAAATCCGAAATCCGAAATCCGAAATCCGGTGGCTCCGGGCCCCAGCAGCATCTCCAGGAAGTTCTTCTCCCTCGGCAGGATGACCGGCTGCGGGTCCTTATCCTTGATGCCGGCCTTCTCCGCCGCGAGGTCGAATGCCTCCTTCAGGCCGCCGAGGGCGTCCACCAGGCCCAGCCCCTTCCCCCCCTGGCCCGTCCACACGCGCCCGGTCGCAAGCTCCTTCATCTTCTCCGGCGGCATTTTCCGGCCGACGGCCGCCTTGCGCACGAACTCGTCGTAGATGTCGCCCATCAGCGCCTCCACCCGCTTGCGCTCGTGGTCCGAGAAGGGCGTGTAGTCCGAGAACAGCGCGGCGTTCTTCCCCCGCGTGAGGACCTCCTTCGTCACGCCGATCTTGTCGTATAGCCCTCGGAAGACGATCTTGCCGCCGATGACCCCAATGGAGCCCGTGATGGTGCCTGGCTGTGCCACGATGGCGTCGGCGCCCATCGCCACGTAGTAGCCGCCCGAGGCCGCCACGTCCGACATCGAGGCCACCACCGGCTTCCCCGCCTTCCGCGTCCGCTCCACCTCGCGCCAGATGAGGTCCGAGGCCAGCGCCGAGCCACCCGGGCTGTCCACCCGCAGCACCACCGCCCGAACCGTGGGGTTCTCGCGCACCTGGGCGAAGAGCTTCCCCATCTCGCTCGCCGTCACCCCCTCGCCGAACGAGAAGGCGCTCTCGCCCATCATGATCAGGCCGGAGAGGTAGATGATGACGACCTTGGGGCGATCGGTCTCAGGTATGTCCGGCCGCGGCTTGAGCGCCGCGAACAGGCTGAAGATGTTGAACTCCGAGAGGTCCGCCCCCTTCTGGCCCAGGTGATGATATTCCTTCACCAGGGACACCTTGCTGCCCAGTTCCTTCTCAATCGCGGCTCGGAACTCGTCGAAATACAGCACGTCGTCAACCAGGCGGCTGGCGCGCGCGTCCTTCGCGCAGTAGGGGCCGTTGTCTATCGCGTCCCTCACCTTTGCCTCGGTGAGGCCGCGCCCCTTGGCAATGGCCGCCACGAACTGCCCGTAGAGGTCGTCGAGCAGCTCGTTGAGGACCTTGCGATTCTCCTCCGACATCGAGTCGCGGGTGAACTGGTCGCCTGCGCTCTTGTGTTTTCCGAAGTGGATGAGGTCGGCCTTCAGCCCCGCCCAGTCGAGGAGGCCCTTGAGAAATGTCGCCTGCGCGCGCAGGCCGGTCAGCCCCACCATCCCGCCCGGCGGCGAGCAAATCCTGTCCGCCGAGCACGCCAGCAGGTAATCCGCGTTCATGCACGCATCGAGGTAGCAGTAGACTTTCTTCTTCGCCGCCTTCACAGCGTCGAGCGCGTCGCGCAGCTCCTGGAGCTTCGCCAGGCCGAACGACGGCAGGTTCAACCGCAGCAGGACGGCCTTCACCTCGTCATCCTTCGCCGCCTTGCGCAGCGACGCCGTGTACTCCCTGAGCACGTTGGCCTTTGGGCCGAAAGGCATCTCGACCGCCCGCTGCTCCTCGATGTCGCCCTGGAGCACGACCTCGACGACCTTGAGGCCTTTCGCGCCCTCCGCGCCCGCAGCGCGCGCCCCGAAGCCCCACACAGCCAACACGCTCCCCCACACCAGCCATCGCCAGGCGGCGCGCATACCTTCCCCCTTCAGCCTCACGGCCCCTCCCTGCTCGCCAACGCATCCGCTAACTATACCCAAAAGGGTGGGGCAATTCAACAGCGGAGTGATCCGTCCGATCCGTCGGATCGGGCGGATCCGTCGGATCATCCCTTCCCCCCCCTTGACTCCCGCCCCCGCCCGTGCATAATGGCGGGTGTTCGTAGTGCGGCCTTCAGGCCGTATTCCCTACGGGCTGAAGCCCGCACTACGAACCCAGGAGGGCGCGACGTGCCAGAGAGCGGTCCGCAGCCTTCAAGTATCGGCGGCTTCGAACTCCTCGCCACCCTCGGCAAGGGCGGCATGGGAGTCGTCTTCAAGGCGCGACAGGTCTCGATGGACCGCGTCGTGGCCCTGAAGGTCCTCCCGCCCCACCTGGCGAAGAACGAGGCATTCGTCCAGCGCTTCCTCCGCGAGGCGCGCTCCGCCGCAAAGCTCAACCACCCAAACATCGTCCAGGGCATTGACGTCGGCGTCGCCGACGGCAACTACTACTTCGCCATGGAGTTCGTGGACGGCACGACGGTGAAGGAGATGATCAAGTCGAAGGGCCGCCTGGACGAGAAGTCGGCCCTGAACATCGTGGGCGCCGTCGCCCGCGGCCTCGAGCACGCGGCCAAGCACGGCATCATCCACCGCGACATCAAGCCCGACAACATCATGGTCGCGCGCGACGGGGCGGTGAAGCTGGCCGACCTGGGCCTGGCCCGCTCCACCGAGAAGCCCGACACGATGACCATCGAGGGCACCGCCCTCGGCACCCCCTACTACATGGCCCCCGAGCAGGTCCGCGCCCAGGCCGACGTTGACACGCGGGCCGACATCTACGCCCTCGGCGCGACCCTCTACCACATGGTCACGGGCGAGCAGGCCTACACCGGCCCGAACGCCGGCGCCATCATGGCGAGGCACCTCGCCGACCCCGTCCCGTCTGCCCGCGACAAGCACCCCGAAGTCTCCCGCGCCACCGACGACCTGATTCAGCGCATGATGGCGAAGGACCGCGAGGATCGCCCGGCCAACCCCACGGCCCTCCTCGCCGAAATCCGCGACGCCCTGGCCGGCAAAGTGCACCTACGCACGGCGGCGCGCAAGCACCCTCACCCCCACCCTCTCCCCAAGGGAGAGGGAGCAGAGCGCCCTCACACCTCTTCCCCTCTCCCTCGGGGAGA
>VGYW01000550.1 GCA_016872875.1 Planctomycetota bacterium | reverse complement strand
GACTACGTGGTGTTGCCCGCGACCCTGGGGGGTTGCTTTGGTCATTGAGCATTTCGGGCTTGGAGATCGTTTGGTGCTTGCTGTTTGGCTCTTGGGATTTCCCGCATTTCGTGAGAAATGCGGGCTAGGCCAACCCCCATCGCAAGGTGTGGTGCATCGATGGTGTGGCAGGTTGAAGGTCTGCCACGGATGAAGGTCTGCCACGGGTCGCCAGGGTGTGGCCTCTGCCCGCTCGCCCCTTCTGCCAGGGGCGAGCTAGGCAAGCGGGTGCGGCAAGGCAGCGAGGTCGCACACTCCGGCCGGGCACAGGCCGCAGGGGTTGTCTTGGCCGCTCCGCTTCCTGCTGCCGCCCACGTTGTAGCGTCAGTGCTGCGACGGGGCTGCCCGCCGCCTGCCCGACGCGGGACGCGGCGGGGGGGGCGGGAGGGGGGGCGGGCAGACGGGCCACAGGGGGTATGGGGGGCTGACGCTTCGAAGCCCCCCAAAGCGCGGGCCTGGGACGTAGAGCGTGGAAAGGTGGGGCCGGGGTGGATGAAGCCCAAGAATAATTTGTAAAAAATTGTAACGAGATTCGGGCTTCGGGCCGATCGGCAGTTGGCCTCAACCCTCTTGTCCTCTTGTTTTGTTTCTTTTCCGAGAAAATACAAAAATGGAAAACGACACCAGGCTCCTTCGCCAGCAGCTTCTCCACCAGCGCGGCCACGGGAGCCGGGACAGCCGGGGCGGCCCTCAGGGCCGCGGGGACAGGCTCGTGGATGTGCTTGTGCAGGACCGCGAGCGCGGTCCCCCCCTCGAAGGGGAGTTTGCCCAGGAGCATCTCGAAGAGGGTCACGCCGAGGGAATAGAGGTCGGAGCGCGCGTCGAGCCCCTCCCCCTTGCACTGTTCGGGGCTCATGTAGAGCGGCGTGCCGACCAGGCTGCCGGGGTGCGTGAGGTCCGAGGCCCCGAGGGCGGGCCTTGCCAGCCCGAAGTCGCCGATCTTCAGCCCGCCGCTTCGGTCGAGAAGCAGGTTTGAGGGCTTGATGTCGCGGTGGAGCACCCCGCAACTGTGCGCGGCCTCCAGGCCCCGCGCGGCCTGGAGCGCCAGCTCCAGCGCCCTCTCCGCCGGCAGCCGCCCCTCGCGCTCCAGCAGGGCCTTCACGCTCCCACCGTCCACGAGCTGCATCACGATGAAGTGCCGGCCGCGCTCCTCGCCGACATCGTAGACCTGGACGACGTTCGGGTGTTCCAGTTGGGCCGCGAGGCGGGCCTCCTGGAGGAAGCGCTCCACGTCGCCTGGCCCGCCTGCCGCGAAGCCGGGGAGGAGCACCTTGACGGCCACCGTGCGTCCGAGCTTCACCTGCTCGGCGCGGTACACCACGGCCACGGCGCCCTTGGCCCAGGCGTTCGAGCACCCGGCAGCCGTCCAGCGTGGCGCCCAGGAGCGCGTCGCGGCCGGAGGGCGCCTGCGCCCCACCGGACGCCGTCAACACATCGGCGTTGCACTTGGGACAGCGGACGGATGGCGGGCCGGCGCCAGAGGCGGGCCCCAGGGCGCTGCCGCACTTCGGGCACGCGAACTGGGACGCAGAGAGCGCCTGCGTCGCCTCGCCGTCGGCCCCTCTGCGGTCAACTCGGCGCTCTCTTCGCATGCTGTCGCCCCCTCATCGCTTCCGCGCGACACACACCCCGCCGCTGCCCGGCATCGTAGCAGGTTCGCGCCGCGCGATCAAGACAGAGCCGCCATCGCGTTGCACGGTTGCTGGAGTTTTGCTACGCTCTACTTCATGAGGAGACCCGCGATGCGGTTGCCCTGTTGGGTTGTCGTCTGCTGCGCGCTCTCAGGCGCCTTTGTGGACGCCTCGGCCCAGGAGACCTGGGAAGGGCCAAAGCTCAAGCCCGTCGCCCGGCAGGAGGTCTACGAGTTCGCGCGGCGCCCCACGTTCGCGCGGCAGGCCGGGCCGGACGGCCAGCCGCTCCCCGACCGCTACGTCGTCCGCTTCGCCGCCAAGGGCGCCTGCGACGCCGCCGTGGCCATCGAGGACGGCAAGGGGCGGATTCTAAGGCACCTGGTCTACGGCGTCCTCGGCCCAAACGCGCCCGCCCCGCTGAAGGCGAACTCTCTCGAGCAGGAACTCGTCTGGGATGGGAAGGACGACGCGGGGCGCTACGTGGAAGGCCCGGAGCGGTGCGTGGCGCGCGTGGCGCTCGGCCTCAAGCCCACCTTCGACAAGGTGCTCGCCTTCCACCCGAAGGACTTCACCCACGGCAGCTCGCCCGGGGCGATTGCGGCGGACGCCGGCGGCGTCTACGTCCTCGAGCTCAGCGCGCGCAACCAGCTCAGAATGTTCGACCACGACGCCCGCTACGTCCGCACCCTCGTCCCATTCGCGGGCGACAAGGTGAACACCAAAGAGCTCCGCCCCCTCTCCCTCGGGGAGAGGGCCGGGGTGAGGATGCTTCTCAACATCCCGTATCGGACGACCGAGAACGGGCGGACCGTGCCCCGCCTCGGCGGCCTCGGCGGCACCGAGCCGTTCGTGGGCGTGTGGGACCCGCAGGCCCTGGCCGCCGCGGCGGGCAAACTCGTCTCGGTCACTAGCGGCTACGGCGCGCGGCACCTCCTGCGGCTCCGCACCGACGGCACGACCGGCGGCGAACCCATCCACGGGGCGCTCCTCGCCAAGCAGTTCGGCGTCGAGAACGGCCAGCCACACCTCGCCCTCAGCCCCGACGGCAAGTGGGTTTACTTCACGGGCATTGACCCCGATGGCCGCACGACGGGCCGCAGCCGCTACCTCTGGAACGCCGTCTGGCGCGTGCCGTGGGACCGTGGTTCAGAGATTGGTGGCACAGGCGTCCCGCCTGTGACGGACACAGGCAAGATGCCTGTGCCACCAGAAGGGCCCCCTGGCAGAGGTGGTGTTGGTGGCACAGGCGTCCCGCCTGTGACGGACACAGGCAAGATGCCTGTGCCACCACAAGAGGCCCGGAGTGAGCGCGGCGCCGTGCTGGACCGCGACCCGCACGTTGGCGAGAAGCCCTTCGTCGGCACCATCGCCGGCGGCCAGGTCTCAAGCGTGGGGAAGGACGACGACCAGTTCTACGCCCCCGAGGGCCTGGCCTGCGACGCCCAGGGTCGCCTCTACGTCTGCGACAGCCGAAACGACCGCGTCCAGGTCTACGCCCCCGACGGCAGGTTCGTCAAGACCATCCCCGTCCCCGCCCCCCAGGAGATCGGCGTCCACCACAAGACGGGCGAGATTTACCTCCTCTCCTATCCAGCCGCACCCATCCACGACGGCAGGATGAGCGCCAGGGCGCTGGGCGGGGGCGCGGAGCTTGCGTTGCGGAAGCTGGGCCCGCTCGACGACCCCAGGCCGCTCATCGAGCAGAAGCTCACGGTTCCCCGCGTTGACGCCCGGATGTCCTTCACCCCGGTCTTCTGCCTCGACTCCTGGGCCAGCCCCCCGCGGCTCTGGATGGTCACAAGCCGCGGCCAGCTCCAGATATTCGAGGAGAAGGGCAAGGAGTTCGTCCTCTTCCAGGACTTCGCGGCCGAGGTGGCCAAGGCGGGCCTCATCCCGCACATGCTCGGGCCGTTTCGCGGCAACCGCCTTGCCGTGGACCCCCTCCGCCACCACCTCTACTACCTGCGGGTCGCCTCCTTCGGCCCTGGCGAGAGCCCCCTGATGCGGTGCGACCCAGAAGGCATCGGCCGCTTCGTAAACGTCCAGGTCGCAGGCCACTGGACCTGGGAGGAGATGGACTTCGGGCTCGACGGGTTTCTCTACCTCCGCGCGCTCCGCTACCTCGCGCGCTTCGACCCCGACAAGTTCATCGTGTCGCCCGACGGCGAGAAGGTTTCTATCCCCTTCGAGGCCGAGGTGCCCTTCGACTACGGCGAGCCGCAGAGCACGCCCTGGACCCAGCGCAAGTACCGCGGCACGGTCCAGATCCCCGCCCTGCCCGGCGCCAACGGCTTCGACACCGGCTTCGGCGTGGCCCCCAACGGCGACATCGTGGCCTTCGTGAAGAACTACCAGACCTACGAGGGCATCCTCTGGGGCAGGCCCAAGAACAAGTGGGTGGACGCCTGGGGCGAGACCATGCGCCGCGAGATGGTCGAGCGCGGCTACCGCCCCCGAAAGCTCCCGGGCCGCCACTACGAGGCCGGCGAGCTCGTCTTCCGCTGGTCGGCCCGCGGCGAGCTCCTCAGCGAGGACCTCATCCCCGCACTCCCCATGCCGAGCTGCGGCATCGCCTCCGACCGCGACGGCAACCTCTTCGTCGGCGTGGGCGCAAACATGTTCGTTGACGGCAAGCCGCACGCCGGCGGCTGCCTCGCCAAGTTCGCCCCCACGGGCGGACGCCTCTACGGCAAGGGCGACGCCGTCAAGCTCGACCAACTCCCCGACCGCCCCCCCGAGTTCACCGCCTACGGCTGGGGCAACCTCTGGTCCCAGAACATGTTCTGGGCCTACCCCGGCTACGACCAGATGCACTTCCTCGGCGGCGGCGGCTACCCCTGCCTGTGCGCCACGTGCCGGTTCGATACCGACCCCTACGGCCGCTCATTCGTCCCAAAGGCATACCAGTTCTGCGTCGGCGTCCTCGACACCAACGGCAACCCCATCTGCGAGATCGGGCGGTTCGGCAACCCCGACTCCCCCGCCATGAAGCCCGGCGACGCCGACATCGGCCTCGCCCACTGCTCCTTCCTCGCCACCGACCCCGACCGCTGGCTCTACCTCAACGACGACGGCAACAGCCGCGTCCTCCGCATCAAGCTCGCCTACCACGCCCAGGAAACCGTCCCCCTCAAGCAGCACCAATAAGTCCCTGTTGCGGAAAGCTCGCCGCCACGCCCTTCCGTGGCGGGCGTAGCGACACGCGGCTCGCGTGTCGAGGACGGGACAGGCGAGCCGCCCGTCCCTACGACTTCCCGCAGCAGGAACTAACACGACAACGCTACTTTCCCCGGCGCAAGCCCCAAAGAGTTGTCATTCTGAGCGAAGGCCGCCTCTTGGCGGCCGAAGTCGAAGAATCTCTCTTTGGCCTGTGTCCGGCTA
>VGYW01000549.1 GCA_016872875.1 Planctomycetota bacterium | reverse complement strand
CGGCGCGGGATTGCGATACGCTCCTCGTCTACAAGATTGACCGCCTCTCGCGGAGCGTGCTGGACTTCTGGCAGTTGTTCGAGACGCTTCGGGGGCACGGGTGCGATCTGGTGTCCGTGACAGAGAGCTTTGACTCGTCAACGCCGCAAGGCCGCCTCATGCTGAACATCCTGGCCGGCTTCGCGGAGTTCGAGCGGGAGCAGATTCGGGCGCGGACGAAGCAGGGCTTGGCTTCGCGCGCGGCGGCGGGCTACTGGCCGGCGCGCTGGCAGCCGTTCGGGTACGACCGCGTGCCGACGAGCGGCGAAGAAGGGGCGCCAATGACGTTGAAGCCGAATGGCGACGCCGGGCGGGTGGGCGAGGTGTTCCGGCGGTTCCTGGACGGCGACGGGCCGCAGTTGATCGCGGACACCCTGAATGCAGATGGGGTCGGGGGGCCGCACGGGGAGAAGTGGAGCGGGCGGGTCGTTGTGGCGATGCTGCGGAATCCCGTCTACATCGGGCGGGTGTTGTGGAATGGGCAGAGCTACGCGGGCCGGCACAAGGGCATCGTGGGCGCGGAGCTTTGGGAAGCCGTGCAAGCGCGCCTTGCCGCGGGGCAGAGGGGGCAGAGCCGCAAGCCGCGGACCGCGGGCGTAGAGGGCGCCGACGCTCCCGCTCTCGTGGGCGTGGTGCGCGACGCGGGCGGCGAGCCGTTCAAGCGCTACTGGGCAAAGGGGAGCACGGGAGTAGTCACCTTCTACTATCAGGACCCTGTGACGGGGCAGAGGATCAACGCGCGGGAGTTCGACAGGGAGCTATTGCGGGCGCTGCGGGCGACGGTTGGCAGCCCGGAGTTCTTCGCGGGCACCCTGGACGCCGCACGGCAAGAGGTCGGGCGGCGGGAGCGGGAGCTTGACGCCCGCGTGGAGGGCCTCAAGGCGAAGCTGGCCGCCCTGGAGGGCCAGGAGCGGCGGCTTGTGGACGCGGTAGCCGGGGGCACGATGGCCCCCGAGCACGTGGCGGGCAAGCTGCGGGAGATCGCAGAGGCGAAGCAGCGGGTCAACGACGCCCTGGCGGAGTGCGAGGGGGAGCGGGCGAGCATACGTCAGGCGGCGGCGGACGTGGGCTTGTGGCGCGACTTGCGGGCCTACCTGGACGCGGCACAGGGCAACGCCGAGTTCCTGGACGTGGCCGCGGTCCTACGCGCGGTCGTGCGGGAAGTGCGGCTCGACTTGGGGCGCGGACGGGCGCGGGTGGTGTTCAACCTGGCTTGTGCGGCGGCGGAATCTATCGGGCGGAAGGCGGATTCGGACAGTGAAGCGGAAGGTGGGGCACGACATGTTGTGGCCGCCGTTGGCGGCGGCACACAAGGGATGGTGGGCGATAGTAAATGGGGGTATGGCGAGGGCGACGGGGCTCGAACCCGCAACCACCAGATCGACAATCTGGTACTCTAACCAATTGAGCTACGCCCCCGGGTTGCCAATGAGCGTGGCGGCACGCCGCCCGCCTCTGGTGGGCGATGACGGGTTCGAACCGCCGACTTCATCCTTGTAAGGGATGCGCTCTAGCCAACTGAGCTAATCGCCCAAAGCCGCTGGACGCGCTCGGCTGAATATATACAATTACCAGAACAGGGGCGTTGTGTCAACTCTGTTCTGGGGCGTGGGTGCAATAGCGGATTTGTGCAGGTGGGCACACCTTACTGAACCGAGCGGCTCCTCGGTCGGTTCAGTAAGTCTGTTGCTTTCTGGCCCGGGCAATGGTGGACTGAAGAGGAAACCAGACCCAGAGGAGCTGGGTTTGGTTTCCAGTGTGCCCACCTGCACGAATCCGTTGTTGCACCCTTGGGGCGTGACGATGCGCGTGGCGGCAGGGCTGTTGTGGGCGCTGACCGGGACGCTTGCGTGCCACGGGGGCGCGCTGTCGGTGAGGCTGGCCGCGGCGTGGGAGGGGGAGTTCAGGCCGGGCGCTCCGCTGTTGGTCCGGGTGAGCCTGTCGAACGGCGGGCCGGCGTTCGAGGGGACGCTCGACCTGGTGGTGGAGGGGCTGACGTTCCGCCAGCCGGTGCGGGTTGGGGCGCAGACGACGGCGGCGGTGGAGGCGCTCGCCGTGGCGCGCTCGGATGCCGCGAGGGCGCGCGTGGTTGTGCGGTCGGGCGGGGGCGAGGTGCTCTTCGGTGGGGACGCGCCGCTCGGCCTGCGGCGGCACGAGGAGGGCAAGCCGCTGGTGGCCGCGGTGGGGCTCCCCAGGCCGGCGGCGGAGGACCTCTTCGGGGGTTGCCGGGCGGCGGTCCGCGCGGAGGAGTTGCCGACGCTTGTGGCGGGCTATGCTGCGGTGGATGGGTTGGGCTTCGGGGGCGACGGCGGCGAGGTGCCGGCCGCGGCCCGGGTGGCGATTGCGGAGTGGGTGCGTGGCGGGGGTGTGGCGGGCTTCGTGCTGGATGCGAAGGGGCCGGTGCGTGGGGATTCGCTCCTCGCGGAGCTGGGCGGGTGCGCGGGCCGGCCGAGCGCGGAGGAGTGGCTGGCGGCGGTGGCGGCACGGCAATCAACCCTGGGCGTGGATGGCACGCACTGGTGGCGGCTGGGCCTGGGCACGGTGTGTGCGCGGACGCCTGAGAAGTTCGCCCACGGGCTGCTCGGCAGGTTCCTGAAGGGTGCGGCGGGGCGGGACGAGTGGGCGGATGCTGGCCTCTACACGGCCTTTCGCGGGGCGCGCTGGGGGACGGGGCTGCGGTGGCGCCTGGTGGGCGGCGCCGTGGCGCTGCTGGCGGCGGGGGCGTTGGCGGCGCGGTTCGCCCTGAGGGGCCGCGGCCGCTGGCTCCGCGCCGCGCTGGTGGCGGGGGTGGCCGCCGCGCTCGCGGCCGTGGCATGGGGCTTGATGCTGCCAAGCGGGCGCGGCTCGCGCGAGACGGCGTGCGTGCTGGAGCGCGTGCAGTGGCAGGCGGGCGAGAGGCGCACGGAGATCGTGTGCCTGGAGGCCCTGGGCCGCACGCGGGTGCGGCTGGACTTCGGGGCGGCGGAGGCGGTGGTGCCCTTCTACCACAGTGCGGAGGGCGCGGGCGGGGGCGGGGCGGTGGTGGAGCGAGATGCCTCGGGCCGCTGGCGGGTGGAGTGCGCGCTCACGCGGGGGTCGCGTCGCTGCTTTGCGGCCTGGTGGCCGTGGCGCGAGGCGCCGGAGGCCGAGAGGCGGATGCGGGAGGGTGACATTGCTGTTCGCGGCGGCCGCTTCGCCATCGCGGGCGCGGGGGGCAAGCTGCCGGAGGAGGACGCCGCGTGGCAGCCGCTCGAGGGGCTGCCGGCCTGGGGCGAGGGCCACGGCGCCCTCGCCGCCTGGCAGGCGCGGCGCGTGAACCCCGCCTTCTACTTCAGGGCCGGGCCAGAGGAGCATTGGGACACGCAGGCGGGCGGCACGGGCCTGATTGAGAGCAGGGGACTCGCTGCGCAAGTGTGGGTGCGCCCGGCACACTGAGGGGGATGAATGGATGGGTGGATAAATGGATGGATGAAAGACAAGGGCGTCCATGGCTTTCTCATTCATCCATTCATCCACCCATCCAATCATCCTCATCGGGTCGCGCGGACGCTGCCTCAGGGCCGTATGGCAATCTTGCTGCTGCCCTTGACGATGAGGTCGTAGAGCCACTCGACGTCCTGGTTGAGCATGCGGACGCAGCCCTCCGATTCCTCCTTGCCGACGGACTGGGGCTCCCAGGTGCCGTGGATGCCGTAGTCGCCCTGGATGGTGATCCAGCGGGTGCCGAGGGGGTTGCGCTTCTTGTCGCCGAAGGGCACGTGTGGGAAGACCCTCGTGTAGGCGGGCTCGGGGAGCTTCTCGCCGGCCACGTACCCGCCGATCGGGGTGGTGCCGTTCTTGCCGAGCCCGATCCTGAACTCGCGCACCCACAGCCCGTCCTTCGTCACCGTCAGGCGGAAGTCGCTCTTGTCCACCGCCACGTCGAAGCCGCCTGGGACGATCTTGAGCCGCTGTCCGAGGCGCAGGGTGGTGCCCTTGAGGCCGTTGAGGCGGCGGACGAGCTCGATCGTCGTCTTGTGCGCCGTCGCCAGCTTGATGAGCGAGTCGCCCCTCACCACCTGGTGGTTGATGGCGTGCGGGGCGACCACCTTGTCGGAGAAGAACACGGCGTCGCTGAGCTTCGTGAGTCGCGCCCTGAGTTCCTCGCCTCGCTTGGCCTTGGGGCCGCGCAGGAGCGCGTCCGAGAGCGCCTTGTACGCCTCGAGGGTCTTCCCCGCCGCCTCCTTCGCGTCAGCGTCCTTCAGCACCGCATCGGCGTCCACCACGCTCTCCACAGGCGTTGGCGGGGTGACGGGTTCCTTCGCCTTCACCTTCGGCTCGGGCTCCGCGGCGGGCTCCTTCGGCTTCTCGACAGGCAACTCGGTTGTGGGCTTGGACGGCGGCTCCACGCGCTCTGGCGGCGGCGTCACCGTCTGCCGCGGCGCGCGGAGCAGGAGCACGATTGCCACGACGATTGCCGCGATAGCGACGCCGAAGGCGACGAACGACCTGCGCATCTGCCTGCCTCCTGAACCGACGGGCCTCTAGGGCTAGGGGGCGCTCCGCCCTGGCAGCCCGACATATAGGAACCCCCCGCGGACCCCGCTTGCGCCTGAGCGGACGGGGCACGAGATCATCGGGGAGTTCCCAGCTTCGGGGACGCGGCCCCGGGCGACCGCCCCGGGGCCTTGCCGCGTTGCCCCCAAGTGTATCAAATGCCTTTGGCAGATTCAAGGCCCTGACGGAAAAAAAGGTGGCCCATCCGGCTGAAGCGAACCCGATCTTGCCGTTCGACAACGCCCCGCACCCCTTGCTGATGGCCCGGGGCATTGCGCGAGTCGGCATCAGGCGTAAACACTCGTCCTAACCGTTGGACAAGAGTGCCACTCGCTCCCCACAGGAAGTGGCCCTCTTGCTGGGGCGGGGGTGCTCTCCCTAACCCGCATTTCTCACGAAATGCGGGAAATCCCAAGAGCCAAACGCCAAGCACCAAACAATCTCCAAGCCCGGAATGCTCAATGACCAAAGCAAGCCCCCAGGGTCGCGGGCAACACCACGTAGT
>VGYW01000548.1 GCA_016872875.1 Planctomycetota bacterium | reverse complement strand
ACCCTGGGCCCCTCGAAAAAGGCCGCTTGAAATCTCTCCGAAAAACACGATTCTGGATGTTTGTAGGCCTACGTTACCTCCCGTCCTCATTTGCGGCCTTGCCCCTTGGTTGCGGCTTGCCGCGATGGGGGTGGCCCTGCGCGCCGCACAAACAGGGACAGTCACCTATTCTGGCGAGTGTGATCCCCGATCCTGGTGCCGGCTTCGGTTCTGCTATCGTCGTCGTCCTCGTCGTCGTCGTCGAGTCACGACCGAAGGGTCTACGCGCCGCACGAGACTTCGCTCGTGCGGCGTGGCCCCTGCGGGGCAGAGAAGGCGGGGCCTACGTTGGGGTGCAGCCCCCAATCCGCCTGCTCTCTCAATGCGTTCTCTGTCCTACAAACATGCAGAATCTTGTTTTCCGGAAAGATTTTTCCTCCGCGTTTGGTTGCGGCTTGCCGCGATGGGCCCTCTGCGGTGAGATGGGCCTTCGGCTTGCGGCAAGGTGGGGGGCTTGATATGATGCCGCCGTGTGAACCAGGTGGGAGCTGTGGGAGCGTGCCGACTCGAACAGGAGGCTGAACGATGGCTGAATACGAGCCGCATCCGCGGCGTCGGGTGCTCTGCGCGGTGCTGGCGGTGGCCGCTGTTGTCGCCGGCCTGGTGGCAGGCGTTGCCGCGTTGCCTGCTCTGGCCGAGGGGGAGGCGACACCCCTCGCCGGCGGGGCGATGCGCGCGGGGGGCCTGGCCGCCCTGGCCGAACGCTTCGCGGAGTTCCGGGACGACCTGCCGCCCGCGGCGCTCCTGGGCGTCGAGAAGCTCATCGCCTACGAGGAGAGTCCGCACTTCGTCTACGTCCGCGGCACCGGCCCGGCGGGGGACCGGCAGGTGGTCTTCATCAAGCCGGGCACCTTCGTTGTTGACGACCGTTCGCCGGCTCCGGTGCCGCCATGGCAACTGGCCGGCGGCGGCGAGGCGAAGGCCGCCTGCCGAGTGCTCTTGCCGCGCGATGGCGCGAAGGAGCCCGCGGCGCGCTTCATCCGCGTCATCTGCACGGGCGGCCAGGAGGCGGAGGCGACGCTCGCGGCGGAGGCCGGCGTTGCCACGCTCAAGCTCGCGGTCGGGGATCGGGCCGTGACGCTTGTTCTGGCGGGCGACCCGGCCCAGGGCAGCACCATCGCCGTCTCGCAGGCCGGCAAGGCCCTGCTGGCTGAGCGGCTCCTGCCCGCCGGCATCATGCCGCACGGGGCCAAGGGCGTGCGAATGCTGGAGCGGTGGGACAGCGCTTACCGCGGCGGCCGAACGCCGGGCTGGGACGTAGGCCGCGTGACGGACGAGCTGTCGAAGATCGTCGAGGACGGGACCATCCGCCCCGGCCGCGCGCTCGAGCTGGGCTGCGGCACGGGCACGAACGCCGTGTACCTTGCGACCAAGGGCTTCAGCGTGACCGGCGTGGAGATTGCGCCGACGGCGCTCACCCTGGCCGAGCAGCAGGCGCGCAAGGCGAACGTCCGCGTGCGCTGGCTCGTCGCGGACGTGACCGCCCTGGGCGAGATGGAGCCGTTCGACTTCGTCTTCGACCGCGGCTGCTACCACCACGTCCAGCTCTACAACTCGGCCGGGTTCGTCAAGACGGCCAATCGGCTGACCCGCCCCGGCGGGCACTTCCTGCTGCTGGCCGGGAACGCCAACGAGCCGCGCCACGGCGGCCCGCCCCGCGTGGAGGAGAAGAAGCTGGTTGACGACTTCGCCGAGACGTGGGACTTCGTGTGCCTGAGGGAGATTCGCTTCGAGTCGCGGGACCCGAACAACAAGAGCGGCCCGTGGGCGTGGTCGCTCCTGATGCGGCGGCGTCCCCCGAAGGAATAGCGCCGCCGAGCGTCAGCGGGCGGCGCCGGCGAAGACGACGGTGACGCCGTCGTCGCCGATGACCCTGAGGTTCTCGATGCTGCGTGCCTGGATGCGGGTGCCGCCGGCGCCGCGCTGGTAGAGGACCTCGCCGCGCTCGTCGGTGAGGGTGAAGTCGTGGCCGTTGGAGTTGATGGCGGCGGTGTCGAAGCCGTCGCCGCCGTGGAGGTAGGCGAGGTCGTTGCCTGGGCTGACCTCATAGGTGAGGGCGTCGGCGCCCTCTTTGCCGAACATCCAGACCGTGTCGTCCCCGTCGCCGCCGTCGGCGACCATGGTGTCGCGCCCTGAGCCGCCGCGCTGCCAGAGCGTGTCGTCGCCGCCGCCGCCGTTGGCGATGAGGGTGTCGGCCCTGGCGCCGCCGCGCTGGCGGATGGAGTCGGCGCCATCGCCGGCGTTGGCGGTGAGGGTGTCGGCGCCGCGCATGCCGCGCTGGTAGATGGCGTCGTTGCCTGCGCCCCCTGAGGCGGTGAGGCCGTCGAAGCCCCGGCCGCCCCTCTGGATGATCGTGTCGTCCCCGTCGCCGCCGTTGGCGGTCTGGGCGTCCGGGCCGCGGCGGCCGTTCTGGAAGATGAAGTCGTTGCCTGGTCCGCCGTTGGCGAGCTGGGTGTCGCCGCGGCCGGTGCCGTGCTGGATGATGACGTCGTCGCCTGGGTTCCCCTCGTTGCCCTGGCCGTCGTCGCCTCCGCCCTGGTCGTCGGGTTCGCCTGGGCCGCCAGGCACGTCGGGGTCCTCGGGCGGGGGCGCGACGCGGGGGTAGGGGGGATAGGAGTTGGAGCCTGGGTAGGCCCAGTCGTCTGCGGGGTTGGCGGTGAGGCCGGGGGTGAGCTCGATCTTGCGGGCGCGCAACTCCTGGTCGCCGTAGGTGTCGTAGGGAAAGCCCATGTTGTAGGTGTCGGGGTCGTTGGTGTCGGTGCTGATGCCGAGGAAGGTGGCCTCCATGATGTTCGGGATGCCGTCGTCGTCGGGGTCGTCGTAGGGGTCGCCGTTGCTCTCGCCGTCGGCCTCGTCGGAGGCGATGAGGAAGGCCCAGGTCTCGAAAATCCACCTGTGGAGGTTCTCGTGGGCGATGGTTTCGAGGGCACACTGCGGCCCGAGGCCCTGGCCGGCGACCTCGATGGTGTCGCCCAGGTCGTTCTGGTAGAACTCGGGGCCGGTGTTGACCGTTGGGGCGGCGTCGCCGACGTTGATGTGGTCCTGGCCGGTGAGGTAGAAGCCGAAGTCGGGCGTGACCTCGTATTCCCAGCCGGTGGTGGTTCCGCAGACGTTGCCGGTCTTCCAGAAGTAGAACCAGTTTGGTCCGGCATTGCGGCCCGTGCCGGCGTTGTTGGCGGCGGTCTTGGGGAAGAAGACCTCGAAGAGCTGCTCGGCGCTGGCGGCCACCGTGGTGCCGTCCACGATCTGCGCCCAGAGGCGCTTGGGGCCGAAGCCGCTGTTGGCCGTCGGCAGGCCGGTGAAGACCACCTTGAGCTCGTAGCGGTCGGTCACGGGGTCGTAGACCGGTTTGCCCATCGTGGGGTGCGCGGTGGCGGGCCGGCCGGCGGAGGTGCCCGCCCAGGTGGCGTCGGCCCCCGTGAGAGTCTGCCAGGCGAGGGCCGAGCCGCCCACCGGCTCGATGCAGGCGCGAACCTTGTCGGCCACGCCTGCGACCTGGCCAGGGTTGAGCGCGAAGCGGCACAAGATTTCGAGGACGCCTGGATTGGCAGAGGAGAAGACCACCTCTGAGGTGCCGACCTCGAGCTGGGTGGCCGCCGTCGGGTCGCCGTGGGGGTTGAGGATCGTGATCGTCGTCTCGCCCGTGGTCACGCGGACGTAGTAGGTGCCCATGTCGGCCGGGTTGTTGGCACGCACCTTGACGAAATAGGTGCCGGGGTTGAGGGGCTGGACGATGCGGCCGGAGGCGCCGTCGCCTGAGTCGTTGTCCTGCGCCAGAAGGGTCGTCTGGTCCGCGGCGTAGAGGCCGACGAAGTTGTCCGCCAGGCTGCCCGCCCAGGTCTCCACCGTGTAGGTGTCCGTCGTGGCGGCGTTGAAGAAGAACCAGTCCTCCTCCCCGGCGGGCCACACCTTGCCGCGCGTGGCCGGGCCGTTCACCGTCAGCTCCACCACCTGCGGCTCGTTGAGCACGATGTCGTCCATCAGCGGCGCCGACTCCTCGAAGTCGTCCGCCACCTTGAAGTAGACGGTCTTGAGGTCGTTGCCAGGGGAGAGATTGAAGACTGGGAAGGGGGTGTAGGACTGCCAGTCGGCGCCCGTAAAGGTGGGCAGCTCGCTCGCCTTGTAGTAGAGCGGGACCCCATCCGCCTGGTGGTTCAGGGTCACGGCGCGGGTGGCCGTGAACGGCGCGTCGGCGTTGATCGAGAACCAGTTGAGCGCGAGCGGGGCCAGGGCGTCGCGGAACGCGCGGCGGCTGCCCCGCCGCTTCTCCATCCGCTCCGCGACTGCCTGGAAGCTGGCCTCCGCCTCGTCGCCGGAGAGCCAGATGGCCCTTTCGGTGGGGACGAACGCGTGCCCCGGCTTGCTCGGCGTGACCGTGCAGCGCGTGCCGTCGGCGGGCGCCGCGGCCTCATAGCAGCCGCGGGCGTCCGTCACCGCTGAGGCGATGCCATTCGAGAATGCCACCGTCACGCCGGCCACGGCCGCCCCCTCGGGCGTAGTCACCCGCCCGGCGAGCCGGCACCGCCCCTCCGAGCCCGCCTCGCCCGCCGGCCGCCCGGCGAGAGCAGCGAAGGCCGCCAGGAAGACCCACACCGCCCACCCACGCCTGCCTCTTGGGAAACGCATGCTGAGTTGCCTTTGTCCGGAGTCCTCTGGACCAGCCGCCCCATATCGCTTCTACTATACGCCTTCCCCTTGCGGTATGTCAACTGCGATTTCCTCTGAGAGTATGGCCCCCAATTCTGGTGAACCACTCCGGAGCCCCGACAGGGGCGTCCTATAGCAGCCCAGGGCGAAGCCCTGGGAAGGGAGCGATGGGCACATCAGCCCTGAAGGGGCGTACTACGTGGTCTGGGCGCCACATCCTGCCCAGGCCGGCTAGTACGCCCCTACAGGGCTCAATCCGGGCGGTCGCCTGTCCCAGGGCGAAGCCCTGATCTTTGCCCACAAGTAGGGCTTGTTTCGTAACCGTGGCGTTCGTGTTGCGTCGGGCGCTGCCGCGTGGTGGCAAAGGGTGTTGTGGGAAAGCCCGAGACGAAGAGGCAGGCACAGGAGTA
>VGYW01000547.1 GCA_016872875.1 Planctomycetota bacterium | reverse complement strand
TTCACCTCGTCGCAAGGTCCGCCCTGCTATTTGCAGACGTGTACACGTCTGCAAATAGCAGGGCTCAGCCAATCTCACCTCCGCACCCTACGGGAGCTGGGCCTGTCTCTTGGTGACGTGGATTTGCCGAGGCCGTTCGGATCTGGGCTTACAAAGTGTAGGAGATTACACGCGCCCGGGCACGCGGGCATGGCCCCGAATCCTGGCAACTGCTTCTCTCGTCCTATCGTCCTCGTCCCTCGTCCTTCGTCCTCGATCTTCCCTGCTTGCGGGGGGAGAGTCGAGGACGAGGGACGAGGGACGAGGACGAGGACGATTGAAGATACCGCTTTGACAGCGGGGGTCCCTTGTGATTATAATATTGTCTTGTCGCTTTGGGGCGGGCATTACGTTGGA
Organism: Planctomycetota bacterium; assembly: GCA_016872875.1. The sequence continues at coordinate 4,702 of VGYW01000547.1, read as the reverse complement.
GACTGGCGCAATGATGAGCAAGTGTCGGAGGATGCCACTGGCGTGGCTTGTCTTGGCTCTCGGCTGCGCGGGCTGCGGCACGTACTGGCGCAACAGGGGCAACGACGCGCTGGACATGTGGGACTTCGGGCTCTCGACCTCATCCAGGCCCGGCCTGGCGTTCCTTCCCGCCGACTACATGAACGTGACGCCCATCGGCTTCTCGTTCATCGAGGGCACGTTCCACGGAGTCTACCGCCGCAAGTGGGGCACGTTTACGCTGAGCGACTCGATGTGGGGCGTGCTCGTGACGGGCAGCCAGACGCTCCAGGTCGGCGAGTTCGACGTCAGCGACCCCGACCAGTTCCACCCCGCCAAGATCGCGGCGCTCAAGGCGGCGGGCAAGCCGCTCCCCACCGCGCCCCAGCGCTACAACCTCGGCCTCCTCACCGTGCCCCTCCACGACAACGCGCCGCCCTACCCCAACTGGTTCTCATGACGCCGCAACCTCCACATAGGCTGGTTCGGCCTATGGACTTCGATGCACATGGATGAGGTCGGCGACTTCTTCCTCGGCTGGTTTGGCCTCGACATCATGAAGGACGACGCAGGGGCGGCAAAGGCCGAGGCCAAGCCGGGCAAGTGACCGCCGCCACGTTCGTGGTGCGGGCTTCAGCCCGTGCGCCCAGCTACGGCCTGAAGGCCGCACCACGAACAACAAGCTGTTTCTCCCCGTAATGAATGGCCGCGCCGGTCGTCTAACATAGCGGGCGCGCACAATCCCCCAGGAGGCGGTTCAAGTGGCCTTTCAGGACGAAGTGGCCGACCTGTGCCAGGCCTGCTGCGACCTCGCAAAAGGCATAACCATCCAGACCGTCCGCAAGGCCGTCGTCGGCGTCGAGCGAAAGGTCCCCCTCTACGACGGACGCCAGGTCACCTACGTGAACCTCGACAACGCCGCGACCACCCCGCCCCTTGAGTCCGTCCTCAAGTGTTCCCAGATGTTCCTCGAATGGTACGGCAGCGTGCACCGCGGCAGCGGCCTCAAGGCGCAGATCTCCACCCACGCCTTCGAGCGCTGCCGCGAGGTCGTCGCCGACTTCATCGGCGCCGACCTCGCCTACCACACCGTCATCTTCACCCAGAACGCCACCCACGCCCTCAACAAGGTGGCCATGCACCTGGCCCCGCAGCCCGACAAGGTGATCCTCACCACAGTGATGGAGCACCACTCGAACATGCTCCCCTGGCGCAAGCTCGGCTGCGAGGTCCACTACGTCCGCGTGGACCCCGCCACCGGCCAGCTCGACATGGCTGACCTCGAAGACCACGTGCGGCGCTACGCCGGCCGCATCGCCGTCGTCGCCGTCACCGGCGCCTCGAACGTCACGGGCGTCCTCCCGCCCATCCGCCGCATTGCCCGCCTCGCCCACGAGGCCGGCGCCCAGATGGTGCTCGATGCGACCCAGCTCATCCCCCACCGCTCCTTCAAGATGGGCGCGCCCGACGACCCCGAGCGGATCGACTTCGTCGCCTTCAGCGGCCACAAGATGTACGCCCCGTTCGGGGCGGGCGTCCTCGCCGGCCCGCAGGCCGCCTTCGAGGACCGCGACCCCGACTACGTGGGGGGCGGAACCGTCAAAGCCGTCACGATGGACGACGTCCATTGGGCGCCCCTGCCCGAGAAAGAGGAGGCCGGCACCCCGAACGTCCTCGGCTGCCTCGCCATCGGATGCGTCATCAAGGTCCTCGAATCCATCGGCATGGACAACCTGGCCGAGCACGAGCGCGCCCTCACCCGGCGGGCCATCGAGAAGCTCCGCCGCATCGAGGGCCTCACCCTCTACGGCCTGGCCGACCCCGAGGTCCGCGAGGACCGCTTGGGCGTCATCACCATGAACGCCCGCGACCTCAGCCACGGCAAGCTCGCCGCCATCCTCGGCAACGAATGGGGCCTCGGCGTCCGCAACGGCTGCTTCTGCGCACAGCCCTACGTCCGCGAGCTCCTCGGCATCACCGACGCCCAGATGCGCGGCATCGTCGAGCGCCTCGCCGCCGGCGACCACGCCACCGTCCCTGGCATGCTACGCCTCAGCTTCGGCGTCTACAACACCCCCGACGAGGTAGACTACGCCGTCGAAGCCCTCCAGGCCGTCCTCGCCCACGGCCCCAGGGCCACCTACATCCTCGACCGCCAGCACATGGAATACGTCCCCGAAACCCCCACCGTCTGCATCCACGACCTCCTCCCCATCTGACCCCCGGCGCGAATCCGGCCCCGCCGGCTCGAGGCGGCGTGTGGCACCCGGCCACTTGGCCCGAGTCTAGCCCGCATTTCTCACCAGGGACTGGTGAGAAATGCAGGGGACTGTGGCTCCTGGTCACGGTGCCTGGACCGCGGCGAAGAGCGCTCCGTCCCCACGCGAGAGGAGGAGCCTGCCGTCCGCCGCGCGGTCCACGCGGCCGACCAGGCGGCCGTCGGCGTCGCGGACCTCGAAGCGCCCGTCCGCCACGCGCACGAACGTGGCCCTCGTGAGCACGCGGCCGTCGCGCGAGAGGGTGAGCTCTGCCTGCCCGCCGTCTGCCGAGGGGGTCAGCGCCAGCTCCGAGCCGTCCGGCTGCACCACCCGCGCCACCCCTGCCTTCTCGCCGGTCCAGAACTCGATCAGGTTGAAGATGAGGGCATCGCCGAGCGTCGCAAAGTAGTACACCGGCAGGATGAGGAAGAGCCAGAAGACCACGGTGTGGACGAGCTTGACGTCGGTGACTTTTCCATTGAACTCGTAGACGATCTTGGTGATCGGGAACGAGCCGTAGCACCCGAGCACTCCGGGCGTCAGGGCGACGAGCAGCAGCCCGACCACCCAGGCCCTCGGGCGGCCCAGGGCCCCGCGCAGCAAGTACCTGTTCACGGAAAACTCCTCGCGGAAAGGGAGAATGGCTATTGGCCGTGGCCCTTCCTGACTCCGCGTCACGGCCACCAGAAGGCGCGCCCCGATTCCTGTCACGACCTCCTTTCTCCTCCCCCTCCAGCGCTCCTGGGCGCGCGACGTGCCCGTACCGCCAGCCTCCCACGCTGGGCAGCGGCCAGCAATCGGGCATTGCCCTGATTCGGCCATCGGGCAGACAGCCCGATCCCAGCGTTGGTGAATGGCTGTACGCCGTCACCATCTATTGTAGCAGAACAGAGCACCGCCACGCCTCACGGCTTGGCGAGTACTCCACCCGCGGCGAGCGAGAGCGAGGTCCTCTTGGCCCCCAGCCCCTCCTCCGAAAGCCCCCGAACCGCCGACCGCACCACGTCCAGGCACACCCTGTGCCACGAGCATCCAGAACCGTGTCTTTCCGCAGGAAATCCGGGAGAGGACGAATCGAGGACGAGGACGACTGCAGACTGTCCACTGTCCACTGTCCACTGTCCATTGTCCTCTTTGGCTGCGGCTTGCCGCGATGGGCTACTACCCGTGAGAGTGTTGTTTCCATGAGCAGGTTTCCGGCCCGTTCCCCCGGCCTGCGGGATCCCTGCGCTGAGGAAGCTCGCCACAGGGGGCACGGAGAAGAGCGATCCATAAGGAATCGAGGAAGGCAGGAGAAGAAGAGCGCCCGCGAAAGAAGCCAATTGTCCGAACCGAAACAGGCAGCTGGGAGAAAGCTCTTGGGCTGCGACCCAGATCGCCCGCATGCCTGACTTCCTTTCCTGCCTTCCTGCATTCCTTATAGTCTGCTTTGGTTGAGGCCGAGGGCGGAACGCCCAAGGGCGCGGCAGAATACTGCACCGCCAGGGAAGAAGGCATCCTGCTGTGACCATTGGCTGCCCGCGCGGAGATACCCGGGAGACGCAGCAACATAACCAGTGAACGGATGAGAAAGGAACACGACTTGTCGAAGGGCGTCCGAGGCAAGTTCTGCCGCCCCGGCCTCAAGCTCGAGCTGCCCCTCTGCCTCGACGACGAGGCCATGGCCTTCGTCCAGCGCGTCGCCCGCAAGAAGAAGGCCGACGTCTCCGCCGTCGTCAACGGCCTCATCCTCTCCGACAAACGCCTCGCCAAAGTCATCGAGTGAAGGGCTGCGCGTGGGTAACTGACACGCGGGAACCTGCACCGGCCATCACCCCGCACACCACCTCATTCCCCCATCAACGTGATCAGGTTGTCCTTGCTGAGCAGGCACCGTCGAGCCGAAATCCCGTCGTTCCACACAACCTCGACCTCCCGCACGAGGTCGTAGCGCCCGTCCTTATGTGGCGAGATCTCATCCCCGTTCCCGTCGTAGAAGTGGACCCAATAGGACGTATCAAGGTGGAAAAGGGGCCTCGTCCATCCCCCCGGCCATCCCTTCCATTGGCTGGCCCTACGGAATGCACTGAGTTCCTGCTGCGCCGTCTGCGCTGTCCGGATGGCGTCTGCGAGTTCCCGCGCCTTCGCCGGTCTATAGTGGTCTCTGAGGTAGGTGGGCAGGTATCCGGCTGAGAAGCTAGCCAGGCACAGCAGCAATACGACGGAAACCATCACGGTCCGGCGCAGCCAGCGTGGCCACGGCTTTCTGGTCTTGGGTTGTTCAATCGCCATGCCACTCCACCGCCAACATGCCAAGTCGCGAGAGCGCGTTCGACGACGAGAACGATTCTGAAATCGGCAATCGGAAATCGAAAATGAGCAATCCGGGGCCACTCTACTCGATTCACGCCCGGCACTCAGCGTACCGCGACAAGGACGGCCTGGGC
>VGYW01000546.1 GCA_016872875.1 Planctomycetota bacterium | reverse complement strand
CGACGCACATTCCCTGGTTGTCCTGGACGTAGATGTGCTTTCCGCCGAGGGCGGCGCTGCCACCCACGCCGATGGCGTTGTAGGTGTGGAGCTCGTCGAAGCCGAGGTCCTGGGCGTAGTGGGTCTGGCCCGACGCGATGTCGGCGACGTAGAAGAAGCCGTACTGGTCGGGGATGTAGTGGGTGCCGCCGATGATGAGGGGCGAGGCAGGGGTGAAGCGGTCGAGCCATTCGCCGCTGGGGCGGCGATGGTTGACCTTGAGTTCGATGCCGCGGAAGTCGGGCTTCCACTCGTCGTCGCCCTCGGCCTTCGAGGAGCCCCCGGCGCCGGGGCGGGCGGTCCCGATCGTCGCGCTTTCGCGCGAAAGCGCGACGGTCCCCTTGGAGAAGTCGGCGATGAGGAGGCCGGCGACGCCGCACCAGGGGAGGTACATGGTGTCGCCCAGCACGACGGGTGCGGCCCACCCCAGGTCGCCCTGGGTGATGCGGGGGTTGGCCCAGAGCTGCTTGCCGTCGGAGACGCGATAGCACACGCCCCGCCAGGTGAACACCACGTCGGTGCCGCGAATCGTGGCCGGGATGAGCGAGGCGATGCTGTGGCCCTTCGGGTCGCTCCACACGGTCTCGCCCGTGGCGGCGTCGAGAGCGTGGAGGCCGTTGAAGACGACGCAGAGCTTGCCGCCGACGAGCGCGGGCGAGCACGAGTAGCTTATCTCCTTCGGCACCTCGAGGCGGCGAATCCACTTGCGGTTGCCGTCGAGGCCGTAGCAGGCGACGACGCCGAAGCCTGTGTAGGCCCAGACGTGTTTGCCGTCGGAGACCGGCGTGGTGGTGAAGCCGACGATGCCGAAGTGGCCCTCCAGGTGGCCCTCGAGGCGCATGTGGTACTTCTTCTTGTCAATCTCCATGAGCAGGTCGCGCATCTGGCGGCGTATCTCGAGGCTCTTCTCGGAGTCGGCCTTCGCCAGCTCCTCGGCCAGGGGTGCGAGCTTCTCCTTGAAGACCGGGTTGGCCGCGCGGTCGGCCTCGGGCGTGGCCTCGTAGAGGCTGTTGAAGCGGCGCCAGAGCACCTTGCCCGTCGCCTTGTCCACGCACAGGAGCCCGTCGGGCTCGGCGGGGGTGAAGATGCGGTCGCCGACGACGATTGGGCAGGCATTCGTCCGCTCCGGCATCTCGGCCATCCAGACGATGTTCTTCTCCTCGTAAGCTGTGGGCGGCGTGTCCCCACGCCGCGAATCGCGGGACGGGGACGTCCCGCCCACAGACTCGGCATCCATCAGGACGGGTGCGAACCACAGCGCGCGGCCGTTCGGCCCGGTGTGGCTGCACGTCTTGGCGAGGAGGCGGTTCCAGCCCTGCTTGAGGTCGAGCGTGATGCGAGGCGAGCGGCCGTGGGTGAAGGCGAGCTTCTGGCGGCTGATGCCGTAGTGCGAGCCGTAGCCCGCCGCCATCTTGGGCGCGCAGTAGACCTGTTCGCCGTTGAAGAAGAGCTTGAGGCCGTAGATGTGGTCAACGGTCAGCGACACCTTGCCGGCCCGCGGGGTGTGGATATAGGTGTGGGCGTAGGCCACGTGGTTGGCCTTGTAGTCGAGCGCCTTGGCGAGGTCCACGGCCTCATCCAGGTCAACGCGGCCCCAGCGCTCGTAGTCGGGCTCTCGGACCAGGTGGAGGCGCCTCCAGGCCAGGTCGCCCGCCTTGTCGCCCTCGGCGGGCGCGAGCTTCGCCTCGCCGGGAATCTGCTCCTTGTCGAAGTCGTTCACCGAATGGCTCACGGGGAAGAGACCGACGACGAGCCAGTCGCGGATGAACCCCTGGCCCGTGGTGATGGCCGTCGTGCCCTTCGCCGCGTTCGCGTCGGGCTTGGCCGCTTGGCACGTGAGCCCCGCCACCACCCCCTTCGCTATCCTGCCCCATTCCGTCGGCGGATTCGCCTCGGGGTACAGCCCCGTCCAGTTCCCCCGCCAGCCATACGTCTTCGGCGGCTCTCCGGCAAATGCGGCGGACACGACGAGCAGCAACACGGCGACACCACAGACGAGCCTTGACATCAGCAACTCGCTCCTCTATGCTCTGCACTTGGAACCGCCCGTGGACGGGCCACTTTGCACTGCCAGGATACGACATGGCGGTCGTTCTTTCAACCCACAAGGCTGGGCACGGGAGTTTGAAATGCCCGGCGATGCGGGGAGATGGACTACGATGGCCTCACACGGGAGGACGTTGTGCGGGTTCTGGCGACTGGCCAGGTGTCGCGGCGGTTCACGGATGACCCACGCGGGCCGCGATATGAGATGGCGGGGCGCACCGCCGATGGCCGGGAGGCCCGGACCATCGTGCGCCTGTTGCCCGGCGGGACCGTGCGCGTCATCACGGCCTATGCGGAGACGGAGTGACAAAGCATGAGAGCGGAACAGCCTCAGACCTGCGAGTTCTGCGACGGCGCATTGGAGGAGCGTGTCGTCCGTGCACGATTCCAGCATAGGGGTCAAACGATCTACATCAACCACGTGCCTGCCTGGGTCTGCCGCCGCTGCGGGGAACAGGAGTTCGACGGGCCGGTGTACGAACGCATGGAGGAGATCGCCAGGGAGCCGGGGCGCATCGTGAACACGATCACGATCCCGCTCGCAGAGTACGACGCCGGCCCCCCACGGCGAGCCGGCAGTGTGAAGCGAAGCCGCCGCACACCCGTGATGGCCCACAGGTGAGGCCGCGTGCAGGAATCAGCGGCGCTGGTGTAGCTACTTCAGGCCGGTGCGGCGGAGGAGCCAGTCGCGGGTCTCGCCCACGGGCTGGTAGCCGGGGTCGCGGGGGTTGGCGGGGTATTCTCTCTGGACGAAGTCGGCGATGGGCTTGCCGTCAATCGTCAGGAGGTCGGGGAGCTTCGCGCCCGTGACGGCGGCGCCGGCGGCCAGGCCGGCCGCGTAGCCGTCGCACTCCTCCTCGATGCTGGCCTTGCCGCTGCCGCCGCGGGTGGCGTGGACGGCTTCGTGGAAGACCCCTTCGGCCATTATCTCATCGTCGCGCAGCACCAGCCGGCCTGCGATCTCCATGGCCCGCACGTAGAGGGCCTCTTGGCCGAGGAACTCGCGGCGGTAGAGCGCCTGGGGGCCGATGGCGGCGGAGAAGATGAGGCGGCCGCGCGCGATGAACCGCTCGACGGTGGTGGCGAGGGCCTTGCCGCGGGGCGACTGGCCGAACTCGCTTGCCGCCACCTTCGCCAGGATGGCCCTCACCCGTTCGATGCCCTGCTGCTGCACCTCGGGCGGCGCCGGCGCCGGCCGCTGCGAGCGGCGATACCAGTCGGCCACGAAGATGCACACGCCGCCGATGAGGAGGATGATCGCGAACCGAATAGGCGAGAACCTGCGCGAGGCCACCGTGTGCTCCCTCCTATCCGGGGAACAGATGGTTCTGCTTCTCGCCGTTGCGCGGCCCCTTGGAGCCCGGGGTCCGTCGGAAGGTAACGTTGGCCTGCCGAGGCGGAGGGCAGTCAACCCGCTTCCCCTCCAGGAGCCCGGCTATGGTAAGTAGCTGGAGGCGCGGGTGCTTTGTTCCCCAGGGCGAGCTATAGAAGCCGGCGGAAGCAGCCTCCGCCGTCATGGGCCTGGTGGGTGGCTGGAGGGTGATGAGGACTCCGATGTCTGCTCCCTCGCGTTCCAGGACGCCGCGCAGGTCGCGGACGTCGGAGACCTTTACGGCGCCGGATTTCACCGAGAGCAGAATCTGCTTCGGCTTGCCGCCTTCGGCTTCGTCGTGGAAGTAGAGGCGGCCGTCCACCCCCTGGTCCGCGCCCTTCTTCTCCTCGACGGGCCTCGCGCCGACCATGCCCAGCGCCCACCACTGGAACTGGTAGCGGTCCTGCGCGGCCAGCGCCTGGGCGTCGGGCAGCGACACGGGTTCGCCAACCACCCGGTACTTGGCCGCATCGCCGAACACGTCGCGCAGCCGGTGCTTGATGAGCGTCACGGCCAGGTGGGTGATGTCAATGCCGATCCAGCGGCGCTGGAGGGCCTGGGCCACGACGATGGTGGTGCCGCAGCCGCAGAAGGGGTCCAGGACCGTGTCGCCCTTCCTGCTGCTCGCCTTGATGATGCGCTGCAAGAGGGCCTCGGGCTTCTGTGTAGGAAAGAGCTGCTTGACGGGTGGCACGCGGCCGATGTCCCACACGTCGTCCTGCCGCACCCCTTCTGAGGGGCGGGACTCGGTCTGCGAGGGCAGGCGGCGGCCCGCGTCGTCGAAGGTGGACCTGATCCGGGCGGTCCCAAACCGGCGCAGGGTTGATTCGGCTCTTGCCATGTGGAGCTGGTTGAACGTGCGGCGGCGGCTCGCCGAGCGCGCATAGAAGAAGAGGACATCGTGGTTGCGCTGGAAGGTGTACTTGCCCGCGGGCCACTTGCGGTAGTGCCAGATGATCTCGTTGAGGAAGTTGTGCGGCCCAAAGATCGAGTCCATCAGGAGCTTCAGGTAATGGCTCGCCGTGGGGTCGCAGTGGAGATAGATGCTGCCTGTGGGCTTGAGGACCCGCCGCAGCTCGACGAGACGGGGCGCCATCATGACGAGATAGGCGAGCATGTCGCTCTGGCCGAGGAGCTTTCGGAAGGCCATCATCGCCTCGGCCGGCCCGCCCCCCGCCTCGACGATCCGCTCGTAGGCCTCGGCGGCACCGAGGTCCCACCGCCACGTGTCGTCGAACGCGCGAATCTGCGCCTTCGACCGGCTGCCGTTCTGCTCGACGAATAGGACGTTGTAGTCCTGGTTGCTCTTGAACGGCGGGTCCAGGTACACGAGGTCCACGCTCTCATCCTGCACGTAGCGGCGCAGGATGTCAAGGTTGTCCCCATAGTAGAGGACGTTCTCTGGCACTTCTCGCCTCCCGCAGGGTTCTCGCCTTGCTACTTGTATCGCGCCTTCAGGCTCGTGCCCTTCCTGGCGCTCTTGCAGGCGAGGTCGAGGATGTGGATGGGCCGCCTTGCCCACTCGGGCGGGATGACGAGCGCCTCGCCCTTCACCAGGTGGTCGGCCACGTTCTGGTAGAGCTTCCAGCCCTCGCTCTCGGGGTTTCGATATTTCTTGACGACCGTGGTGCCGTCCTCGTGGGTCGT
>VGYW01000545.1 GCA_016872875.1 Planctomycetota bacterium | reverse complement strand
GCCCCTGCCGTAGGCGGCTGGATGAATGGATGAATGGATGGGTGGATGGGTGCCAGACAATCATCCATCCATCCACCCATCCAATCATCCCCCTTGGCCGCGGCCATAGGCCGCCGCGCCCCCCCCGAGGCGCCTCACCGCCCCACGCAGACCACCGAGCCATCGCAGAGCGTGACGAGCACGCGCCCGTCGCGGTCGAGTGCCAGGCGGTTCATGGCGGGCTGCTCGGGCAGGTCCACGGCCCAGGCCTTCGAGCCGTCCGTGCGCCGGAAGGCGGTGAGCTTGCTCGGCCCGGCCGAGGCGACGACTAGCGCGTCCTTCGCGAGCGCGCAGGCGACCGGCGTGAGGCCCTCGGTGGCCCAGGCCTTGTCCTTGGACCAGTCGCCGCCCGGCTTCGACTTCGGGGCGGTCGGCGGCTTGGCCTTCTGCTCGCCGGCCTCCGCGAGCCAGGCGAAGAGCTTGGCCGTGGGCACCGCCGTCAGCCCCCCTGACACCCCCTTCGGCGGCATCACCGCAAGCTCGGCGTCCCACGCGGGCAGCGTGGTGCACGCCGCGTCCATGAGGGGCACGCGGGCGGATTCGTCGCGCTTCGCAGCGTCGGCGCGATAGGTGGAGAAGCCGGACCCGCCGAGCGGCCGCATCAGGTTGTCCTGCGTCTCGGTCAGGCGGCGTCCGCCCATGACCACCCACTTGCCGTCGAGGACGGCGATCTCGCAGCCGCGGGCGGAGCCCTCAATGCCGCCGATGGACAGCCAGGCGCCGGAGGCGAGGTCGAAGGAGCCGGGATACGTGCCGCCGCTGGCGAGCCAGAGCTTTCCGCCGCCGATCGCGGCGTTGCCGAAGCAGCCGATGCCGCCCGATGGGCCGGCCGCGCCGCCCGAGCCAGCATCGTCCTTCTCCCAAATCACCTTGCCCGTCTTCGGGTCGAGGGCGTAGGCGTGGACGCCGTTCTCCTCCTGGTAGCCGGCCACGGTGTACGCCACGCCGTCCTGTATGAGCACGCCAGGGATGATGGGCCAGGTGCTCACGAGGTGTCCGAGCCAGAAGACCCGCCGCTCGGCGGGCGCGGCCAGGAAGCGCCAGAGGCAGCGGCCCGTCGCGGCGTCCAGACAGTAGACGCGGCCATCACCGCCGCCCACGAGGACGCGCCCTTCCCACACGGTGGGCGGGGCGAAGGGCATGCCGCCCGTGGGGAACTTCCAGACCTCTTTCCCGCTCGCCGCCTCCAGGCAGCGAACCGTGCCGTCGGCGGAGGTGAACCAGGCCCTTCCGCCAGCGGCCACGGGTGCCGTGGCAATGAAGTCGGGCGTCAGTCGCGGCCCGGGCGCAGCATAGCTTTCGCTGTAGGGCTTTGCGCCCGCGGGGGTCCAGCGCCAGAGCGCCTTGGGCGGCTGATCGCCCACCGTCGCAGCGCTGGCGGCGCTCCGTTGCGCGTCGCGGCGATAGGTCGGCCAGTCGCTCTCGTCGCATTTCAGCACGGCGGGCTCGGCCCCCTCGGCCACGGTGAGCCGCCCCTTCCAGTCGGGCGCCGTGTGCGGCACGAACGCCCCCGCCGAGGTCAGCGTGCGGTAGCCCTTTATCTCGTAGTTGCAGCCGCACTCCGACGGCACCGTGACCATCATCCCCTCGGCGACGAGGGTGCCAACGTCGCAGGGCGACTTGATGTCGTTGTGGCGGATCAGCTTCCCTGTGGCCATGTCGTGGACGGCTCCGAAGCAGGTGATGAGGAGGCCGGGGGTGGCGGTGGTCGGCCCGCAGCCTGAGCCGACGTGCGCCGGCCCCTTGGCCTGTTCGCCGGTCTTGAGGTCCATCGGCGTGCCGCCCGCGATCCACTGTCCCCCCCAGGCCAGCCCGGTCAGCGCCCTGCCCCCGTCCATCGGCTTCCTCCAGAGCACCTTGCCATCGGCGCGCGACACGCACATCGCGTTCTTCGCCCACCGCACACGAAGAACCAGCACATCGTCGAGCGCCATCAGCGCGGGCTGGGAAAAGAGCAGCTCGCCGATCTTCTTCGACTCGGGCGACCGGAACTCCGCCTGGAGCGCCGCGTCGGGGGTCGTCCAGACCGCTTTGCCCGTCTTCAGCTCGCGGCAGACGAGGCCCACGCCTTCGGCTAGGTAGTAGAGGCGGTCGTCGCGGGCGGCGATGAGCCGTTCGTCAACGTCGCCCCCCGCGCTCTCGCGCCAGAGTTGTCGGCCCGATTCCACCTCGTAGGCGCCCAGCTCCGCCCCCCTCGGATTGGCCGCCACCGTCTGGTAGGTGATCGGCTGGATGATGTCGGCGTCGCCCGCCAGCATTGCGAGCGCTCCGCCGACGGCGCCGATCCACTTCACCTGTCCGCCCGGCTTCGGGCCGGCGATGCGGCCCTGCTCGGCACCCGTCTCGCCGCTCAGGCGGGCCACGCCGTCGCGGTCAATGAGGAGAAGCGTGTCGCCGGCCACGATGGCGCCCGAGCGGCCGGGGATGTAGCCGCCGTGGGGCACCTTCTGGTCCGCGGGCGCCTGCCGCAGCAGCTTGCGCCAGAGCACCAGGCCATTGGTGAGGCTGCGAGCCGTCAGGAACACGGCGCTGCCGCTGTGGCGGCTGGAGAGGATGGTGAACATCCGCCCGTTGCCCGCGACCACGGTGGTGCCCCAGAAGCCCTCCTGGCGCGGCAGGCCCCACCACTGCGAGAGGAACGGCGCCCTCAGCGTCGCGTCGTCCGACACCTGGGCGTTGTCCGCCGCGTGGCAGCGATGGGTCCAGGCGTCCGAGCCGGCCGGCAGCTTGGCCTTCAGCGTGCGTGCGCCTACGAGCCCGACCCCCCGCACGGGCGCCAGCACGCGCAGCCACTCCTTCTCCACCTCGGGCGTCACGTCCCCCTCGCCGCCCACAAGCAGGTCAACCAACCGGTCCGCGAAGGGCAAAGGGGCCGGCCCGCCCTGCTCGACGTAGAGCGAGCGCCCGAGCAGCCCCTCGGCCTCAGCCTTGTCGCGGATGCGTGCCGCGGCCGCGGCGTCGGCACACATCACATGCACCACAAACGTTGGCTTCTTGGCCAGCTCGAGCGCCAGAGCCTCCTCGGCCTGCGTCGCCCGCGGGAACGAGCAGAGGCCGCCGGCGACCCCGGCCCTCGCTACCAACTCGTCCGCGCTCATCCCCCAGAGAACTCGGCTCGCGACGATGGCCGCGCAAACAATGACCACCTTCATTCGTCCCATCTCTGCACCTCCAGAATTGTGCCAGCAGCGCCTCCACCCTGGACAGCCGGGTCTCAACGGCCCCGAGGCGTCGCTCAGAGAATAGCAGATTCGCCTGGCAAAGCAAGCGCGGCGCCGTCGCTTGACTTTCGGGGCCTGTGGCCTATAATGAAAGAGGTTGGGGCCGAACGGGGTGTGGCGCAGTTTGGCTAGCGCGCGTGCCTTGGGAGCACGAGGTCAGCGGTTCAAGTCCGCTCACCCCGACCAGTCCGCGGTGGGTGTAGCTCAATTGGTTAGAGCATCAGGCTGTGGCCCTGAAGGCCGGGGGTTCGAATCCCCTCACCCACCCCAACCCACCTGTGCCCTGCGCCCGTAGCTCAGCTGGACAGAGCATCGGATTTCTAATCCGAGGGCCGCAGGTCCGAATCCTGCCGGGCGCGCCAAGGGCGCAACACGCCGAAGGCCAGTGAGTTACGACCTAACTCACTGGCCTTTCTCACTTTACAGGCATCATCCCTCAAGAGCGCCCAATCGCCAGAGACCGCCAGGCATCGCCTCGCATCGCCTGCAAGCGACATGAGTAGCGCGCGCAGGGCGCGCGCAGAAACGTCGCACAGCCTTGCCCTGCTCGCCGCCACCGCCCACCCGCCCATCGACCAGGCCAAGGGGCGGCTCGAAGCGATGGGCGAGCTCCTTCCCAAGTTCCCCGCCCATCTGGGCCTTGTAGCCGAACTTTGCCTGGCTCGTGTCGCCCAAATGCAGCCACAGGTGCGCCTGGCTAGTCCCCGCCGCGGCGGCGCCCCCGTTCCGTACCCGGAACATCACCTCGACCACGAGCATGTCGTCGGGCGGCGGCCCCATGGCCTCCTCGGGTCTCCGGCCCAGCGACTGGGCGAACACCGTCTCATGCCAGGCGAAGTCGCCCTCGCGCGTCTCGACGTGCGGGATCGGCAGGCAACCCTCCTCCAGGCTGCGGCGGATGGCCGGACGGCGCGTGCCTCGGCGGTCCACGAACCTCATCCGCTCCCCGAAGCCGACGGAGACGTGGAGCAGGTGGTCGCCCAAACGCGCCAGCTCCTGCTGCATCACCCCCAAGTGCCGGAAATCCAGCGGCGCGAAGACCAGCGAGCCGTCCCAAAGCACCTCTGCCTGGAACTGCTACCCCGGAAGGCCAACGTGCTGTACCGGCCGCACCATCGGCTTCCAGAGCTTCCGGGCATCCTCCAGCGTCCATTCCCCGGTGACTGCTTGCATGGCCCAGGCTCCTCTCCCCACGACGCACGCCAACGTCATCGCCATTGGCACTCCCCGTGCGCATCCCCTTGCCTGTCCCTGCGTTTCACTTGCAGGACAAGCTCACGAGCATGTCATCCCTGACGTCAGCCCACACAAGCACTAACGCCACCCCGTCCTTCACGGATCCGATGTACTCCTTCGCAGGCTCGAGCCTCCTGCCGCCGAGCGTCACGGTCTGCACCGATTCGCCGGGCCATCCCTTGACCTTGAGGACAGGCTTCATGCGGGGCGTCTGCTTGCCGTGGATCGTGAAGGCCACACCGTCCGCGCCGGCCCTGAGGACATAGCACCCCTCCGACTCGTTGTAGCCGTCCCTGTCCAGGTCGCCCTCGTCGGCCGTATCCGCCGCGCCCTTGGAGACCTCGAGCCTGTCCGGGGCACGGTAGTCGTTGGCGTAGGGCGCGGCAGCGGCCGCGGAGTTCATGTCGTCGGCGATGCGGAACAGGAAGGGAATGGCCGTCTTGCCCTTCGGCAGCTTCTTGTCCTGGAAACTGCTCAGGATGTTCATCCCGGCGCGATAGTCCTTGTCCTCGTAGCCCTCGTTCCAGTAGGAGGTGCCGTAGCGGCCCGTGTAGTACACAAGAAGCATGTCGGCGAAGAAGGTCGGCCCGTTGCTCCACTGGAGCACGAAGGAGGCGGG
>VGYW01000544.1 GCA_016872875.1 Planctomycetota bacterium | reverse complement strand
GGCAAGGGGCCGTGTGGCGCGAATGTGAGCGACTCTGGCAAACACTGGCCGACTCTGGGGCCGGAGGCTGCGGATCGGCCGATCCGCAGTTGAGCGAGTCTGCGCGACTCTGAGCGACACTGGGTGCGGTGCCTGAGTTCCGGTGTGGATGACCGAAGGAGATTACACGCACCCCCCTCAGGAACTACAAGCTTGACAGGGGAGAAGGGACCGGTATAATAGGGGGCGCGTTGGATTGCGCCCAAGTGGGGCGCCGGGGAGGCGTGCATCTCTTGCAGGAGGAGCCGGGGCTATGGCGATCCGTATCGGGATCAACGGGTTCGGCAGGATCGGCAGGCTGTTCTTCAGGGCGCTCAAGGGCTGCGACGACATCGAGGCGCTGGCGATCAACGACCTCGCCGACGCCCCAGCCCTCGCCAACCTGCTCAAGTACGACTCCGTCCACGGCCGCTACAAGGGCGACGTGGCGGCGGGGACCACCACCGACGGCAAGCCGTGCCTCGTGGTGGACGACAAGAGCATCCTGGTCGTGAACGAGAAGGACCCCGCGAAGCTGCCCTGGAAGGCACTCGGGGTCGAGATCGTGGTGGAGTCCACCGGCATCTTCGCCGACAGGGCGGGGATGGCCAAACACATCGAGGCCGGCGCCAGGAAGGTCCTCCTCACCGCTCCGCCGAAGGGGAAAGAGGACGCGAAGACCGTGGTCTTCGGAGTGAACGACAAGACGCTCAAGTCCGACGACGTGTTCGTGTCGAACGCCTCGTGCACGACGAACTGCCTGGCCCCGCTGGTGAAGGTGCTCCACGAGGCCTTCGGCATCGAGTGCGGCCTGATGACCACCTGCCACGCCTACACGAACGACCAGCGAATCGCCGACCTGATCCACAAGGACCCGCGCCGCGCGAGGGCGGGCGCCATCAACATCATCCCGACCAGCACCGGGGCCGCCAAGGCCGTCGGCGAGGTCATCCCCGAGCTCAACGGCAAGCTCACCGGCATCGCGCTCCGCGTGCCCGTGCCCGACGGCTCGGTGGTGGACTTCGTGGCCCTCCTGAAGAAGGACGCGACGAAGGAAGAGGTCAACGCCGCGATGAAGAGGGCCGCCGATGGCGACCTCAAGGGCATCCTCGAGTACACCGAAGACCCCATCGTCTCAAGCGACGTCGTGGGCAACCCATGCTCCAGCCTCTTCGACGCCCAGTCCACCATGGTCATGCAGAAGCGCATGGTCAAGGTCATCTCCTGGTACGACAACGAGTGGGGCTACTCGAAGCGGTGCGTGGACCTCATCCGTCTCATGGCCAGGTAGGGGGAGCCGATGGGCAAGCTGACGATAGACGACCTCGACCTCCGCGGCAAGCGCGCGCTGATCCGAGTTGACTTCAACGTGCCGCTCAAGGAGGGGCGAGTGAGCGACGACACGCGCATCGTCGCCGCCCTGCCCACGATCAGGAAGGCCGTTGCCGACGGCGCAAGGGTCATCCTCATGTCCCACCTGGGCCGGCCGGACGGCAAGGTGAATCCGAAGTACAGCCTTGCGCCCGTGGCGGCGCGCCTGAGCGAGCTCCTCGGCAAGCCCGTGGCCACGGCCGCCGACTGCGTTGGGCCGGCTGCCGCTGCTGCCGCAGCCGCCCTCGAGCCCGGCGGCGTGCTCCTCCTGGAGAACCTGCGCTTCCACGCGGAGGAGGAGGCCAACGACGAGGGGTTCTCGCGCCAGCTCGCCGCCCTGGGCGACGTCTACATTGACGACGCCTTCGGCTGCGCGCACCGCGCCCACGCCTCGGTGGCGGGCGTGACAAAGCACCTCCTCGCCGCCGCTGGCTACCTGCTCCAGAAGGAGATTGAGTATCTCGGCAATGCCGTGAGCAAGCCGCGGCGCCCACTCGTCGCCATCCTCGGCGGCGCAAAGGTCTCCGACAAGATCGGCGTCATCACCAACCTGCTCCCGAAGGTTGACGCGCTGATCGTGGGCGGGGCGATGGCCTACACGTTTCTCAAAGCCCTGGGCACGGAGGTCGGGGCCTCGCGGGTGGAGGCCGACCGGCTGGACGACGCGAAGCGGATGCTCGACAGCGCGCGCCAGCGCGGCGTCCCATTCCACCTCCCGCTCGACCACGTGGTCGGCGACAAGTTCCCCCTCACCAAGGAGGGGACGCCTGTGCCCGACGTGCGCCGCGAGGTCACGCCCGACGCGGCCGTGCCCACGGGCATGATGGGCCTCGACATTGGCCCGAAGACCGTGGCGGCGTACGCCGAGGCCGTCGCGCGGGCGGCCACGGTGGTCTGGAATGGCCCGATGGGCGTCTTCGAGGACGCGCGGTTCGCCGATGGCACGCGCGCCGTGGGGGACGCCATCGCCGCCTCGGGGGCGGTGAGCGTCCTCGGCGGCGGCGACACCGCGGCCGCCGCCAACGCCTTCGGCATCGCCGACAAGATGACCCACATCTCGACCGGCGGCGGCGCGTCCCTGGAGTTCCTCGAAGGCCGCGAACTCCCAGGCATCGCCGCCCTGAAAGACAAGTAGAAGCAGACACCTGATGCAGGTGAAGATAGCGCCGTCGCTCCTCGCGGCCGACTGGCTTCGCCTCGGCGAGGAGGTCGAGTCGGTCCAGAGGGCCGGGGCCGACCTGTTGCACTGCGACGTGATGGACGGGCACTTCGTGCCGAACATCACGATTGGGCCGCAGGCGGTGGCCGCCGTGGCCAGGGCTGCAAGGGTGCCGCTGGACGTCCACCTGATGGTGGCCGCCCCGCAGGACTGGATCGAGGCGTTCGCAGAGGCCGGCGCCTCGATCATCGGCTTCCACGTGGAGGTCGCGCCTGAGCCGGGAAGGCTGATCGAGCGCATCCGCGCCTGCGGCAAGAGGGTGTCCATCACCCTCAGCCCAGGCACCCCGGCCAGCGCCGTGGAAGGCTACCTGGACGCTGTTGACCAGGTGCTCGTGATGAGCGTGCAACCGGGCTTCGGGGGACAGGGCTTCATCCCCGAGGTCCTGGATGAGGTCCGGCGGCTGCGCCGGCTGGCCCCGGACGGGCTGGACATCGAGATAGACGGCGGCATCAACGCGGCGACCGCGCGGGCGGCCGTGGCCGCGGGAGCCAACGTCCTGGTCGCGGGCACGGCCATCTTCGGCGCCCCCGACCGGCGCGAGGCGATACGCGCCCTGCGCGGCTGAGCGGCGCCTGCGGGCGATGGCTTGAGGCGCGGCGCACCCGCGTCAGAGGGGGATGATTGGATGGATGGATGATTGGATGACTGTCTGACACCCATCCACCCATCCACTGATCCATACATCCCCACTGACCTAGGGCCTTGAGGGTCGGGTTGTCGGGAGGCAGGCGATGGCGTCACGCGAGAGCGAACGCGACGCTCGGCTGGCCACCCAGAAAATCTCGACCGGGATGCTCCTCAACCGCATCCCGTCGAGCGAGCAGCGCTTCGTCGCGCGCGAGCTCCACGAGGCGCTCCTCGACCTCCCCAAGGTCTGGGCGCCAAGCGAGGTCTTCGCCCACGAGTCCATCTCGTACCGACTCAAGGGCCACGCCTTCGTCCACATGGCCCCGCCCCTGGAGTCGCAGCGCACCGAGCTCCACGTCCTCGAAGGCCCCTATGCGCTCCCAAGTCTGCTCGACATGGCAAAGCAGATCCTCCCGCCCTCCACGGAGGTCGTCGGCCGCGAGGCCACCTCGCACCGCCACACCAAGGGCGGCGAACTCGTCATCCAGGTGGACCGCGCCAACCTGCGCGAGGTCTACCGCTTCGTCCTTCAGCTCTATCGCCGCGAATGCGCATATTGACCCGAGGATTCCGGTGCCTCTGAGTCTTGCTCCCGAAGGGAGCGTAGTGGGTTGCCGGCGGCTTCAGCCGCCGGAAGCGCGCGCCAGGACCAGTACAGTCCCGAAGGGACGGCAGAAGGTGCCGGCGCGCCTGCGCGACGAGAGTTTCTGCCGTCCCTTCGGGACTTGCCCGCGGGCGGGGCGGCCTCCGGCGGCTGAAGCCGCCGGCAACCCACTACCGTCCCTTCGGGACGCAGGCGAGCATCCCCGCGGAGCTTCCTCCGCCTTCAATTGCGAGGAAGCCTGCCCGATGTCGGGAGCCGTTTACCCATGCCATGGATGAACAAGCGACGCTCGATCCCCGACGGCCTGTGGATGAAGTGCGACGCCTGCGGGGCGATGGTCTACAAGCGCGAGGTCGAGCAGGGCCTCTGGGTCTGCCCCAAGTGCCAGCACCACTTCTCCCTCTCCGCCCCCCTGCGCATCGGCGTGGTCTTCGACCTCGGCTCCTTCGCGGAGGCCGACGCCGACATCGCGCCCACCGACCCCCTGGGCTTCGTTGACCGCATCCCCTACGCCCAACGCCTCCAGGAGATGCAGCAGGAGACCGGCCTCAAGGAGGCCGTCGTCATCGGCCGCGCGAAGATCGAAGGGCGCGACACCTACGCCGCCGTCATGGACTCCCGCTTCATCATGGCCTCGATGGGCTCCGCCGTCGGCGAGAAGATCACCCGCGCCTTCGAGCACGCCGGCGAGCTGCGCCTCCCCCTCATCATCTTCGCCGCCTCGGGCGGCGCCCGCATGCAGGAGGGCTGCCTCTCCCTCATGCAGATGATCAAGACCTCCGCCGCCGCCCGACGCTACCGCGACCGCGGCGGACTCTACGTCGCAGTCCTCACCAACCCCACCTACGCCGGCGTCATGGCCAGCTTCGCCTCCCTCGGCGACATTGTGGTCGCCGAGCCAAAGGCCCTCATCGGCTTCACCGGGGCGCGCGTCATCCAGCAGACCCTCAAGGCCGAGCTGCCCCCCGGCTTCCAGACCGCCGAGTTCATGCTCGAACACGGCCTCCTCGACCGCATCATCCACCGCAAGGACCTCCGCCGCGAGCTCGCCATGCTCCTCGACTATTGCAAGCCCGTCTTCGACGGCGAGCCCGCTGCGTGACGAGTGCGGCTCCCAGTTGTGGCGGACCGCTCTGGAGCCCCGACAGGGGCGTACTATAGCAGCCCAGGGCTTCGCTCTCATCTTTGCCCACATCTTCTGGGGGCTGGGGTTTAGCCCCCGAATGGGGGCGTTTGAGCCGTAGCCCAGGGCGACCGAAGGGAGCCCTGGGAAAAGGCCCCGCCAGTGTAGAGC
>VGYW01000543.1 GCA_016872875.1 Planctomycetota bacterium | reverse complement strand
AGCACTTGACCCGCAGCACCCCCTTCTCGGCAGCCAGGGCGCAGTCGTGGAGCGCCGTCCAGCCCGCCTCGCCCGCCTCGAAGGACCACTTCATCAGCGACTCCGTGCGCATCAGCGCGCGGGGATACGGATTGATGGCCTCCTCGGCTGCGGCCGCGGCGAGGGCCACCAGGGAGAGGGCGATTGCCGAACTCAACGGCCAGTGCATTCTACAGGCTCCTCTTGCTCCTCGGGACGGCGACACGAAGGGAAATGACCAATCATCAATGACCAATGACCAACCTGAAAGAGCGCACGTGCTCTTACTTGGTCATTGGGAATTGGTCATTGGCCGCGTCAGTCAATGTGGAACACCTCCTTCAGCGGTTGGGAAACTGGGCTGTTGTCGGGATTGGAGGGCATGAGCTCCCGCATGTGTGCCCACCACTTCTTGCACGCGGGCGTCTGCGCGATTGCGGCCCAGCGCTCCGCGCTCTCGACCTCCGCGTAGGCGAAGAGCTGGCGGGTCGCGGGGTGAAGGAAGATCGAGTAGTTGCGAACCCCGTGGGCCTTGAGCACGGCCTCCAGCTCGGGCCAGATGGGCCTGTGCCGCCGTTCGTACTCGGCCTCCTGCCCCGCGTTCACCGACATGACGAACGCTTTGCGAATCACGGGCTACCTCCGAGGAAGAAGAAAAGAGAGGCTATAAGGAAGGCAGGAATGCAGGAAAAGAGAAAGGCGTCCGGGGGCCCGACAAGACGATTGTGGATTCAATGCCCGGCCCTCCTTTCCTGCCTTCCTGCATTCCTCATAGTCAACTCTTCTCTCTTTCTTCTCCAAGCTGGGCTCTCAGGTATTCCTGAACGTCAATCACCTTGTTGGTGTGCGCCGATTCGATCGCCGCAAAGAGCAACGCCGCGCACTCGATGTTGTCGTCGAGCGAGTTGGGCGGCTCGGGGCCGCCACCGAGCCAGTCCACGAACATCTCGGCGAGCCAGGGATTCATCCAGGCCGGCTGCTGGGCGAGACGCTTCTCGGTGATGGCCCGTTCGCCGCCGAGGTCGCTCAGCACCCGCAGGCGGCGGTTGTCGAGCTCCAGTGTAGCTTTCTCGCACTCCGCGCGCCAGTAGTCCTGCATCCAACTGTTCAGCGTCGTGGCGTTGGTCTTCGAGCCTTCGTAGAAGACCTTGATGCCATTCTCCATCTCGATGATCACGAGGGCGGAGCTGTCGCCCGCGAAGTCGCCCCACGGGGCGTTCCAGGAGCGGCAGTAGACCGTCTTCGCGTTCGACCCGGCCAGCGAGCGCATGATGTCGAAGTGGTGAACCGTGCCCTCGACGAGGAGAGCGTCGGGGATTCGATAGCGGAAGGCGCCCCAGGATGGGAACTTGCGGCAGTTCCACGTGTTCCGCCCGACGATGTAGTGGCAGGCGCCGAACTCGCCGCTCTTGATGAGGCGTTCGAGGCTCTGCTTGTCCTGGTCGAAGCGGTGGCTCATCGTCACGGCCATCTTGATGCCCGCCGCCCTCACCTTGCGGTAGATGCGGACGCAGGCCGCCATCGTGTCGGCGATCGGCTTCTCCGACAGGATGTGCAGCCCCCTCGCCACCGCGAGGTCCACGATGGCCTCGTGGTGCGCGGGCGGCACCACGACGATTGCGAAGTCCGCCTCCACCTCCTCGAACGCCCGCCTCGCGTCCGTGAAGCAGCGTTCGGGCGGAATGCCATAGCCCTCCTGCGCATTCCTCAGCGCCTCGGGATTGATGTCCACCGCCGCCGCCGGCTCGATCCTCCCCATCCTCACGAGCCGCGGCAGCACCTCCCGGCACCAGTAGCCCCCGAATCCCCCCGTGCCGACCTGGATGAACCTCAGCCGTTCGCCCATCTCGATTCCCCCGAAAAGCCTTGACCGGGGAGACGCACATCTGCCGAGCAGAGATGAGGATACTCCGCAGACGGCGAATTGCAAGCAGCGATGCGGATCACGAAGCAGTTGACAATTCGTCGCGGATTTGGTACTCTGATGATGCACAAAACGTTGCCAGATCGCACACAGGAGACCAAGGCATGAAGTTCGTGACAATCCGGGATTTTCGCAACAAGACAGCGGAGATCCGCAAGGAACTCGAGACGGACCGAGAGGTCATCCTGACGTCGAATGGGCGGCCATTCGCGATGGTGACAGGCCTGGACCCTGACAGCGTGGAAGAGGAAGTGATTGCGCGACGCCGGGCGCGCGCCCTCCTGCTCCTCGACCGCATCCAGGCCGACGCCAAGGCGCACGGGTTGGACAAGATGACGATGGAGGAGATTGACGCCGAGATCGCGGCGGCCCGCCGAGAGAGGCGGTCCGGCAAGTGAAGGCCGTCCTGGACACCAATGTGCTGGTTTCGGCACTGATGACCGCGGGCGGCACGTGCGACCAGATTCTGAGGCTCGCCTTTCGAGGGGTCGTGAAGCTCTGCCTTGATGCCCGAGTCCTCAACGAGCATGCCAAGGTCCTGCCGCGGCCGAAGTTCCGTATCCGACCCGAACGGGTCGCGCGCACACTGGACTTTCTGCGGGCCGAAGCGGAGGCCGTGACCGCCATGCCTCTCACCATAGAGCTGCCTGACGACAGCGACCTGCCGTTCCTCGAAGTCGCGGCGCAGGCCCAGGCCATCTTGGTCACCGGGAATCTCCGCCACTTCCCGGAGGACAGGCGCGCCGGCGTCACTGTCCTCTCCCCTCGGCAGTTCCTGGACCTCTTGTCCCGGCAAGGAAGGAGTCCTCGTGGACGAGGAGAGCTCTGAGGCTAAACGGGCCGCTGTGCGGCGGACGGACGCCCGCGCGCTCATCGAGCGCATCCGCGCTCACGCCAAGGCGCCAGGCCCCAGCAGCTTGACCATGAGTCGAGGCGCGGGTGGTGCCAAGATGGTCAGTTCCGGAGTTGATCAACTCCGGAACTACGCCCCGCCGGGGGCAACCATAAGGGCCACCCCGTCCATGGCTGAAGGAACCCCGTGAGGCGAAGTGGTTGGCCACACGCCCTTCACCGAAGTTGCCCGGCCCCGCCTCTGCCCGCCCTCCCCCCTTCCCGCCGCAGCCTCGCAGGAAGCGGGGCGGCCTGAGCCAGCCAGTAGAGGCATGAGACCGTTGATAGGATAGCGGGCCAGCGGAACGACAGAGCAGAGCGGTCGCTCTAACCGCCACTGCCGCCGCTTGACTCCTCGTCCTTCCGAGAGTAGCATTGTCTCACGGCGCGGGGGCATGGGCTAGATTTGGGTAAAGGGACACCGAGACTAACGCGCGGTGTTTCGAACAGCCCCAAAGTGAAGAAAGTAGTCCTGACACCCGAACCTGTGGATCGTTGCCGACGACCCGGAGTCCAGATGCGAGCTTCCAGAAAGCCTGTGTTCCTCACAAGCGGAGGGGTGTTTGAACTGGCCGTGGAGAGATAGGCCCACGCAGCCAAGGGAGTCGCCAAGCGAAATGCAGTTGCCATTCAGTATCGAGTACCTCCTGACCAGCGGGCGAGTGGAATCCGAACGCCTGGAGTTCAAGGCGGGGTGGAACCCGAAGGCCGTACTCCATACGCTCTGCGCGTTTGCGAATGACTTCCACAACCTCGGAGGCGGCTACGTGGTGCTCGGAGTCGAAAGCCGGCACGGCCGCCCAGTCTTGCCCCCCACCGGTCTGCCCCCGGATTCGATTGACCGCATCCAGAGGGAGGTCCTTCGCCTGGGCTACCTCGTCAGGCCAACGTATCATCCCGTCGTGGCGCCCTGTGTCTTCCAGGAGCGCCATATGGTGGTGCTGTGGGCGCCGGGTGGCCAGACCCGCCCCTACAAGGCACCCGTGTCGCTGGCCAAGGACTGTCGCGAATATGCCTTCTACATGCGGAAGGGCGCCTCCACTGTCCGCGCCCGCGACCAGGATGAGCGTGAACTGCTGTCTCTGACCGCCACCGTGCCCTTTGACGATCGCATACGCCACGACGCTTCGCTGGATGACCTCGATCTCGCCCTGATCCGCGACTTCCTCAAAGAGGTCGGCAGCGACCTGTACCCCGACTCGGCCCGCATGGACTTCCCTCAGCTTTGCCGGCAGATGAATATCGTCTCCGGCCCGGACGAGTTCCTGCGTCCGCTCAACATCGGCCTGCTCCTCTTCAACCCGCGACCCGACAAGTTCTTTCCCTACACTCAGATCGACGTTGTCCAGTTCCCCGAGGGACGCGGCGGGGACCGTTTCTCTGAGAAGATTTTCAGAGGGCCGATTCATCGCATGGTCCGGGATGCCCTGGCGTATCTTCGCGCCACGCTCATCGAGGAAACCGTGATCAAGCACCCTGACCGTGCGGAAGCCGAGCGCTTCTACAACTACCCATTCCAGGCCATTGAGGAAGCCCTGGTCAATGCCATCTACCATCGGGGCTACGACATCCGGGAGCCCGTGGAAGTGCAGGTTCTGCCGGACCGGGTGATCATCACCAGCCAGCCCGGCCCGGATCGCTCCATTCGGCTTGCCGACCTCAGGAAGGATCACTTCGTTTCCCGACGCTACCGCAACCGCCGGATCGGGGAGTTCCTCAAGGAGCTGGGGCTGACTGAGGGTCGCGGCACCGGGATTCCCAAGATCATGCGGGCCATTCGCCGAAACGGCTCGCCCAGGCCGAAATTCGCTACCGACAGTGATAGGACGTATTTCGCCGCAACTTTCCGCATTCATCCCAAGGCGCGAGGCGCCATGCGCCAGCTAGAGGCGTTGCCGCCCAACACTCGGAGGGGCGCTCTGGCCCCAGAAGCTGGCACCAAGTCGGCACTAAGTCGGCACCAAGTGGCTGGGGGAGAACGCCAAGCTCGCTCTCGGCAATGGGGGGGAAGCGGAGCGGCCAGAGCCAGCCAGTAGAGGCACGAGACCGGGGGTAGGATAGCGCACCGGCGGAGCGACAGAGCGAAGCGGTCGCCCAGCCGCCTCGGCGTGGTGTTGACTTCGCTCCAAGGGAGGTTCTTTCAGCCCACGCAGGAGGCTGGAGAGCCAACCACGCGTGGGGCGATGTCCCGAACTCCGTTGAAATAGAGACGGCGGCCCGGGTATCCTGTGGTTGTATGAGATCACCGGACACCCTTGGTAAGGAGAGCCGCCGTGCAGGAAGTGTACACCAAAGAGCCGTCGCGG
>VGYW01000542.1 GCA_016872875.1 Planctomycetota bacterium | reverse complement strand
GTGCTCAGCCCAAAGCTCTTCCGCGAGTTCGCCGCGCCCTACATCGAGCCGCTCCACGCCCGCATCCGCGCCCTCGGCTGGCCCCCCATACTCCACATCTGCGGCAGAACGCATCTGCTCTTCGAGGCGATGGCCGACCTCGCGCCCGCGGCACTCAGCCTGGACAAGGCGGACCTCGGCGAGGCCAAGCGCCGCATCGGCAACCGCGTCTGCCTCATGGGCAACGTCACCCCCACCGAGACTCTGCTCAACGGCACGCCGGACGACGTTGACCGCGAGGCGAGGGCCTGCATCGCCGCGGCCGGCGACAGCCCTCGCGGCTTCATCCTCGCCAGCGGATGCGAGGTGCCCGTGGACGCTCCGCCCGAGAACATCGTGGCGCTCATCCGCGCCGCCGAGAAGTACGGAACGAGGAACTGAGTGGATCGCTCCGCAAGTAGGGACACGGAACTGCTAGGGCCTCGGTGTCTTGCTCCCGAAGGGAGCACAGTGGGTTGCCGGCGGCTTCAGCCGCCGGACTCGGATGCGGGAAGCGGCGCAGTCCCAAAGGGACGGCAGAAGGGGGCACAGGACCGCCTTGACGGGCGCTCTGCCGTCCCTTCGGGACTGGGCCGTGGGTGCGCCTTGATCCGGCGGCTGAAGCCGCCGGCAACCCACTGTTGTCCCTACGGGACTGCCCCACCGTGTCCCCTTGGCCGCGGGTGGTGTGCTGAGGAAGAGCGATGACGGAGCGGGAACGGCTGCTGGGGGCGCTGCGGGGCCAGGCCCTCGGCCGTGCGCCCGTGGTCTGCCCCGGCGGCATGATGACGCCCCTGTGCGCCGAGGTCATCGAGGCCGCGGGCCTCCGCTACCCGCTCTGCCACCGCGATGGCGCAGAGATGGCCAGGGCCGCCCTCGCCATCCGAGACCTTGCCGGCTTCGAGAACCTCGGCGTGCCGTTCTGCATGAGCGTCGAGGCCGAGGCCCTGGGCCTCCCCGTGGACTACGGCAGCCCGACCACCTGCCCCCACGCTCACGAGCCTCCAGCTCCCAGCCCCCCCGCCGTTCCAGAGCTTCGGCTCACTGCCCCGGCTTCCCACAGGCGCGTGGCGGCGGTCCTCGACGCCATCGGGCGCCTCAAGGCCGCTTGCCCAGGCGTCCCCATCGTCGGCAACGTCGTCGGGCCGGTCACTCTGGCGTGCATGCTGGTCGAGCCGCTCGCGCTCATGCGGCTGCTCAAGCGCGGCCCGCGGGCGGTCGAGGGGCTTCTCGATACGCTGGCGGCCTGGCTCGCCGAGTTCGCGGCGCTCCAGGCTCGCTGCGGCGCCGACGTCGTGGCCGTCGCCGAGCCGACGGGCACGGGCGAGGTCCTCGGGCCGCGGTGGTTCGCCCAGCTCTGCCTGCCTCACGTCAACCGCGTCCTCGCCGCTGCGCGGGCTGCTGGGGCAGGAACCATCGTCCACATCTGCGGCCAGACCCGCAGCATCGCCGCCCCATTGGGCAAGCTCGATACCCCCTGCGTGAGCGTGGACTGCATGGCCGACATCAGCGGCCTGCCCACGCGGCTCGGCGGCAAGGCCGTGATGGGCAACGTCAGCCCTTTCACCATCGAGAGCGGCCCCGAGGCCGCCATCGCACAAGCCGCGGCCGCCGCGCTCAGGGCCGGCGCCGCCATCCTCGCCCCCGCCTGCGGCATCACCCCCGCCACGCCGCTGCGCCACTTGCGGGCATTGACAGACGCGGGGAAATGCCTATTGTAGGGGGCTATGGGCAAGGACCTGGCGAAACGAAAGCGTGTGATGTCGCGCTCCATGCGCCTCGGCCATTGCGTGTGCGACCCGCGCAAAGGCTGCCCCTGCGACCTGCTGCGGGAGCACGACGTTTGCACCTGCGCGGGGGAGAGGCTGGCCGACGGGTGCCCATCGCTGGCGATGGGCGCGGCGCCCACGGCGGGCGAGCGGCCGCCCGTCCGCCTCTCCCAACACGTCCGCCACGCCGGCTGCGCCTCGAAGATCAACGCCGAGGACCTGCGCCGCGTCCTCGCCGGCCTCCCCGAGGTCCGCGACCCACGCCTCCTCGTGGGCGCCGCAACCGCCGACGACGCCGGCGTCTTCCGCCTCACCGACTCCGTGGCACTGGTTCAGACCGTTGACGTCTTCACCCCTTGCGTGGACGACCCGTATCTGTTCGGGCAGATCGCGGCGGCGAACTCGGTGAGCGACGTCTACGCGATGGGCGGCCGCCCTGTCACCGCACTCTCCATCATCGGCTTCCCCATCGAGACCCTCCCGCACGAGGTGATGCAGGCCATCTTGCGCGGCGGGCTCGACAAGTTGGCCGAGGCCGGCGTCGTCACCGTCGGCGGCCACAGCATCAACGACGAGGAGGTCAAGTTCGGCTTCGCCGTCACAGGAGTCGTCGAGCCAGAAAAGGTGGTCACCAACGCGGGCGCGCGGCCGGGCGACCTGCTCGTGCTCACGAAGCCGCTGGGCACGGGCATCGTGGCACTGGCCGCGCAGCTCGACCGCGCGTCGCCCGCCGCGCTCGACGCCGCCGCGCGGGCAATGTCCGCCCTCAACCGCGTGCCCGCCGAGCTGATGGTCGAGCTGGGCGCGCACGCCTGCACCGACGTCACGGGCTTCGGCCTCGTCGGCCACCTCTGCCACGTCGTCCGCGAGAGCGGCGTCACCGCGGAGGTCTGGTGGGACGCCCTGCCGCTCCTGCCCGACGCCTGGGACTACGCGAGGGCGGGCATGCTGTCGGGCGCCGCGGAGCGGAACCGCTCGTTCGCCGAGGCGATGCTCAGCGCGGAGGGGGCACCGGAGGAGGCGATGGCCGCGGCCTGCGACGCCCAGACCTCGGGCGGACTCCTCGTCGCCCTCCCAGCGCATGCCGCGGGAGAGTATGTCGAACGCCTCCATGCCGCGGGCGTGAGCGATGCCGCAATCGTCGGCGCAATCCTCGAAAAGTCGAATGGCCGAATCATCCTCAAGAAGAAGGAGCACCACACCATGCCACCGACGGAGCCCGCGGGGACGCCAGGTGCCGCCCCCGCGAAGCCCTGCTGCGCAGGCGGAGCGACCGCTGCGACCGCCAACGCAGCCGCGGCCCACGACGAGTTCCTCGGCGCCGCCTTCGCTCCCGGCGCGATTGACGCCGTGACCAAGGAGCTCATCACCATCGGCCTCGCGGTGCTGGCTCGCTGCGGGCCGTGCGTCAAGTACCACGTGCCCCACGCCCTCAAGATGGGCATCACGCGCCAGGAGATCGAGGAGGTGGCCTGGATGGCCGTCGCGATGGGCGGCGCGCCCGTGATGATGTTCTGGAACGAGACGGCAAGGAGGAACTGGCCCGAATGAGCACACCAGACCGCAACGAACTGCTGCGGCAGCTCCCCTCCGTGGACAGCCTTCTGGGGGCGCCGGCGACGCAAGCCCTCTCTGGCGAGTTCCCTCGCGCGCGGGTCAAGGAGGCGCTCCAGGCGGCCCTGGCCGCGGCGCGGAAGGCGGTCCTGGGGGACGCCCCACCGCCCGCCGCCGACGCCCTCGTAGCGCGGGCCGCCGACGCGCTACGCGAGGCCGACCGCCCGCAACTCCTCCGCGCCATCAACGCCACGGGCATCATCCTCCACACCGGGCTGGGGCGAGCCGCCCTGCCCGAGGCCGCCATCGAGGCCATCTCGCAGCGGATGCGCGGCTACTGCGTCCTCGCCGCCGACCGCGAGACGGGCGAGCGCTTCGAGCGCGACCGCCACGTGGCCGCCCAGCTCTGCGCCCTCACCGGCGCCGAGGCCGCAACCGTCGCCAACAACAACGCGGGGGCGACCATGCTCGTCCTCGCCGCACTCGCCAGGGGGCGCGAGGCCATCGTGTCCCGCGGCCAGCTCGTCGAGATCGGCGGCAGCTTCCGCCTCCCCGACATCATGGCCGAGGCCGGCGTCCGAATGGTCGAGGTCGGAACCACCAACCGCACCCACCTCGCCGACTACCAGAAGGCCCTCACCCCACAGACCGCGCTCCTCCTGCGCGTCCACACCGCCAACTACCGCCAGATCGGCTTCACCGCCGACGTCCCCACCCGCGACATGGCCGACCTCGCCCACCGCCACGGCTGCCTCATGGCCGACGACATCGGCAGCGGAGCCCTCTTCGACACCGCCCGCTGGGGCCTCGAGCACGAGCACACCGCCCCCGAGAGCATCGCCGCCGGCGCCGACGTGGTGCTCTTCAGCGGCGACAAGCTCCTCGGCGGACCCCAGTGCGGCATCATCATCGGCCGCAAGCCCCTCATCGCCGCCATCCGAAAACACCCCCTCGCGCGCGCCCTGCGCGTGGACAAGCTCTGCCTCTGCGCCCTTGAGGAGACACTTCGCCTCCTGGCAAACGACGAGCGGCTCGAACAGGCGATCCCGACCTATCGAATGCTCGGCCGCCCGCTGGACGACCTTCGCGCCCAGGCCGACGCCCTCGCCGCCGCCATCCGCACCGCACAGCCCGCACTCAGCGTCACCACGCGCCAGGACGTCACCTACGTCGGCAGCGGCTCGCTCCCCGGCATCCCCTTCCCCAGTTGGGTCGTCGTCCTCACCTCGCCTCAGCTTTCCGCGAGCCGCCTCGCCAGGCTCCTCCGCCAGGGAGAGCCTCCCATCTATGGCCGCATCGAGCGCGAAGAGGTTCTCCTCGACGTCCGCACCCTTCAGCCTGGCGAGGACGCCCAGATTGCCGCCGCCCTGAACTCCACAGGGGTCACCTAAATGGTTCTTGTTGCGGAAGACACGGACAAACGAGTTTGTCCGTGTCTTCCGCAACAGGAGCTATATAGGGGCTGAGGGCTTCCCCGAGGCTTTGGGGCCTTCTGGAGGAGCAACCGGCTCGGCGAATTGCCGCGGCGTGGCTCAGGGGTGTATGCTGTTGCGGAGGAGTGTTCCGGAGTTGAACAACTCAGGAATCAGCCGCCCACGGCCGAACTCCTTTGTGAGGTGCCACCTGATGCCTCGTCGCGATAACATCATGATTGGAACGGCAGGGCATGTGGACCACGGCAAGACAAGCCTGGTCTACACCCTGACCGGCTGCGAGACGGACACGCTCCGCGAGGAGAAGGAGCGGGGGATGTCCATTGACCTCGGCTTCGCCCCCTGCCGCCTGCCCGACGAGCGAATCGTGGGC
>VGYW01000541.1 GCA_016872875.1 Planctomycetota bacterium | reverse complement strand
CCAGGGCCACGTCCAGCTCCGCCGGCTGTCGCCCGCCTCGCCGCGCGCAGCAAGCGAGACCGCCGCCGCCTTCGCCAGCTCGGGCGTCTTCGCCATGCTGATCTGGCGGCCGGGATAGACGGCGAAGAGGTGCGAGGTGTGGCGGTGCTGGTCCTTCGGGTCGTCGCGGTCCACCATCCACTCCTGGAGCTGGCCCCATTTGCCGATCTTGGGCGTCACCAGCTTGTCGCGCATCGCGGCCACCTTGTCGCGGTAGGGCTTGTCGGCGCCGAGCGCGTCGGCGGCCTCGACGTAGTTGTTGAACAGGTCCCACACGATCTCCTGGCTGTAGCTCACGCCGTCCTCGTCGGGGCCGTGCTCGGGCGACCAGGCGCGGGGGACCACCAGGCTGCCGTCGGGCAGGGCCTTGAGCCGGCCCTCCCAGAACTCGGTGATCTCCTTCATGATGGGATAGGCGACGGTCTTGAGGAACTCCTTGTCGCCGCCGAAGGCGTAGTGCTCCCAGAGGTGCTGGCAGTACCAGGCGTTGGCCGTCTTGTCCCACTTCCAGCCGAGTCCGCCGGTGATGTTGTGCGAGGTGCGCAGCGCCCAGCCACGTGTCGTGCCAGAGGCGGTCTTGAACTCCCTGTCGGCTTGCGTGGCCTTGCGCCAGGGCTCGAGCTGGCTTTGGATGAGGTCGAAGAAGGGCAGATGGCACTCCGCGAGGTTCGACGGCTCGGCGAGCCAGTAGTTCATCTGGACGTTGATGTTCGCGTGGTAATCGGAGCTCCAGGGCGGGGAGTTGCTGTCGTTCCAGAGGCCCTGGAGGTTGGCCGGCAGCCCGGGCCGCCGCGAGCAGGAGATGAGGAGGTAGCGCCCCATCTGGAAGAGCATGGCCTCCAGCTCGGGGTCGGCGCCGCCGGCGCGGTAGGCGGCCAGCCGCTTGTCGGTGGGCAGAGCGCGGACGGCTGGCGCCGTCTCGCCCCAGGCGACAGCGACCCGCCCGAAGAGCTTCTGGAAGTCGGCGACGTGCCGCGCCCGCAGCTCGTCGTAGCCGAGCTTCGCCGCGGCATCGAGCTGCCGGCGGAGCCGCTCGCCTGGGTGCGGCCCGTGGTACTTCTTCGCGTAGTCCGGCAGATAGCTTGTGCCTGCGGCGAGCAGGACCACAGCCTCGTCGCAGCCGCTGAGGTGCAACGCCGTGTCTTTCGCTTCGACCTTGCCGCCTTTGGCCAACACGCGCGCCCGCGCTTCGTGTTCCAGCCCATTCTTGAGCGAGCCGGCGAAGCTGAGCTCGTTTCCCTCGGCCTTGGGGGTCTCGCCGTGGGCACCCTGGAGCTTGACCGAGGCCGACACTGCGCCCGCCTTGTCCGCCGCCCAGCGCAGGACGATAACCTGGTCGGGATGGCTTGCGAACGCGGCCCGCGTGTGGGTGACACCCTCCCTCTTGAACGTCACGCGGTGCTCGGCGTCGGCTAGCGACAGCGCCCGCTGGTAGCCTTCTTCTTGGGCGGGCTTGGCCTCGGCGGGCAGCTCGATCAGCAGGTCGCCGAAGTTCTGGTAGGCGCCCATCGTCTTGTAGTCGCCGCTCGGATTCTCGTCGCCGGTCCAGAGGCTGTCCTCGTTGAACTGGATGCGTTCGCGTGCGACGCCGCCGAACACCATGCACCCGAGCCTGCCGTTGCCCAGGGGCAGGGCCTCCCCCGACCAATTCCTGGCCGGCCTGTCATACCACAGCCTGAAGTTCTGCGCCGAGGCCGTCCCGGCCAGGAGCGCGATCGCGCACGGCAGCTTTCCCACAGCCATCTCTCCTCAAGGCCTACCTCCGCGGCTGTCCGTCCTCGAGCACGATGCTGGTCATGTCCACCCGGTAGCCGGCGTGGTTGCCGGGAGCGACGAAGAATGCGACATCCGTCTTGGCCTTCAGCACGGCCGGGTCGAGGGGCAGTTCCACGATGCGGGTCACGTTGTCCTGCGTGTAGGCCGCGGGGAGTGGGATCGTCTGGCCGCCGACGGCGGCGAGGGCTTCCCCGCGGGCGATGCTCTCGACGACGGTCCGAAGCCAGGCACGCTTCGTCTGTTTGAGGGCCTCGGGGTCGAGGGCGACCGATGTGGCGAAGGGCTTGCCGCGGCGCACCGGCTGGATGATGTCCTTGCTGAAGAACTGCCTCCGCCGCACCTCGTCCTGCTTGCCGATGGCCCCCTCAAGCGGGAGCGAGACCTTCCACGCCAGCTTGCTGTCCAGCTTCATGTCGAAACGCAGGTTTGTAGTCCCGCCTTCAGGCAGTCTTGTGTCTTCCTTCTTCAGGTCAATGGCAAACGTCGCCCAGTCCACGCTGTTCCGCTCGATTGTGCCGGGCTTGAAGCTCGTGCCCGCGGGCGCCGCAATGTCGAGCGAAATGGCTCGCGGGTGATTGCCGTCGTTGAGGACGAAGACGACGAGGGTCTGGCCCGGCTGAGGCGGCATCGCTTTCGGATCCGTGCCGTCCACTGAGGCGACGACCCACACGTCGGGGTCGGAGCTCTCGGCCTCGATGAGGCGGCCGCGGAGGTTCTTCATCATGCCATAGGCCACACGGGTGGCCTCGGGCATCTTGTAGGCGTGGATGACCGTGCGGCCGAGGAGCTTGTCGGGCGATTGCATGACGCCGTAGACGCAGTCGCGGAGGTTGTAGGCCATCTGGCGGTATTCCTTGGAGCGCTGGCGCTTCTCGGGCTCGTCCACGCGGCCGCGGGCCGGGCTGTCGAGCAGGTCGTTGGTCTCGGTGTTGAGCGAGTAGAGCCACTTGTTGTGCTGCGTGACACCGTAGGCGGCGAGGACCTCGTAGGTGCCGTGCATGCCGACCGGCTCGCCCATGTAGTGGTGCTCGTGGACGGCGTCAATCCAGGCGATGTTGCGGTCAATGGTCGGCTTGTAGAGCAGGCGCCAGGCGTCCCAGTGGTCCTCGTTCCATCGGAAGCCCCAGCCGCCGGAGACGACGACGCCGGGGTGGGTCTCCTTGACGGCCTTGCCCATGACGGCGAGCATGGTGTCGTAGATGAAGCCGTTGCCCATGCCCGACCAGAAGGTGAAGGCGGTCTCGTCCACGACCCGCCAGCCCTTCTCGGTCTTCTTCCACTTGAAGTGGGGGATGACTTCGTCGGGCGCGGCGGGGTTCTTGCGCTTGACGGCGACGGGGCCGCCCTCGACGGCCTTCTCGACCCTGTAGAGCTCTGGCCTGTAGTGGATGCCGCTGCGGTCGGCCCAGTTGAGGTACGGCTCGTTCCAGAACTCGAGGACGGCGAGGCAGCCGGACTTCTTGGCGTTCTCGGCGAAGGCGCGGCCCCAGGCGTCGAGGGTCTGCCGCCAGTCGTCGCGGGTGAGGTAGAGCGCCGTCTCCTTCCGCTCGCCGAAGCAGTCAATGTAGAAGGCTTCGGTGGGGCCGCCCTCGGGATTCCTGGGCAGCTCGGGGAACGCGGCCTCGAGGAGGCGTCGGTTCACCTCCATCAGCTCGGTGTGGTTGGGCTTGTCGGGCGCCGCGAGCTTAGGCTTGAGGGGGTCGGGGATTGCCACGCCCTTCCAGGCCTCGGCGTCGTAGAGCGGCTTGTCGAGCAGGTTGTTCAGAAGACGGGCGAGGTCGGCCTGCTGCGCCTTGCCCTTGAACTCATCTGCTTTCGACATGAAGAACTTCGCCAACGGCTCACTGCTCTTCAGACGTTCGAGCACCTTCCCGCTGTCGGGTCCAAGCTCTTCCCCCTTGAATCGGGCGAAGGTCTGGCGCGGAATTCGGGGCCGCGTGGTGGGGTAGAGGCCCCGCTGGCAGCCGGGGCGGTACTCCTGCGGAAGGTCGAAGGCGAACCCGCCGAAGATGCCCGCAGGCACCACGTCGTGGCCGTTCACCGACAGCGTCTTGCCCGTCACCGTCAGCTTCGCCGCGGCCGGCGGCGGCAACTCCTCCTTCACCAGGTCAATCGCCGTCGCCGTGAACGCCACGGTTCCGACGCCGAGGGGGTTGATGACTCCGACGGCGAGCGACTTGATGCTCTTGAGGTCGAGCCAGTAATCCTCATCGAGGTGGAATCCCGCGGGCGCCACCCATTCGGCGAGCACGAAGTCGTCGAAGCGAAGCACGGCCTCGTTCTCCGCGTCGGCCAGCGGCACGGCGTCCTTCACGTGATACCAGCTCCCGTCCTCCTCCGCCAGCCACACCGTCACCGAGGCATCCTCCCGCGGCCTCTCCGTCCGCACCCGCACCCTCAGCCCCGTGAAGCCCGACCAGTCCCGCGCCTCCGCGAACTCGATGGTGGACGACTTCTGGTGGTTCCAATTCACCCGTGCCGTGCCCATGTCGAGTTCGACGGGCATGGGCTTCTCGATGAGGGGCTGGGTGGCAAGGAACCTCTCCCCGGCCGCGCCGGAGTCCACGACCAGGAGAGCCGCGATCACCAGGCCAGGTATGAAGAAGGGTCGAATCATAGCGTTCGCTGGATGAGGTCGAGGGATTGCCGTGGGCTGAGGACGGTGACGCCAGCCCGAGCATGTGCAGGGAAGTGGCGGATGTTGCATGTGACGAGCGGGCATCGTACGTGAGCGGCGACTTCGAGGAACGGAAGGTCATCTGGGTGGGGCAGTCGCACCGCCAGCGACCGGGGCGTGACGAGC
This sequence comes from Planctomycetota bacterium, assembly GCA_016872875.1. Next base: position 534 of record VGYW01000541.1, on the reverse strand, counting down.
TCCGCGTCCCACCGCATGGCGGCCAGGAGGCGAGAGACCCTGTCGGGCCGGATTCGCAGCTCTGGCCGCGGCAGAACCCTCTGGCACTCAGCCAGAATGCGCGCGTCCACGCAAGGCGTGACCGCCCCATCAGCGAAGAAAAGGATGATTCGCGCGCACACTCCGCCACGCGTGAGCAAGCCGGAGACCAGGACGTTCGTGTCAAGGACGGCATTCATTTCCCCGCACGCCTTTCACGTCTGGCCCGCGCGATGACCTCATCAATCTCCTCCATCGTCATCTTGTCCACACCTTGTGCCTCGGCATCCGTCCAGATCTCCTCCAGCAGAGCGCGATCGCGGGCGCGACGGAGCGCGGCGAGGCACAATTCGAAGCTGTCCTCGTTCACCCCCGCCAGAATGGCGAAGGGCTTGCCGTTGGCGGTCAGCACCATCTCCTGCTCGGTCTCAAGGGCCTTGCGGATCGCTGCGGTGCGGTTGCGGAAGTCGCGGACGCTCACGAACTTCATTGTCAGCTCCTTGTCCGTAGCAACGA
>VGYW01000540.1 GCA_016872875.1 Planctomycetota bacterium | reverse complement strand
CTCCCTAAGCCACTGCCGCACAAGCACTTAGCCCCCATCGCCCCCGCCACAGGCTGCCAACTGGCCCCCAGCGCCAAGTCGCACGGACAGACACGGACAAGCACTGACGGATGGTCGGCGCACTCAGAGGCACGAGTCCGTCATCGTCCGTGTTAGTCCGTGGCATTCCTTCGCCGGCCACTGACCGGTCAAGAATCTGGCGGGACCTCCCTCTTGATCGGTTCGACCGTCAGTTGGTACTCACTGATCCCGTCCGACCACAGGATCCGGTTCCTCTCAGTCGAGACATTCTCTACGGATGGGTAAGACTCTTGGAACACTCGCTTCGCCTTATACACCGTGATCGGCAGGCCGATCCCTGCCCTGACATCGAGAATGGACGTCTCGGTCTCCAGAAACGGCATGCCGATTGACTCGATGGCGCGACTGAGAGTCACTTCACCGCCCAACTGTTTTCAGAGCAGAAGGTCGCCCACGCGAGTGCGAACGCCAACCAGCATTCTACGCTCCGCGCGAGGCCCGTCAAACTGCTTGCCGCGCATGCATCGAGTCCCTGCCTTGACATCCCAGCGCGGGCGGACTACACTCGCGGGCAAGGGATCAACGAATGGCCGAGGAAGCCAAGATGCAGAGCCGCCTGACGGTGGAACTCGACAGCGGCCTGCTGAAGCGCGCGAGCGCGTGCACCTCATCTCCCTCTCCCTCGGGGAGAGGGTTGGGGTGAGGGTGCTTGGGCGCTCCCCGACGTCGAAGCACCCTCACCCTACCCCTCTCCCCGAGGGAGAGGGAACAGAGGGCGTTGCAGCTAGGGCCACACTCCGTGCTCACCAGCGAGCAATCTATCGTCGTTTACGACCAGGGCCGGGCGCTGCCCGACCGGCTGACGCAGCGGGCGCACGCGCACTATCTGGACTACGCGCGGCGGATGCTGCTGGCCTATCAGCACGGCATCGGGAAGACGCGGCGCGAGCTGCACCGCTCGGTGGAGGGGATGCTTGCGAACGAGCCGGACTGCGATACGCGGCGAGTCCAGGCATTCTGCAAACTGCTCGATGAGGCGGGGGAGTTCGACACGGACCGCCGCGGCGAGGCGGCGAGGCTGCGGCTGGCGGTCTTCGACATCGCGGCGCCGCTTCATCCCCTGGTCGAGAGCCGCGACCAGCTTTTCGAGAACACGGAGGCGGAGGCGAAGGCCCTCATCGCCCAACGCCTCGGCCGGCCCTGGCCGGAGATCGAGGCGGAGCTTTATGCCGACGTGATGGACTTCCATCGCCTCACGGCCTTCGAGGGCTATCCCGATGCCGCGGCGCTGCTCCGCCGCTACAACGTCGCCCAGCTCCAGGCCGCACTCTATCGGGCCGAGAGCCTTGTCGTGACCGCGAGCGAGGACTTCAAGACCATTCTCCGCTACGCCAAGCTCGCCAGGCTTCTCCACGACATCCGCCGCATCCCCCCACAGGCCGGAGGCCTGTGCCACCAAGAACAGAGGAACGGTGGCACAGGCCTCCAGCCTGTGGGGGAACAAGGGGCAGGTGGCACAGGCATTTTGCCTGAACAACAGAAGGATGGTGGCACAGGCGTCCCGCCTGTGGCGAGATACCTCATCGAGCTTTCCGGCCCGGCCTCGGTGCTGCGCGAGACCCGGCGCTATGGGATCAACTTCGCGAAGTTCCTCCCCGCGCTCCTGGCGTGCCGGGGCTGGACGATGCGGGCGACGCTCCGCACCCACTGGGGCGGAAGGGCCACCCTCGCCCTCTCGTGCCGCGACGGGCTTCAGAGCACCATGCCCGCGCCGGCGGAGTTCGACTCCTCGATTGAGGAGGGCTTCGCGGCGAAGTTCGGCCCCGAGCGCGACGGCTGGCGCCTCCACCGCGAGGCCGAGGTGCTCATCGAGGGGCAGAGCGCCTTCGTGCCCGACTTCGCCTTCCGCCACGACGACGGCACCGAGGTGCTCCTGGAGATCGTGGGCTTCTGGACCCCCGAGTATCTTGCGAAGAAGCGCGAGACGCTTCGGCGCTTCCGCGGCCGCCGCATCTACCTCGCGGTCGCCGAGCGCTGCATCCCAGAGGGGGCCACCGTCTCGGAAGACGTGGTGGTCTACAAGAGCGCTCTCAAGGCAGAGCCAGTCCTGGCCCTGCTGGAGCGCGCCCGAAGACGGGAAAGTCCAATGACCAATGACCAATGATCAATGGCAAGGCAGGGCCTTCGGTTGGCCATTGGTCACTGCGCCATTGGTCATTGTAGGGAGCTGGCCTTCGAGTTCGACTACCAGCTCTCGCTGGCCACCCGCGAGCGCTTCCAGATGATGATCCAGCGGTCGAACGAAGTCAAGCGGATGCTCCTGCGCTATGGACATCAGAGGCCTGTTGAGATCATTAAACGAGAATGCCGTTGATGAAGCGCGCCGCCGGCCGGCCGAAGGACATGGAGGACTTGAGGGTGCTCGAGGAACTGAAGAGAAGGCGAAGCGCGGGTTGACAAATCAAAAGGAATGGTTTATATTTGCCTTGCAAGTCCAAGGGATGGCCTAATGCGGCCCGTGGCCGCAACCAAAGAGGATGATTGGATGTATGGATGAATGGATGATTGTCTGACATTCATCCACCCATCCATTCATCCATCCATCCTCGCCAACATGTGCGCAAGACGCGCACGAGTCACGACGGAAGGTTCTAATGTACGATAGGTGGCTGGCACAGGAGGTCGAGCGGAACCGGGCGAATCCATACGTTCTGATCCTGTTTGGCGCTCGGCAGACCGGCAAGTCCACGCTCCTCAAGCAGCTCTTCCCCAGGCCAGCACTCCTGGTGAACTTGGTGGACCCGTTGGACCACGCCCGCTATGCGCTGCACGGGGAGACGTTTGTGGCCGAATGCCAGGCCATGCCGCGCGGCGGCTCGCGGCCCGAGGTGGTGATTGACGAGGTCCAGCTCGCCCCGGCGCTGATCAACGCCGTGCAATCGCTCTACGACCGGGAGCCGGGGCGCTGGAAGTTCGTCCTGTCGGGCAGTTCGGCCCGAAGGCTGCGCATGGCCGGGGCCAACCTGCTGCCAGGCCGGGCCATCCTCCTGCGGCTTCTGGGGCTGACCCTCTGCGAGTGCCCGGCGGCGGACGACGCGCAGGCGGCGCCCGGCGTGCCGTCGCCTCTCCCCTTCGGCTGGGACTCCAGCGGCCCCCCTCGCGCGTGTTTCCCCGCGATGGGCCTGGTGGACCGGTTGCTGTACGGCCAGCTTCCGGGGCTCGTGACGGCGCCCGCGGGGAACCGAGGCGACCTGCTCCGCGCCTATGCCGCCATCTACCTCGAGGAAGAGGTCCGCCGCGAAGCCGCGGTGCGCGACCTGGCGGCCTTCGCCAGGTTCCTCCGCCTGGCCGCCCTCGAGTGCGGCCAGGCACTCAACTACCAAAAGCTCTCGCAGGAGATCGGCCTGTCGGCACCCACGATCAAGTCATATTATCAGATCCTCGAGGACATGTTCGTCGGCTTCCGCGTCGAGGCCTTCAGCGGACGCGCCCGGAGCAGGCTGGTCACAAGCCCGCGGTTCTACTTCTTCGACCCTGGGGTGCGTCACGCGGCGGCGGAACTGCCCCTCGAGCCGGGCACCATCCTCGCCAACCCGGGCGGGGCCTTCGAACAGTGGGTGGCCGTGGAGCTCTGGAAGCGGCTCCAATACCGCCAGGAGGGCCGGCTCTACTACTGGCGCACTCGGGGCGGCGCGGAGGTGGACTTCGTGATCGAGCGGGCCGGGCGCTACACGCCGATCGAGGCCAAGTGGGCCGATAGCCCGACGAGTGCCGACGCCCGCCACCTCCACTCCTTCCTGGCCGAGCACCCGGACCGGGCCGACAGCGGCTACGTCGTCTGCCGCTGCCCCCGCCCCATGCAACTCAGCGACCGCGTGCTCGCGCTCCCCTGGTGGATGCTCTGAGCCCAGCCATTCCCTTTGGTTGCGGGCACCGGCCGCCTTAAGCGAAGACGGGCAGCGCCGTGGTGGGCGCTGCCCGTGTGGGAAGTGGAACGAAGATGGCCTGGCGGCTACTCGGCGAGCATCTTCTCGGCGGCGGCCAGGATGGCGGCGGCCTCCTTCTTCTGGGCCTCCTCGTCGGCGGAAGCGGCCAGGGCGAAGTTGGCGTGAACCTTGTTCTTCTTGCTCACGAGGACCGTGATGGGCACCTCGGCGTTGAGCTTGTAGGAGCCCGGCCCCTTCGCGCCCTCCACCGAGATGGTGAGAGGGGTCGCGACGTCGTTCTTCTTCGCCAACTCGGCGAGCTTGGCCTGGTTAGCATCGTTGTTCTCGTCGAGAAGGACGACGAAGCTGGCTGCCCGCTTCTCCTTGTTGTCGGCCACGAACTTGTCAATCGCCTTGACCAGCCTGGTCAAGCGGTCGTCCGCCGCTCGCGCGAAGACCATGAGCGTCGGACGCCCCCCGTAACGTCAGGTGTAGCAGACCGTGCCGCCCTTGGCGAGGCCGGTGATGTCCTGGACGTTGAAGGACGGCGTTCCATCGCCGGCCTGTGGCCCCGAGATGGGAGTCTCGGCGGCCCACACGCCCAGGCAGCACGCGGCCAGCACAAGGGCGGCGCCCACAAACGCCAAGCGCCGACTTGCCATAGCTGGCCTCCTAGTGTTGCGCCCGGAGACCATCCCCGGGCAACCTCCCGACTGGCCGCTATCATGGCGCAAACCGCGCCAGAAGTCAACTGGCCGGGTCTTCAATCGTCCTCGTCCCTCGTCCTCGTCCCTCGTCCTCGATTCTTTCGGCTTAGGGGAGCCAGAGGAGTCGAGGACGAGGACGACGGACGAGGACGATCGAAATCGAGCCACTTGGCCATCCGCCTCTCAACCTCCTCCTCGGTCACCCAGCGGCCCTCATCGAGGTCTCTCTCACACTGGCCATCTGTCGCGTCTCCTCAGTCACTGGCAGTATATCTCGGTGCGACGAGCAGAGCAAGGCGCCCTTTCGACGGGGTATGGCCCCCGATAGTGGCGGGCGGCTCCTCAGCCCCGACAGGGGCGCACTATAACAGCCCAGGGCGAAGCCCTGATCTTTGCCCACATCTCGGGGGCTTGTAGCCCGCCGACGCGGGCGACCCAGCCGTAGCCCAGGGCGACCGCAGGGAGCCCTGGGATCGCGCGTCCCCCCCATCCAAGCCCCCGAAGGGGGC
>VGYW01000539.1 GCA_016872875.1 Planctomycetota bacterium | reverse complement strand
CCTATCTTGCACTGGCGCTTGCGGCGCTCCTCTACGGCGGGGGATACGCGCTGGCGCACGTGGCCGAGAAGCGCTATCTATGGCTCCTCATGCTCCTGGCGGCGGTGGCGGCGTTCCACTTCGTGGGCCTGCTGCCGCGGCTCCTGGCGCGTGCGCGCTGGCGCGGTCCGGCGATGGCGCTCGGGGCGGGGCTGCTGCTCCTGTCGTTCGGGTGGCGGCCCGTGGGGTTCCTGCACGCCCTGCTCTCCGGGCCTCCGCCGGGGCGGGAGCACCGCCTGGTGGCCGAGCGACTGAAGGCGCTGGGCGTCGAGGGGCCGCTCGCGTCGAACGACTGGTGGGACGGCCTTCACACGGCTTACTACCTCGATGCGCAGTACGCGGGCATGCCCGTGGCGCGCGACCCGAAGGGCATCGTGGCGGAGATGCGGCGGGAGGGTGCGAAGGCGCTCATCGTCTGGCGCGACCCGCGCTTGGCCTATGCCCTCCGCCAGGAGCCGGGGCTGGAGGTCGTGCCAGTGGCGGGGCCGCTATCGTCAGACGGCGGGGCCTGGGTATTCCGCTTGCGGTGAGGAGCCTTCCATGTCGGGCGAGGCTGGGCATCCAGAGCGCCCCGCGGTCCGGGGCCAGTTGCGGGCGCGGGCGGCGGCGCGGGGCGCCGAGCGCCGCAGGCGGCTCTGGTGGAGCGCCGCATCGTGGGCCACGACCGTCCTCATCGTCGTCGCGGTCGGCCTGCTCGTCCACTGGCGTGTCACGGGCGTGTTGCGGGAGGCCGAGCGGGAGAAGGAGGCCGAGGCCGCAATCGGCGTGGCCCTTCGCGCCTGGCGTGCCGCCCCCGACGACCCCGAGCGCTCCGCCCGCCTCCGCGCCACCATCGCTGCCTACCCCGGCGCCGAGGCGGCTCGCAAGGCGGAGGAAGAGCTTGCCCGCGTGGAGCGGGCGAGAGCCGTCCAGGGCCAGCCGCCGCACACGGCAGGAAGGGGCGGGCAAGAACGGGATTGATCCGATCGATTCGACCGATTCGACCGATTCGATCGATTCGATCGATCAACGCCAAGGCGAAGCCGCCGGCCTTGCTCAGCCGGCGCTCGCCTGCTGCACCTCCACCTTGGCGAGGTCGGCCTCGCCCACGCCGAGGTCGGCACAGACCCTCAGGTAGTTCGCCTTCCCCTTGTTGAACGCTATCCAGTCGCTGTCGCCCTTCGACCAGTCGTCGAGCGGGCCGGGGTAGATGCCGGGCGTCTTCTTGTTCAGCTCGTCGCCCAGGAGCTTGCAGCCGTAGACGTCGAGCGCCAGGGCGTCCTTGCCCACCATCACGATCCCCGTGGGGAACGTGCCGATGCGCTGCTTGCCCGGGCCGCGCCAGCCGTAGTTCGCCTCGTTCGCGTCCACGATGTTCAGCGCGATGCGCGGCCCGACGCCCAGCTTGAAGGCGTTGCCGAGCTTCTTGGGGAAGACGTGCCAGCCGTCGCTGTCGGCGGGGTCGAACCGCTTCGCCACCTCAGTCAGCTCGTCCACCTTGTGGAAGCCGTACATGCGCCGCGTCAGCCCGATGATGTTCTTGATGCAGGCGGTGAAGACACAGTGGGGATGGGTCTTGAGCCTGGGGAGATTGATGAGCACGGCGTCGGGCTCGAAGATGTCCTTCGCCACCATCAGCTCCTTCCACGGCTCGGGCGACGGCTCGATGAGCTTATAGTGTGCCTCGCTGCCGGCCACCCAGTAGCGTTCGAGGTTCTTCACGGGGACATCGAGGGTCTTGAGGAGCTGGCCGAGGGTGGGCAGGCCCTCGCGCTTGGCTCCCCAGCCGCCCCACTCCTGGCCTATCGCGGTGATGGAGGCGGGGGCGCAGTCCTTGAGGAGCTTGATGAGCGCGCCGGTGGCCTGGGAGGAGGTGTTGGCGTCGCGGAAGCCCCCGTCGGTCGCGTTGATCTTGACAAGGACCTTTTTGCCCTTGACAAGTTCTGGGAAGCCGCCCCACTTGTCGAGCGCGGCCTTCATCCGCTTGAGCGCCCCGTCGTCGGAGTCGGGTGCTCCGCCGCCCGAGGCCACCACGATGCGTGGCTTGGCCGGCGCCTCAGCGGCCAGGCCTGAGCCGAGTGCGGCGGCCGCTGCCGCACCTGCCCCGCCCCTCACGAGAAACGCCCGCCGATTCATGCCTTCGTCCATCTAGCTCTCCTTCCCTCTCCGCATTGGCCCCGCTCCCAGGACTTGCCGCCCAAGACGGCCTTCCGCCGCATCCAAAGAGCATGATTGGATGGAGGAATGGACGATTGTCTCACACCCATCCGCCCATCCACTGATCGCCGGCCGACATGAGCGAGAGACGCACCACTCATGTGACGCAAGCGCCTTATATGCAACCAGGGTGCGGGGCAAAAGTCAAGCTGGTTTGTCGGATGGGCCTGAATCTCGGCTTGCATTCGGGGAGGCAACCTGCTAGAATAATCGCACGTGGAGGAGGGCCAGTTTTTGTTACCCCGCTTGTGACTTTTTTCACAAGCAGGCGAGCACCCAACCCAGCGTCCCAGGAGCCCCAAATGGCGAACGCTGCCGGCAAGACGATCCTGATCGCCGACGATGACCCCGACATCGTCGAGGCACTCAAGGTGGTGCTGGAGGCCTCCAACTTCACGGTGGAGAGCGCCCCGAACGGCCAGGAGTGCCTCCGCAAGCTCCGCAAGCGGAAGCCCGACCTCCTCATCCTCGACGTGATGATGACCTCGGAGACCGAGGGCTTCCACGTGGCCTACGAAATCCGAAACGACCCCGTCCTCAAAGACCTCCCCGTCCTCATGCTCACCGCTATCGAGCAAAAAACGGGGCTAAGGTTCTCCCCGGAGAAGGACGAGGACTTCCTCCCCGTGGAGGCCTTCGTGACCAAGCCGATTGAGCCATCGGACCTCGTGGAGCGGGTGAACAGCATGCTCGCCAAGGGGGCCGCACCCAGACAGCCCAACTCCTGACCTCCCACGCGTTCCATCTCTGGAGACAGCTTATGCTGCCAAGGGTTCTCAGCAAGAAAGGCTTCAAGGGCTTCGTCGGGGCCCTCATGAGCCGCAACTCCGTGGCCGGCCCCGTGGCCAAGGAGAACAAGTTCGTCTTCCAGGAGCTCGACCGCGCGGACGACCTGCGCATGGACTACCCGATCGCGCTCATGAGCCCGAAGAAGTACTTCATGCCCCAATACGAGGCGCTCCTGCGCTACAAGCTCGGCGACGCCGTCCAACTCGAGCCGCCCCCCGCCCCCACCAGGCCCCAGGTGGTCCTCGGCGCGCACCCGTGCGACATGGCCTCCACCTGGCTCCTCGACGCCGTGTTCGCCGACGGCCCCGGCGACCCCGCCTACCTAGGGCGCCGCGAGCGCGCCGCCGTCATCGGCCTCGACTGCAATAAGCCGTGCGACGAATGCGCCTTCTGTCTCGACATGGGCTCGCTGCCGCGCCGCGACGGCGCCGACCTGTTCCTCACCGACCTCGGCGACCGCTACTTCGTCGAAATCCTCTCCCCGCGCGGCAAGGAGCTCCTCGACGGCGCCACGCGTGAGGCCCATCCCGCCGCGAGCGCCGACTTCGCCGCACGCCAGGAGGTCGAAGACCAGAAGGCCAAGAGCTTCCGGCACAAGCTCCCATTCGACGTCAAGTACCTGCCCGAAATCCTCGACGAGAGCTACGACAGCCTGATCTGGGAGGCCATCGGGCGACGGTGCTTCTCCTGCGGCTCCTGCAACATCATCTGCCCGACCTGCTACTGCTTCGACGTGCAGGAGCGCGTGGCCCTGAGCCTCAAGGAGGGCGAGCGGATGCGGGTGTGGGACTCCTGCCAGCTCGTGGACTTCGCCGAGGTGGCGGGCGGCGAGAACTTCCGCCAGCGCCGAGCCGACCGCCTCCGCCACCGCTTCTTCCGCAAGGGCAAGTACATCCTCGAAGACTTCGGCCGCATGGGCTGCGTCGGCTGCGGCCGCTGCGACCGCGTCTGCGTCGCAAAAATCTCCTCCGTCGAAACCTACAACCAGATTGCAGGGAGCCGTTGACATGAGCGTTCCTGCCACCTCCACATCTGTCGCCTCCACGCCGGCCGCGACGCCCTTCTTGCCCAAGCTGGCGCGCATCGTGGCCGCCGAGCAATTCACCCCCAAGGAGAAGTGGTTCCGCGTCGTGCCCCACGACGGCCGGCCCCTCGCCCACCCCCCGATGAGCTTCGTCCAGGTCAGCGTCTTTGGCGTCGGCGAGGCCCCCATCTCCGTCTGCTCATCCCCAACCAGAGAGCAGGCATTCGAGCTCTGCGTCCGAGCCGTCGGCTCGGTCACCAACGCCATGCACCAGTTGGGCGTGGGCGACACGCTGGGCATCCGCGGCCCGTTCGGGAACGGTTTCGACCCCTCGGCCCACAAGGGGAAGGACTTCCTCTTCGTGGCCGGCGGCCTCGGCCTGGCGCCCGCCCGCTCCCTCATCCAATACGTCCTCGACCGGCGCCAGGACTATGGGAAGGTGACCATCCTCGTGGGCGCGCGCACGCCGGGCGACCTGCTCTTCCAGGGCGACATCCAGGAGTGGGTCTCGCGCCCCGACGTGCAGACCCTCGTGACCGTTGACCGCCCGGCCGAGGGCTGGAAGGGCAACGTCGGCGTCATCACCACCCTCTTCAAGAAGATCAAGATCAACCCCGCCGCCACCCTGGCCGTCATCATCGGCCCGCCCATCATGTTCAAGTACGCCGTCCTCGAAGCCCTTTCCTGCGGCATCCCCGAAAACCGCTGCATCTGCTCCCTCGAGCGCCGCATGAAGTGCGGACTCGGCTGGTGCGGCCACTGCCAGATTCGCGGCACCTACGTCTGCAAGGAAGGCCCCGTCTTCACCTACGAACAGGTCAAACGACTCAGAGAGGGCATCTGAATGGGAAGGATGGGTGGATGGATGGATGATTGGATGGTTGCAAGACATTCATTCATCCACCCATCCATTCATCCATTCATCCTCATTCCTCCGACACCAGGAGCATGATCGTGGCTAAACCCCGTCTCGCCTTCTTCAGCTTCGCCTCCTGCGAAGGCTGCCAGCTACAGTTCCTCAACCTCGAGGACGAAATCCTCGATATCGTGCCCCACGTGGACATCGTGGAGTTCCGCGAGGCGATAGACAACCACAGCGACGACTACGACGTGGCCTTCGTCG
>VGYW01000538.1 GCA_016872875.1 Planctomycetota bacterium | reverse complement strand
GCTCCACAAGCAGATCGCCCCTCACGCGCTGGGGGCCGACGCGGGCGACATCGCGGCTCTCGCCGAACGCTGCATCGAGGCCGAATACAAGTTCCCCTGGTCGTACGTCTGCCGGGCCACGTGCGGCATCGAGACCGCGCTGTGGGACCTGCGCGGGAAGCGCGAGGGCAAGGGCGTGTGCGAGCTGCTCGGGGGCAAGCCGCGCCGCGTCCCTGTCTACGGCTCGAGCATGCGGCGCGACATCAAGCCGCAGGACGAGGCCGACCGCCTGGCCCGCCTGCGAGATGCTAAAGGCTTCCGCGCCTTCAAGATACGCATCGGCAAGGTGTGCGGACACGACGAGGACCAGTGGCCAGGCCGCACCGAGGCCCTCATCCCCGCCGTCCGAAAGGGCGTCGGCGACGGCGTCCGCCTCCTCGCCGACGCGAACAGTTGCTACACCGCCAGGCGGGCCATCGAGGTCGGCCGCCTCCTCGAACAGCACCGCTTCGCCCACTTCGAGGAGCCCTGCCCGTATTGGGAACTTGAGTGGACTCAAGAGGTTACGGCCACATTGGACGTCCCGGTGGCGGGCGGCGAGCAGGACAACGACCTTGCCCAGTGGCGGCGGATGATACGGATGCGGGTGGTGGACATCGTGCAGCCTGACGTCTGCTACGTCGGTGGCCTCTCGCGGGCGCGGCGGGTGGCCGAAATGGCAGCCGTGGCCGGCCTGCCGTGTGTGCCCCACGCCGCCAACCTCTCGATGGTGTCCGTGTTCACCCTCCACCTCCTGGCCGCCATCCCGAACGCCGGGCCGCACATGGAGTGCTCGATCGAGCCGACGGCGTGGGCCCAGGGCCTCTTCGCCCCCGAGTTGAGCGTCAGGGACGGGGCGCTCAGTGTGCCCGAGGGGCCGGGCTGGGGCGTGGCGCCGAGCGCCGCCTGGCTCGCCGCCGCACAACACGCCGCCAGCGAGGCCCGCTGAGTGCCCCGCCGCGCGTTGGAGGCGCGGACCGCACCGGCGCAGTTTCTTCGCGAAATCTGCAAAATCCTGTTGACAAACAGGGTCGGACATGTATACTCTTATAGGGCTGTGAGTATGTGCGCGTCACTGACTCTCTCTAGGAGGCACCGGGCAATGACGAGACGTACAGGCTGGCTGTTCGCGACAGCGCTCGTCCTCGCGGGCCTGTCGGGTTGGGCAAACAACGCGTGGGCTGGGTGACCGGGCGGCGGCCTGATCCGCCAGTCTGGCGGCACACCAACGGTTTTCTCCGTCGTGATGACCAAGGACACCTCCGGCTCGGTGAGCTTCGAGGCCCTGCCCTGCGGCGAGGTCGAGAAGCGCCAGAAGGCGATGGCTGAAGACTACGCGCAGGCCTACAAGGCCTACAAGGAGGCGAAGAAGGACAACCCCTCCGAGCCGAAGCCCGGCAAGCCCGCCTTCGCGGTCCTGGAGAAGATGGTGAACGGCAAGGCTAAGGCCGAGGCTCTCGCCCTCAAGTACCGCGAGAAGTACGAGGCCAAGAAGGCAGCCAAGGAGGGCACCGACACCGGCATCAAGCCGACTGAGGGTAAGGAGGAAGGCTGAGGCGGTCGCCCGCCTCAGTGGACCGAGACCACAACGAGGCCGACGCCCGCGGGCGTCGGCCTCGTCGTTTCATGCCCCCCGTCGCAAGAGAGTCGCGGACGAGGGGCGAGGACGATTGGGGAGCTTGACCCTTCCCGGCGGCAGGATGTAGAATTGCGCGAGGCTCTGTGCGACAATGGGCCGGAGTGGGTAGCGCCAGCGTCTCGCTGGCCGCCCGAGGCCGCCGGGACGGCGGCGCTACGAGTTGCCGTACAGAGCCTAAATAGCTTGCCACGATTCCCGGCCGAAGCGCGCGGACCTGCGTAGGGCCAATGCTGTGGGCGGGGCGTCTCTGCCCCGCGGGGCACGGAGGCCCCGCCCACAAACACCAAGAATCGTGGCGAGCTATCTAGTGGCGAAGAAGCCCTCGGCTTGGGGACTTGCCTCATGGACGCCGGGAAAAGGGGGCTCTGGGCCTCTGAGACAGCGCGCGTGACGATCGTGGCCGCGCTGGTGGCCGTCTATGCGGTGGGGAGCGCCTACCTGAACCTTGCGTGGCACACGCAGGTGGTCTACACGCACTTCGCATACGTGCCCGTGGTGTTAGCCGGGCTGTGGTGGGGGCGGCGCGGGATGGCGGTGGCCGGGCTGCTGGGGGCCGTGCTCCTGGGCTTCCACGCCGTTGGCATCGCGGCGAGCCCGCTCTGGCACGATCTCGCGCGGGCGGGGTTCCTGGCAGCCGCGGGCGGCTGCGCGGGGCTGCTCAGCGAGGAGGCGGAGGCGGGGCGCCGCGCGGCGCGCCTCTCCGAGGAGCAGCACAGGCGGATCGTCGAGAAGTCCCTCTCCGGCATCGTCGTCTACCGCCCCTCCGACTTCCGGGTCACCTTCGCCAACCGCCGCTTCGGCGAGATGCTCGGCTGCCCGGCCGACCAGCTCGTCGGCCGGAGCATCTGGGAGTTCATCGCGCCCGACGAGCACGCCCGCGTGCGTGCGCTCGTCGCCGAGCGCGAGGCGGGCGGCACAAGCGACCTCCACTACGAGGCCCGACTCGTGCGGGCCGACGGCTCGGCCCTCTGGGCCGACGTGTTGAGCTCGCGCGCCCCGCACGCCGGCGAGGACGCCGTGCTGGTGAACGCCTACGACATCACGGCCCGCAAGGAGGCCGAGGGCAAGCGCCGCGAGCTCAGCGACATCGCCCGCCGCCAGGAGGACCAACTCGTCCACTCCACCCGCCTGGCCGAGCTCGGCGAGATGGCCGCCGCCGTCGCCCACGACCTCAACCAACCCCTCACCGGCATCCGCAACTTCGCCAAGAACGCCCTCTTCATGCTCGAAGAACAGGCCGCCGGCTCCGAAGAGGTCAAGGAGAACCTCCGCCTCATCACCGAGCAGGTGGACCGCGCCGCCCGCATCATCAACCAACTGCGCGGCATGACCCGCAAGACCGAGCGCCAACTCGCCCCACTCGACCTCAACGCCATCATCCGCGAGAGCGTCGAGTTCCTCACCCCCTAGCTCCGCCTCAGCGGCGTGGACACCCGCCTGGAACTCGCCGAGGGCCTCCCAAACGTGCTCGGCGACAAGACCCGCCTCGAACAGGTCTTCCTCAACCTCCTGACCAACGCCCGCCAGGCGATGGAGGAGGCGGAGACCCGCCTCCTCACCGTCCGCACCGCGCTCGCCGATGGCGCGGCCCGCCCCGTCGTCATCGAGGTCCGGGACACCGGCAAGGGCTTCACCCCCGACGAGGCCGCCAAGCTCTTCACCCCCTTCTACAGCACCAAGAAGCACGGCCACGGCACCGGCCTGGGCCTCACCATCTCCCAGCGCATCGTCAAGGACCACGGCGGCGCCATCGCCGCCGAGGGCGCCCCAGGCCAGGGCGCCTCCTTCACCATCCGCCTCCCACTCCCAAAGCCCGAAGGCATCCAAGAGGCCATGGAGCAGACATGAGCGATCCGGCTTCCTCTCAATCCGAAATCCGAAATCCGAAATCCGAAATCGCTCGGCTGGTGGTCGTGATTGACGACGATGAGGCGGCTCGCCTCTCGATTGCCCAGATGCTCCGCCTGCGCCGATACCGCGTGCAGGCGTTCTCGTCCGCCGAGGCGGCACTGGCCTGGCCCGGCCTGCCCGAGGCCGACGCGGTGGTCTCGGACGTGAAGATGCCGGGGATGGACGGCGAGGAGTTCCTGGCGGAGGTTCTTCGCCGCGGCTTCGTCACGCCCGTGATCATGGTCACGGGGCACGGCGACGTTTCGATGGCGGTCCGCTGCCTGAAGCGTGGGGCCTACGACTTCGTGGAGAAGCCGTTCGAGGACGACGTGTTGCTTGCGTGCGTGGCGCGAGCGGCGGAGAAGGTGGCCCTGAGCCGCGAGGCGGCCGAGCTGCGCCGCCGCCTGCGCATGCTGTCGCCCGAGGAGGACGGCCGCTTCGCCATGGTCGGCCGCTCCCAGCCCATGCTCGACCTCTACGAGCAGGTGGAGGTCGTCGCCCGCTCGGACGCCCCGGTGCTCATCGTGGGGGAGACGGGTGCGGGCAAGGAGCTGGCCGCACGGGCCATCCACGCCGAGAGCCGGCGGGCTGGGGGGCCATTCGTGCCCGTCAACGCGGGGGCGCTGCCCGAGACCACGCTTGAGAGCGAGCTGTTCGGGCACGCGAAGGGCGCGTTCACGGGCGCGGAGGCCGAGCGCGCGGGCAAGCTCCTCACCGCCTCCGGCGGCACGCTCCTCCTCGATGAGCTTGAGGCCATCCCGCTCCGCGCCCAGGTGCAGCTCCTCCGCGTGCTCGAGGACGGCCTCGTCCAGCCCCTCGGGGACGACAGGCCGCGCCGGACCGACATCCGCCTGCTCGCCACCACGAAGGCCGACCTCCAGGAGGAGGTGCGACAGGGGCGCATGCGCCAGGACTTCTACCACCGCATCGCCGTCCTCACCATCGCCGTGCCGCCGCTGCGCGAGCGGCGCGAGGACGTGCCGCTCCTCGTTTGCTTCTTCCTCAAGCAGGCCGCCGAGCGCAACGGGGTGGCGGTGCCCAAGCTCCCCGAGAACGCCCTTGCCGACATGGTGCGCCACACCTGGCCGGGCAACGTCCGCGAGCTCCGCAACGCCGTCGAGCGCATGGTCATCACCGCCCAGGGCGGTGTGGCGGGGAGCTTCACCCTCGACGAGGGCTTCTCGTCGGCCCGCCTTCTCTCGCTGCCCGCCACCTCTGGCCGGCTGCGCGAGGAGATGGAGCGCACGGAGCGCGCCGTCATCGAGGCCGCCCTCCGCGAGAGGGGGGGCGAGGTGGGCTCCACCGCGCTCGCCCTCGGCATCTCGCGCCGCGCTCTCTACGAGCGCATGCGCAAGTACGACCTCAGCAAGGAGGGGTTCAGGTGACGGTCTGAGATCGTCCTCGTCGTCGTCGTCGAGTCCGACGGCCTCGCCCCTCCACAGGGGACTTCGACGACGACGACGACGACGACGACGACGAGTAGGGGAAGAGGTAAGATGAAGGGCTCGCCGAAACCGGAAGTCCAGGGCTGCGGAATCGGGAATTCGTCGCGCTGAGGAAGGCCAGGAGGGGGTGGGGAACCGGCTGAGAGAAAGGGGGCGTAAGGCGGAATAGCTCGATCGGGGCTACGGTGCGACAGGGCAAGCGCGG
>VGYW01000537.1 GCA_016872875.1 Planctomycetota bacterium | reverse complement strand
CCCCGAGCAAATCGTCGGCTGGCCCCACTTCACCATCGAGGCGCCGGAGGGCACGGTCGTTGAGCTGATGGCCCAGGAGGCCCACGACCCGGTGAAGACGCCCTGGCTCGACACCCATTTCTATGCCTGGTCGCGCTTCATCTGCCGCGAGGGGGCCAACCGATTCGAGGCATTCGAGTTCGAGTCCCTGCGTTGGCTCCAGCTCCACATTCACAGGCAGGCCTGCCCTGAGCAAAGGCGAAGGGATGCCTGTGCCACCGATGGGGTGATAACCAAGCCGGTCCGTGGTTGCGGAGTTCATGAACTCCGCAACCAACAAGCCTGCGCCACTGACGGGGTGATCATCCAGGCTGTGGGTGTGCGGCGGCGGGTCTTCCCCTGGCCGAATGACGCGCGGGTCAGTTGCGGCGAGCCGGCGCTCCAGCGCCTCTTCGACGCCAGCGTGAACACGCTGAACAACTGCGCGCAGGAGACGTGTGTGGACGGCATGGGCCGCGAACGCCAGCAGTACAGCGGGGACGTCGGGCACCAGCTCCACGCCCTCCGCTACGCCTTCGGCGAGAGGCGCCTGCCCGCCCGCTTCCTCGCCACGTTCAGCCAGGGGCTGACCCTCGACGGCTATTTCCTGGACTGCTGGCCCGCCTACGACCGCCTTGCCCGCGTGATGCAGCGCCAGGTGGGCGCAACGCCCTGGGGGCCGCTCCTCGACCACGGAGTAGGCTTCGCATTCGACTGCTGGAACCACTACTGGGAGACGGGCGGCCTGGAGGCCGTCCGCGAGCCGTATCCGCGCCTCCTCCGCTTCGCCGACTACCTGAGGGGGCTTGTGCGGAGCGAGGATGGCTTGCTGCCCGTCGAGGGCATCGGCGTGCCCGCCGTGTGGATTGACCACGACGCCTATCGCGCGCAGCGGCACAAGCAGTGCGCGTTCAACCTGTATGCCGCGGCGATGCTTCAGCACGCCCTGGCGCCGCTGGCCCGCGCCTTCGGCGACGGGCGGCGGGCGACGCAGCTCGCGGCGTTAGGCAAGAGGCTCCAGGCCGCGGCCGTGCGGCGCTTCTGGAGCACGGAGCGGGGCCTCTTCGTCGCCAATCTGCCCTGGCTCGCGGAGAAGCACCCTCACCCTGCCCTCTCCCCAGGGGAGAGGGAAGAGCACCCTCACCCTGCCCTCTCCCCAGGGGAGAGGGAAGAGCACCCTCACCCTGCCCTCTCCCCAGGGGAGAGGGAGGAGGCCGCGGTGCGCCTCTGCGACCGCTCGCTGGCGACCAGCATCCTCTTCGACCAGTGCCCCGGCGGCTCGGCCGATGCCGCCCTGCGCGCCCTGGCCGACTGCCCGCCAGAGATGGGCCTCTCGTATCCCGCCAACGCCGGCTGGCGCCTCTGGGCGCTGGCGAAGGGCGGACGCATCGCCGCCGTGCTCCGCGACCTGCGCGAGCGCTGGGCAACCATGCGCTCGGTCGTGGAGAACAACACCCTCCAGGAGTGCTGGAAGGCGGAGCCCGACGGCGGCGACCAGTGGAGCCATTGCCCCGTCGCGCCCCTTTACGTCCTCTTCATGAGCATCGCCGGCATTCGCCCGACGGCGCCCGGCTTCGCCCGGTGCGAGATTCGCCCGCAGCTCGGCGACCTTCGGGGCCTCGAGTTGGCCGCCCACACGCCACTCGGCCCGATCGCCTTCGCAGCCGAGAGCGTCGAGGGCGGCCACGAGCTTCGCCTTGCCGTGCCTGAGGGGGTAAAGGCGGTGCTCGTGGCGCCCGGTCCGACGGGCGCTCTGCGCCGAACCCCTCTCACGCCCGGCGAGAGTCAGCACATGGTGGCGGAGCCGCGGGGGTGAGGGGCAGGAACACAGGGGGCCAAAGGAAACTGAAGTGGATGAGCAGGTTCGTAGTGCGGGCTTCAGCCCGTCCCGCCAAGAGACGGCCTGAAGGCCGCACTACAAACCGGGGGGCGAAGGGGACCCGCGGGTGGAGTGGCAGCGGATAGGGCTTCGGATTTCGGTGGCGCGGCCAGTCGAGGAGCTGCGGGCGGCCTTCGCGCGGGCCGACCTCGTGGCGCTCGACCTCGACGAGTGCATCTTCCCAGGCATCTCGCAGGAGGCCCTCGGCGTGGGGGTGGCGCGGCGACTGCTCCGCAGGCTACGGCGAAAGGGGGACCGCGGCTTCCTGCCGAAGCTCTTCATCGGCGGGGCGTATCGGGCCTGGACGCGCGCGAAGCGGCTCGTTGGGCCTGAGACGCCTGTGCCGCGGCTCGTGGCCTGGTACGAATGGGCGATGCGCGGCATCCCCGAGGAGTACTTCGCCGAGGCCGCACGCGCGCTGCCGAAGCGCTCGTTCCCGCTCGCGGCGGAGACCGTGGAGCTTCTGGCGGGCCAGGCGCCCACGGGGATCGTGACCCTGGGGCTCGACGTGGTGGCGCGGGCCTACGCCGAGCAGTTCCCAGGGCTGAGCTTCTTCGAGGCGAACAGGGTGGTCTTCCAGCCGGGCGGCGGCAGCGAACGGCTTTTCCTGGGCTACGACCACGGGCGTCTGCTCGCCAGCGGGGAGGACAAGCGGCGCGCCGTCGAGCGCCGGCTGAGGGAATCGGGCAAGAGCGTGCCCGTGGCCGTGGGCCACAACTACGACGACCTGCCCCTCGCGCGCCTCGCCCGCGAGAGGGGCGGCCTCGCCATCGGCGTAAACCCCCACCCCCGCCTGTGGGACGAGTTCGACGCCGTGGCCACCGGCCCAGATTGGGAGGCGGCATATGCTCTCGTGGCAATCCTTGCGGGGTCGAGTGGATGAGTGGATGAATGGATGGGTGGATGGGTGTCAGACAGTCATCCATTCATCCACCCATCCAATCATCCCCTCTGGTTGCGGCCTGTGGCCGCGTTAGGAGAGTAAGCAATGCAGACTACCCTGGCGATGCTGGTCGTGGCCGCCTTTGGCGCCGCGCCAAGGGTGCCCGAGGAACACTGGGGGAAGAACCTCGTGGCCAACCCCGGCTTCGAGGAGGAGCCGACCGGGTGGAATCTGCCGCCCGGCCAGTGCGCCTGGGATGCCGCCGAGAAGCACTCGGGCGCACGCAGCCTGCGGTTCACGAACACGGACAGAAACGTCTACAGCCTCGTGACCGCGCCGGTCGCCCTAATCCCAGGCGTCCGCTACCGCATCTCGGTGTGGGTGAAGGGGAAGGACGTGCGCGCCACAGGCGGGACGCCTGTGCCACCGACCCATGACCAGGGGGCGGGGCTGTGCGTCGAGTGGTCGGACAAGGCGGGCAAGTGGCTCGGCGGCCACTACCCCGCCTGCAAGGCCGGCACGTTCGACTGGACGCGCATCGAGAGCGAAACGGGCGCCGTGCCCGCCGCGGCCGCCAGCGCACACGTCGTCCTCTACCTCCGCCAGCACACCACGGGCACGGCCTGGTTCGACGATGTCGAGGTCGCGGCCGTCCGTGGCCCATTGCTCTCCGTGCGCCTGCTCGACCCGGCCTATCGGGCCACGCTGGAGACACCAACCAAGGGCAAGACCGTGACCGTGCGCGCGGCGGTGAATCGCGGCGAGCACGCGCTGCCGGAAGGCCCCCTGCTCGCCAAGGCATGGCTCATTGACCCCCTCGGCACGCCGCGCGCAACGTCCCACGCCGAGAAGGTCCCTGCCGACCGGGAGTCAGCCACACTGGCCTGGGTTCTCCCGCCGCTGGCCCCGGGCCGTCACACCATAGACGTCAGGCTCCTGGGGGAGGGGGACGAACGCCTCGCCACGGCGAAGGCCGTGCTGAACGTCGTGGAGCCGCGCGGCCGTCGGGTCAGGCTGGACGAGCGTGGCCGCCTGATTGTCGAGGGCAAGCCCTTCTTCCCCCTCGGCCTCTACCTCGGCCCGACCGAGGAGGAGCACCTCGCCCGCATCGCCAAGGCCGGCTTCAACACCATCCTGTGCTACGGCTATGGCGCGGGCAAGGACCCCCGCGCCTACCTCGACCGCGCCGCGAAGCACGGCCTCAAGGTCATCTACTCGATCAAGGACTTCTATGAGGGCTCGACCTGGTATCCGAAGCAAGGGGCAACACGCGACTTGGATCAGATGAAGAAGTACATCGCCGAGCTGCGGGACCACCCGGCGCTCCTGGCGTGGTACACGAACGACGAGCTGGGGCCAGAGTGGATGCCCAAGCTCCAGGCCGCCTACGACCTCCTCTGCGACCTCGACCCCGACCACCCGGCCTTCCAGGTGCTCTGCGTCCCCTCGCAGAATCACCTCTACTACGGCGTGACCGACATCCTGGGCGTGGACCCCTACCCCGTGCCGCGCCATCCCGTGACGATGGTGGCCGAGTGGATGGACACTGCCCGCGAGGCCATGTGGGCGGCCAAGCCTGTCTGGTGCGTCCCGCAGATATTCCAGTGGGCCAACTACTCGAAGGACGCGAAGGACCGCGAGCCGACCTCCGAGGAGAAGCGGGCGATGGTCTTCCTCGCCCTCATCCACGGCGCCCAGGGCCTCATCTGCTATTCCTACTACGACCTGTTCAAGGGCGACGACAAGGCGGTCTTCGACCGCCGCTGGAGGGAGGTCAGCGCCATCGCGGGCGAGGTCGCCAAGCTCGCCCCCGTCCTTCTCGAAGGCAAGGAGGCCGCCTGCGACCTCAAGGGCGCCGTCCGCTGCCGCGTCCTCGACCACGGCAACGCCGCACACGTCATCGTGGTCAATACATCGCCCAACGCCTGCGACGCGGTGGTTGTCACCCCTCGCGGCAAGTGGGCCGGGCGGCTTGCGCCTCTGGAGGCCGGCGTCCACGCCGTCAAGTAGGCCCTGCCGCCGGGGTGGGAGCCGGAATTGCAGGTGGACGGGTCTTCTCTGGAGCCTGAAAGGCTCGCATGGCAAAGCCCAGGGCAACGCCCTGGGTCCAGGGGCATCCATTGGCAAGCCCTGAAAGGGCGAGACAGAGCGCCGCTATGTCGCCCTTTCAGGGCTGAGGCCGGGGTCGGCGCGTTCCCAGGGCGTTGCCCTGATCTTTGCCCACATCTTCTGGGGGCTGGGGTTTAGCCCCCGAATGGGGGCGTTTGAGCCGTAGCCCAGGGCGACCGAAGGGAGCCCTGTGGGGGCTGGGGTTCAGCCCCCGAATGGGGGCGTTTGAGCCGTAGCCCAGGGCGACCGAAGGGAGCCCTGGGAAAAGGCCCCGCCAGCGTAGAGCCCCCGAAGCGGGGCGATTCAATGG
>VGYW01000536.1 GCA_016872875.1 Planctomycetota bacterium | reverse complement strand
GCCCCCTTCGGGGGCTTGGATGGGGGGGACGCGCGATCCCAGGGCTCCCTTCGGTCGCCCTGGGCTACGGCTGGGTCGCCCGCGTCGGCGGGCTACAAGGCCCCGAGATGTGGGCAAAGATCAGGGCTTCGCCCTGGGCTGATATAGTACGCTCCGTTCGGAGCTTCGGCGCCGAGGAACGTCACCAGAAGTGGGGGCCATACTCGTCTCCTGGCGGCACGGGCTGAAGCCCGCACTACAAACCTCCCACGGGCTACTTGGGCTTGACGGCGCCCACGACCGCGCTCATGTCGTCGGCGTTGTGGACCACTCGGGGCCGCACGAAGCCTGCGGCCTCGAGCGCTCCCGCCTGTTCTGCGAAGGTGTACGTGCCGCCGGCATCCGTGCCGGCGAGCATGTTGATCGCGAAGAGCGCGCCCATCACGGGGCGCGTACGCGAGGGCCCCATCACGATGTCGCGGACCAGTATCCGCCCGCCGGGGGCGAGCGCGTCGAAGACCTTTCGGAAGAGCGCGCGGATGCCGGCGAGCGGCTCCTGGTGGATGATGGCGCTCACCCAGGCGAGGTCGGCGCCGCGGGGAAGCTCGTCCTTCGTGTAGTCGCCGGCCACGATGCTGACGCGGCCCGCCAGGCCCTCGGCGGCGATGCGTCGGCGGGCCATCGGCGCCACGGGCGGGAGGTCGAAGATCGTGGCCGTGGCTCCGGGCGCCCCGCGCAGGAAGGCGATGGTCCAGGTGCCGGAGCCGCCGCCGACGTCGAGGAGGTGGCGGAAGCGGGGCGGGCCGAGGGCCGCGACGAGCTTCGGGGCCGTCTCAACGTTGATGACGTGCATGGCGCCGATGAAGGCGGCGCGTTCCGCGGCGCGGCCGCCCACGCTGGGTATCGGCCGGGCCAGGCGGCCGGTCTTCACCACGCGGGCGAGTTGCGCCCACCTCCGCAGGCACGTGCCCAGGTGGCGCGCCATCGGCAGCACGTTGGCGGGCGAGCCCTCCGTGAGCGCGTCGGCCACGCCTGGGGCCAGGCCGTAGCGCTCGCCCCGCTTCGTCAGCAGGCCCAGCGCGACGAGCGCGTCGAGGAGCATCGTCGTGCCCCGCCGATCGGTCTTGAGCCTGGCCGCCACTGCCTGGGCCGTGGCCGGCCGCGGCTGGAGCGCGCTGAAGACATCCAGCTCCGCCGCAGCCGCCACCACGCACGCCGGCTGAAACGCCCGCACCATCTCGAGGAGCCGCTCTGCTGTCCATCTCGTTGCCATGCTCTCTGAGCCTCCTTTTCAGGACTGTGCCCCCCACCTCTAGACTCTACCCGCCGCCCCGTTCCGCTTCAAGCCAGGGTGTGCTCCCCATCCCGGGGCCCTTCACACTGCCCGCTCCGCGGGAAGCTAAAGCGGTGACTTCGTCACCGCACTCCATAGTCCTCCCCTGAACGAAGTAGGAGGAGTATGGAGTGCGGCATCGGAGATGCCGCTTTGCGTCCCAGCGGAGCGGTGGAAGAGGAAGAGAGCTCAGTCCCGGCGCCGGCCCTCGAGTTGTGGGCAGCGATCAGCCCATAGCCCGGGGCAACAGGGTTGCTCTCCCGTGATTGACACGGGGCGAAGTTCGCTCTATAGTCGTCAGGCGGATGGAGTGGCTATGAGGGAAGGCGAGATGAACGTCAGGTGGTTCCTCCTGTGCGCCATGCTCCTCGCGGCGTGCGGGGCGGCGCTCGCGGCGCCGCAGGCTCAGCTCGACGCGGGGCTGGTGTCGGGCGCGAGCCTGGGCGAGAAGGCCGACGTTCACGTCTACAAAGGCATCCCCTTTGCGGCGCCGCCCGTGGGCGACTTGCGCTGGCGCCCCCCTCAGCCCGTCAAGCCCTGGGAGGGCGTCCGCGCCTGCTCCGAGCCCGGCCCCTGGTGCCCCCAGCCCAAGCCGCTGATGGGACGCGAGTCCGGGAAGCTGAGCGAGGACTGCCTCTACCTGAACGTCTGGACCCCCGCGAAGGCGCCGACGGACAGGTTGCCGGTGATGGTCTGGATTCACGGCGGCGGCCACACCACCGGCTCGGGGGCAAGCCCCTTCTACGACGGCGAGCGCCTCGCCCGCGAGGGCGTCGTCCTGGTCACCATCAACTACCGCCTCGGCCCCTTCGGCTACCTCGCTCACCCCCTCCTCTCGAAGGAATCGGAGCAGAAGGTCTCAGGCAACTACGGCCTCCTCGACCAGCTCGCCGCTCTCGGCTGGGTGCAGCGCAACATCGCGGCCTTCGGCGGCGACCCCGCCTGCGTGGCCATCTTCGGCGAATCCGCCGGCGCCGCAAGCGTCTGCCGCCTCATGGTCTCACCCCTCGCCAAGGGGCTCTTCCACCGCGCCATCGCCCAGAGCGGCGGCGCACACGGCTACAACCGCCACCTGCGCCAGGACTGGAACAACCTCCCCCCGATGGAGAAGCTAGGCGAGCAACTGGCCGAACAGCTCGGCTGCGCAGTCGCCAAGGACCCCATCGCCGCACTCCGAGCGAAGACCTGGCAGGAAATCCTCGACGCCGCCTCCCCAGCCCAGGGCCTCTTCGGAAAGGGCACCAAGTTCGGCCCCGTCGTGGACGGCTGGGCGCTCCCCGACGACCCCGTCGCCCTCTTCGACGCCGGCAAGCAGCACCCCGTGCCGTTCATGACAGGCTCGAACGCCGACGAGGGCTCCGTCTTCATGCAGCAGGTGCCCATCCGCAGAGTCCAGGGCTACAGGTGGCTCCTCGCCCGCCGCTTCGGCAAGGACGCCGACCGCGTCTTCGCCCTCTTCCCCGCCGAGCGGGACGAGGACGCCCAGGCCGCCTTCAGCCGCGTCGTCGGCGTCGCCGCCTTCGTCGCACCCGCACGCTTCCTCGCCCGCTCGATGGCCAAGGCCAACGCCCCCGCCTACCTCTACCATTTCACGCGCGTGCCTCCGGGCGAGCGGCTGAAGAAGCTCGGAGCATTCCACGCCCTCGAGGTCGGCTACGTCTTCGGCACCATCGAAGGCCGCCCCGGCTTCGACGACCCCGACCTCCGCCTCTCCGCCGCCATGCGCAAGGCCTGGACCCGCTTCGCCCGCACCGGCGACCCCAACGGCGACGCCCTCCCCCCCTGGCCCCCCTACACCAAAGAGGCCGACCAGTGCCTCGAGTTCGGCGACGAGCTCCGCGTCCGCACCGCCCTCCACCGCCAGGCCTGCGACCTCTTCGACGCCCTCCAGTCCGCAGGCCCCGCCGCCCGCCGCGCCCCCGCCGACTTCTGAAGCCCGCGAGAGTGGTCCGCCGCTCCGGGGCGGGACCATTCCGCTTGCCACGCCCCACGTGGAGTGGTATACTGCGGTTGGCGCTGAGATGAGCGGTCGGCTAAACAGGCTTCAACGATTCGGAGCATTCGAGTTGGACCCCTCGACAGGGCCAGGGTTTGTAGTGCGGGCTTTAGCCCGTTTCCTGGCCCCCTACGGCCTGAAGGCCGCACTACGAACCGGGAGCATTGCTCCGAATCGTTGAAGCCTATTTGGCGGCTCGCCACCCAGACACGGCGCTGCCTGGCAACAGCGGGAGCGCAGCGGATGCGATTCGAGTGGGACGAGCGCAGGGCCGCGGCCAACACCACCAAACACGGGGTCTCATTCCGGGAAGCCGCGACCGTGTTTGGCGACCCTTTGGCAGCCACGTTCGCTGACCCTGACCATTCCTTCGGCGAAGAACGGCTCATCACGTTCGGCCTGTCTCGCCGCCAACGGCTACTCGTGGTCGCGCACACAAAGCGCGGCGACCGGACGCGGATCATCACGGCCCGGCTCGCAACACGAATCGAAAGGACCATATATGAAGAAGGATAGCTCAGACGAGTTGCGCGCGGAGTACCGCCGGTCCGACCTCGGACGTTGCGTGCGCGGCAAGTACCTCAAGGACTACCAGTCCGGAACCAACATCGTCCTTCTCAAGGACGACGTGGCCGACGTCTTCCGCGACGAGGATTCCGTCAACGAGGCCCTGCGTTCCCTCATCAAGGTCGCCCGCGCCGCCGCGCGTCGCCCACGCCGACATCCCACGGTGGTCCAGCGATAGCCTGCCCCTGAACGAACCGCCTTACCCACTCCCTCTGCTCATCCGTCTCGGGCACCGGCCGGCCCCTCGCGCGCCCTATCCGCTCGAAAGCGCTCTCCACGTCTTCGCCCCTGGCGGCCAGCGCGCACGCCGCGATCATCGAAGCCCGCCCGATCCCCTGCCGACAGTGAACGAGCACGGTCTTGTCATCTCTCAGCTCCTCAATCACACGCGCCAGAACCTGCCGCAGCGACGCCGCGCTCTCTGGCACCCCTCTGTCAGGGATTGGGCACGGCACGAACCCCATCCCGCGCCGTCGGCACGCTTCTCTCTCACCCTGAAGCCCAAGCTCCACCTCCTCCGCTGACGTCAGCGCCGAAACCACGCAGTCCACCCCCGCCGCCCGCCAAGCCTCCGCCTCATCTTCCAACCAGTCCCCTCCCCGAGGCCGCGCGGCGATCCCCAGCCTGCCTCGCCCGACTCCATCGATCCAGCATATCTCTGGCCTCATGTGCGGTCCATTTCATCCGATGCCTTCCTCACCACCTCGCGCGGCAGCCCGTCAACAGCGAACCCGCGCTCCCGGAGCACGGCAACCCGGTGATGTCCATCGAGCATTGTGCCGTCCGGCCTCGTCTTGAGAGAACCGGGCTGTCCGGGGCGCAGCGATTCAACGAGCACGCGCGTCTCCAAGGCGCCGAACTTGTCAAGCTTCGCTTGGCTCAAAAGCTCCTGGCTGTGCAATGGCCGCAAAGCAGGCCCGCGTCCCTGGCGTTCCATGCGGACACCTCACCTCAATGGCCCCCAAGCAGCCGCCCCTGCGAACTCCGGGGATTATACGCCGCCCACAGTTGGTCGTCAAGCGCTGCCAAGGCGGGTGCGGCAGCCATAGTCTGTCACGAGCGCGCCTACGAGTATGGCTCCCAATTCTGGTAAGGTTCTTCGGCGCCGAAGCTCCGAACGGAGCGTACTATAGCAGCCCAGGGCGAAGCCCTGGGAAAGGCGACTGCCCAATTCAGCCCTGTAGGGGCGTACTACCCGCCCTAGGCAGGATGTGGCGTCCGGAAGCGCATAGTACGCCCCTTCAGGGCTGACCTACCTATCGCTCCCTTCCCAGGGCTTCGCCCTGATCTTTGCCCACATCTCGGGGCCTTGTAGCCCGCCGACGC
>VGYW01000535.1 GCA_016872875.1 Planctomycetota bacterium | reverse complement strand
GTCGTCGTGCGGCTGCTTCCAGCCGTCGGTCGGCGCGGGGAGGGTCGCGCGGTGCTTCGCCCACATCTCGCCCGCGAAGGCGTCCCAGGCGAATCCCTGCCGCGTCCATTCGCGGTCGTAGTCCTTGCCCGTCGCCTCCTTGAGTGTCTTGATGATCTCGGCGTCCTTCTCGAACATCCAGCGGTCAACATAGTCGAAGAAGGCGTCGTGGCCCCAGGCTTTCTCGGCGCGCAGGAGCCTGAGCGCGAGGGCCTCGCCCACCCAGCAGCCTGTGGTGTTGGCTCGGCGATATGCCTCGCTGGTGTTGTGGCCGGGCTTCCACTTGGCGGGCGGGATGTGCTCGTAAGGCCCCCAGTCGTTGCCGCGGTTTCTGGCGACGCCTGTGGCGGCGTCAATGCCCGAATGCCCGGCGAAGACCACCTTCGCCCCCGTCCAGCAATCCCCATAGGCGGTCTGCTCATCCTCGCCGAAGCTGGCCTTGGGGAACGACTTGTTGATGTTGGCCAGCTCCTCGTCGCCGAGGAGGAGGCCGGCGAAGACGATGGGGAGTTTCCTGCCGCTGCCGTGGCCGCCCCAGCCGGTCCAGCCGGGGTGCCCGGCGCGGATCATTCCGCCGAGGTCAATGCCGACCTGGACGTAGTTGACGAGGAGCGGCTCCTTCTGCTCGGGCGTCAGGTCGGTACAGAGCATCAGGGCGGCAACGCCAGAGACGCGGCCGTCCTCCTGCCCGTACTGAGGCATGTTCTCGACGGGCTCCTCGAAGCCGAAGAAGCCGGTGCCGACCCAGGGCCGCTGGGTGAAGCGGATGTATTGCTCGAGCTTCGGCATGCTCTTGGTCGCCGCAACCGAGGGGAGCAGGTCGCGCTTGAGGTCGCGGGCGAGATAGAGCTTTGCCGCGCGGTCGCAGAAGGCTGGGCGGAAGGCGTCGGGCGGCTGCGGCTCGGCCACGCAGGTGAGCACGGCGGCGGTGCGGATGGGGCTGCTGTCGCCCTCGCCCCGCTGGATCTTGTTCCGCAACTGGGCGGCGAGCACGAGGTTCTTCGGCATGCTGATGGTCGAGACGAGCGAGTCGCCCGGCTTCATCGCCACGGGCGGCTTGCGGATGAGCGACGGGTCGAACCAGTTGCGCACCCCGCTGTCGTAGGCCACCTTCATCGCGGCGGGCGGGTTGAGCATGAAGCCGTTGCGGACCCGCTGGGCCTCGGGGCGCTCCTTGTCCATGTGGTCGAGCTGGCGCTTGGGGATTTCGCTGCCGTAGAGCGGCTTCGGCTCGATGGCCGCGACATTCGCCGGCCCGACGACGTACCAGTCGCCGTTGACGAACTGCCCGACGCGGGCCGCCTTGTCAAACGTCCAGGTGATGCCGTATTGCGACACGCTCTCCTTGAGCGGCAGGTCTTCGAGCTTGGGGGTTGCGGGGGCGTTGGCCTTAGTGTAGAGCGGCACCTGCCGCCTGATGCTCGGGTCCGCGGCGATGGCCTTCTCGCTGTAGGGATCGGCCTCGGTGACGGGAATGGTCTTCACCGGCCCGCCGAGTGTCACCGAAACGTCATCCACCCAGAGGGTCTGCTCGTTCCCCTTGCCGTTGTCGCCCCAGAAGGCGATGGCTCGGAAGCCGTTGAGGCGCGCCTTGCCCGCGTCGAGCGTGCGGTTGATCTCCTTGTCGTTGTGGCGGAACAGGATGCCTTCTTCCGCATCGAACTCGATGGACCACTTGTGCCAGCCGGCCGGCGCGCGATTGATGCCGAGCCAGAGGAGCTGGTCGAACCAGTCCTTGTCGTTGCAGGCCGAGGCGGTGTAGCCCTCGGTGCCGCCGAGGTAGTTGGCGTAGAGGATGCCGACGAGGAGGAACCTGCCGTCGGCCTGGACGACGCCCCAGCGCGGCCCGACGCGATGGGCTTTGGGGTTCTTGGGCTTCGTGCCATCGTCGTAGGCCCAGAGCTCCACCTTGCCCGCCCCATCGGTGTCGCGGAGCTTCAGCATTGCCATGCCGCCCGGGCCGACCTTGAGCGAGCCGCCCTTCCCGTCGCGGCCTTTCGCCGTGTCAATCGTCACGTCGCCCTTGATTGTCCAGCCAGCCAGCGCCTCCTTGCCGTCGAAGGTCAGCGGGGCCTCCTGGCCGCGAACGAGGCCCGAGAGCCCGACCGCCGCCACTGCGAGGACAGGCATCAGCTTGGGCATGGGCCATTCCTTTCCGCGCGGAGCTCGGCCAGCGCGTCCACCAGCCGGTCAAGCTCTGCAAAGGTGTTGTAGATGTGGGTAGACACGCGGAGCCTGTGACCACCGTCCCTTTGTCCAGCCGGCGCGGTGATCCTATAGCGGTCGAAGAGGACCGCCCCGAGGTCCATGTCGCCGAAGCCGGACAGCTTGAACGTGCTGATGGAGCCGGTCATGTCGGGGTGGGTGGGGGAGATGAGCTGGCCCCAGCCGAGGCCGGCGATTCGGCGGCGGAGGTGGGCGGCCAGTTGCCGCCCGCGCGCCGCGATCCGGTCCGGGCCGATCTCCTGCTGGAACCGCACGGCCTCGCCTGTGGCGACGAACTCGGGCATGCTGAACGTGCCCCAGTTCTCGATGCCCCAGAGGTACGGCTGACCCTTGATCAGCGGGCGGCCCGCGGCGTCAGCGGCCGGGCCGTCCTGGCTGTAGCCCCAGCCGACGACGAGGTGCCTGACTTGCTCCTGGACGCGCGGAGCAGCGTAGAGGAACCCGACCCCCTTAGGCGAGCAGAGCCACTTGTGGCAGTTCCCGGCGTAGAAGTCACAGCCATAGGCCCCAAGGTCCACCGGGATCATCCCTGGCCCGTGCGCCCCGTCGAAGAGGATCAAGGCTCCGTGGGCGTGGGCCAGGTCGGCCAGGGCCTTCGCCGGCGCGATCAGCCCGGTGCCCGTGGTGATGTGGCTGCAAACCAGCAGGCGGGTGCGGGGGGTGATGTCCGCCTCGAATGCGCGGACGACATCCTCAGGGCAGGCAGGCGGGATGGGGATGGCGGCCCGCCGCACCGTCACCCCGTAGCGCCGCCCCGCCTCGTGGAGGCAGTTGTCAATGGCGCCGTACTCCTGGTCCGACGCCAGGATTTCGTCGCCCGGCCGCCACGAGAGGCCGTTGACGACGAGGTTGACCGCCACGGTAACGTTCATCAGGAGAGCGATGTCCTCGGGGGCGGCGCGGACGAACTGGGCGAGGCGCCCGCGCGCCTCGCGGATGCCCGCCACCAGGCCCTCACGGTTGCGTGTCGGGTTCAGCTCCCGCTCGCGGACCGCCGCCACCAGCGTCTCGTAGACGGAGCGGGGGAGCACGCCGAACGACCCGGTGTTGAGGTAGACTTGCGCGGGATCGTGCAGGAACGCCGCGCGCACCCCATTCCAATAGGCATCGTCCCCGGGCGCAGTCGGCGGCACTGGAGTCGAACCAGCGAGCTCTGGAATGTGTACTCTCCCACGTAGATCAGGCCAAATCCAAGTAAAGCAGGAAAGGCCCCAGGAAGCAAGCGAGTGTCATTCGTCGTGCGCCCGGGTGCAATGGCAAGGCTGTGCTCCGGTGCATCCCCAGCTCGGCCGCGCCGGGGGCTCTGGAGAAGCTCAGAGCATCATAAGACACGAAGGGCGGCGTCGGGCGCAGACCGGCGTGGTGAGATGTGTCTGAGGATGCTCAAACATTCTATAGAATGTTTGAGCATCCTTCCCCACTGAGCGCGGCCATGATCGGTGAGGCAAAGGGTGAGGCCGGCGGAACGATGGTCAAACATTCTATAGAATGTTTGAGCATCGTTCGTCACCGAGCACGGCCTGGATTGGCGAGGGAAGGGGTGGAGTAGTGCGGGCGATCTTCCAACATTCTATAGAATGTTTGAACATCGTGGATAACCTGGCGCGACCGTGATTCAGGAGTTGGCCGGCACGGTGGCCTGTGGGATGGTCCAGCATTCCGTGGTATGTTGGACCATCGTACCGCGCGGGGCGCCGGCCCGCTCGGCTTGCATTCCACTCTCAGGGCGGCTATCCTGCTGCGCTAGGGACCCGCGGAGTCCTAGTTTTCCGCGGGCAACAGAAGGAGCAAGGCATGGTGCGCAGCACGAGCTGCGGGGTGGCCGCCCTGTGGTGGATTCTCCAGGGCGCCGCGCTGGGCTTGATCAACCCGAAGTTCACCCCGCTTCACCTGGTCAAGGAAGCCGAGGCCATTCTGGCGCTCCGGCTCGAGGGCGGGGCCAAGGAGGGCGTGGCGATGGCGGCGGTGGAGAGGGCGCTCAAGGGGCATTTGGGCAAGAAGACCCTGGAGATCGAGCTGGCAGGTTCCTCGAAGCCCGAGCAGGCGCGGCTG
The DNA here is from genome assembly GCA_016872875.1 of Planctomycetota bacterium. The sequence goes on along the minus strand of VGYW01000535.1, from coordinate 889 downwards.
ATCGAGAAGAGTCTGCGGGCGCGCAAGGGCGCTCCCGCCCTGATGTTCGTCGGCGCCTGGCCCGCCAAGCCCGGTGAGGAGAACCCCGCCGCGCAGCCGCCCGCCGCACGCAAGGCACTGGTCCACCTCGACGGCTCCTGGCTCATCCTGGTGGAGGACGAGCGGGGCGTCTGGGGCTTCGACGAGGTCAGCCAGCCGATGGTGGCCACCTGGAACGGCAGCACCGACATGCTCGAACGGGCGGTGGACTACATCCTGAAGGATGCCGCCGCCGACCTGCCGGTGCGGACGGGCGTGCGGTGGGGCGGCCACGCGAACCTGGGCAGCGTGAGGGGGAAGGTCTCGACCGTCCTTCCCGTGGACCTCAGGGGCGACGGGAAGGCAGCGCTCCACGTCGCATCCGACGCAGGCGACCGGCTCTTCGCCTTCGAGGGCAAGATGGCACGCGATGTCACCGAGAAGCTCGGCCTGAGCGCCAGGTCCCGCGCCGCCGCGTGGGGCGACTTCAATGGCGACGGCTTGGCGGACCTGGCGAGTTGGGACGGCCAGGTTCTCCGACTGCACTCCCAGGAGAAAGGCGGTGGTTTCTCAGCCACGGAGCTTGCCAGCCTCACGGAATGCCTCGACCTCGCGACTGTGGATGCCGGCAAGGCGGGGCTGATCGTGGGGACCCGCGCGGCGCCGCTGCTCCTCCTCTTCCGCAACGGCCGTGCCACGGTCGGCTCGCCCGACCGTGCTAGTCCCAACTCAAGCGTATTTTTCTTGCGGAACCCGCGAAAAATGGCTCGAAATGCCCGATCCCTGTGGGTAGAATATGTTTGACGGAAAACGCTTCTTCCCTCAGGAAAGGGCATTTCGAGTGAAGATCAAGGATACCAGAATTCTGGTG
>VGYW01000534.1 GCA_016872875.1 Planctomycetota bacterium | reverse complement strand
GATCTTCTCGGAGCTCTCCGTTTCGGGCTCAGACGTTCCTGGGGTTGCCTTTTCTTCCGCCATTTGGAGCCTTCCGTCGTGACTCGTGCGCGCTTTCCGCGCATGTGTGGGGGATGAATGGATGAATGGATGGGTGGATGGATGTCAGAACGACCGACTCTTGCATTCATCCACTCATCCATACATCCATTCATCCCGTCTGCGAATCGTCCATCCATCCACCCATCCAATCATCCCCTTTGGTTGCGGCCATAGGCCGCGTCAAGGCCCTTCATTCCTCGGTGAAGAAGTCCCGGAGCTTCGCGAAGAAGCTCCCTCGTTCAGGCGTCACGTTCCGTTCCTCGAGCTCGGCGAGCTGCCGCAAGAGCTCCTTCTGGCGCTCAGTGACCTTCCTGGGCACCTCGATGGCGACGACGGCGAGCTCGTCGCCGCGCCCGCGCCCGTTGAGGCGCGGGGCGCCGAGGCCGGGCAGCACGAGCACCTCGCCGCTCTGGGTGCCCGGGGGCACCCGCAGCTTGGTCGCGCGCCCGTTGATCGTCGGCACGTCAATCTCGGCGCCCAGGACGGCCTGGCTGTAGGTGATCGGCACGCGGCAGAGCAGGTCGTCGCCCTGGCGCTTGAAGAACTCGTCGGGCTGCACGGCCACGTAGCAGTAGAGGTCGCCGCGCTCGAGGTCGTCGTCGCCCAGCTCGCCCTGGCCGGTGATGCGGAGCCGCACGCCGTCCTCGATGCCGGCCGGGATGTGGACCTCGATGGGCACGCGGCGCGGGATGCGTCCCGCGCCCGAGCAGTCGGGGCACGGCTTGTCAATCACCTGCCCGCCGCCCCGGCAGCTCGGGCAGACGGTGCGGACGGCGAAGAAGCCGGTTCGGCGCTCGACCTGTCCGAGTCCGCGGCAGGTTGGGCAGCGGCGTGGGGCGCTGCCCTGGCGTGCTCCGCTGCCGCCGCAGGTCATGCACGGCTCGCGGCGCGTGACCTCCAGAATCTTCTTGGGGCCTTGGCAGGCCTCGCGGAGCGTGAGGGTGATCTCGTGCTCGACGTCGTAGCCGCGTCGGCGCCGGCCCCCGCCGCGCCCGAAGCCGGGGAAGCCCATCTCGGCGAAGATGTTGGCGAAGATGCCCGAGCCGAAGATGTCCTCCACGCTGGCGAAGTGGTGGAAGCCCGTGCCCTGGAGTCCCTCTTGGCCGAACTGGTCGTAGCGCCGCCGCTTCTCCGGGTCGCCCAGCACCTCGTAGGCCTCGGCGATCTCCTTGAAGCGCTCTTCCGCCTCCTTGCGGCTCTCAGGGTTGCGGTCCGGGTGGTACCTCAGGGCCAGCTTCTTGAAGGTCCGCCTGATGTCGTCCGCCGAAGCATCCTTGCTGAGCCCCAGGACCTCGTAGTAGTCGTGCTTGGCCATCGGCTTCACGGCGGAAAAAGACACCAGGAGTCTTTTCTCCGAAGGACCCTGCGGGCGCTGCGCGGAAGAGACTCCTGGTGTCTTTTTCCGCTGTTGTGCGAAACGTGGGCTGCTACTTCTTCTCCTCCTCGCCCTCCTCGGTCCACTCTCTGGGGGTCAGCTTCTTCTTCTTGCGCCAGATGCTCTCCCAGGTCTTGAGGGCGCCGCTGCGCTCCTTGGCCGAGAAGCCTGGCTTGATGTCGAGCTGGCCGGCAGCGAGGCGCCGCAGCGTGGCAATGGCGGCCCGCCACACCTTCTCGGGCGTGTCCTTCTTCCTGGCCAGGTCCACGAGCGGCACCACCGTGGCCTCGGCGTCGAGGTCGGTGAACCTCAGGGCGTCGCATGCCGCGATCTGCATCTCGGGGTCAGTGGCGTTGTCTTCGAGGAACTTCACGAGCCTGGGCACCACGAGCTTCTCGAGGCTGTCGCCGCGCCAGCCGGCCAGGGCGCGCGCCACTGCGGCGCGAATCTGCGGGGGGGCCGACGGGCCGAGCGCCTTGTCGCCCAGGAGCCCCAGCACCTTCTCGTCCTGCGTGGTGGCCAGGCCCACCGCGGCCCAGAGCCGCACGCCGGGGTCCGCCTCCTTGTCGGTCAGCCACTTGCTCAGGAGTGCAACGGCCGCCGGCCGCTCGGCCTCCGGGACGATGGACTCGCTCATCCTGCCCGGCTTGCTCTGGGCGAGGGTGAAGGCCACTTGGAGGCGGACGTTGCTCTCTTTGGTCTCGGCCCCGAGCTCGATGAGGCGCTTGGCGGTCTCCTCGTCGCCCCGCATGATCCTGAGGGCGAGCCACTCGCGGCTCGCCGCGCGGCTCTCGTCGGACTGCATCACGTCGCCGAGCGTCCCGATCTCCGAATCCAGGGTCTTCGTCCTGGCGCCCGCCGACTCGGCGCCATACCCCTGGGCAGCGACGGCCGCGACCAGTCCCGCCAGGAGGGCCAGACTCCGCACAGGACGCCCCAGTTGCATGGCGATGGCTCCTCTCCTGCGGAAAAAGACACCAGGAGTCTTTTCTCCGAAGGACCCTGCGGGCGCTGCGCGGAAAAGACTCCTGGTGTCTTTTTCCGCGGTCAATGGACGCTGCCCTGGACGGGCGCCTTGTCCTTCTTCTTCTCGTCGAAGTCGGCCACAAGGGTCTCGGTGCCGAGCATCATGGCGGCCACGCTCGCGGCGTTCTGCACCGCGAACCGCGCCACCTTGGCCGGGTCTATGATCCCGGCGTCGAACATGTCCACGTACTCGCGCGTGTTGCCGTCGAAGCCCACGTTGGTGCCCTTCTCCGCGAGCTCGGCGGCCACCACCGAGCCGTCGGCGCCGCTGTTCGACGCGATGAGGCGGAGGGGGACTTCGAGTGCCTGGCCGACGACGCCTGCGCCGAGCTTCTCGTCGCCTCGGAGCTTGGCCTTGAGCTTCTCGACGGCTGGCCGCGCGCGCAGGAGCGCCACGCCGCCGCCGGGGACGACCCCCTCCTCGATGGCCGCGCGGGTGGCGTGGAGCGCGTCCTCGATGCGGGCCTTCTTCTCCTTGACCTCGGCCTCCGTGGCCCCGCCGGCCTTCACGATGGCCACGCCGCCCGAGAGCTTGGCGAGCCGCTCCTCGAGCTTCTCGCGGTCGTAGTCGGAGGTCGTCGTCTCGATCTGGAAGCGTATCTGCGCGATGCGCTTCTTCACCTCGTCGGTGGCCCCTGCGCCGCCCACGATGGTCGTCTTGTCCTTCGTCACCGTGAGCTTCTTGGCCTTGCCGAGGTCGCGGACGGTGACGTTTTCGAGCTTGACGCCGAGGTCTTCGCAGATGAGGCGAGCGCCGGTGAGGATGGCCATGTCTTCGAGGAGCGCCCTGCGGCGGTTGCCGAAGCCTGGGGCCTTGACGGCGCAGCAGGGGAGGGCGCCGCGCAGGCGGTTGATGACGAGCGCCGCCAATGCCTCGCCCTCGACCTCTTCGGCCACGACGAGGAGCGGCTTGCCCACCCGCGCCACGCCCTCCAGCAGCGGCATCAGGTCGGGCAGGCTGGAGAGCTTCTTCTCGTGGAGCAGCACAAGGCAGTCCTCGAGCACCGACTCCATCGCCTCGGGGTTCGTGACGAAGTAGGGGCTGAGGTAGCCGCGGTCGAACTGGAGCCCTTCGAGGAACTCCAGGCCGGTCTCCACCGTCTTCCCCTCCTCCACGGTCACGACGCCGTCCTTGCCGACGCGCTCGACGGCGTCGGCGACGAGGCCGCCGATGAAGCGGTCGTTGTTCGCCGAGATTGCGGCCACCTGGGCAACCTCGTCCTTCGACTTGACGGGTCGCGCGAGCTTGCCAATCTCCTCGACGACGACCTCGACGGCCTTCTCGATGCCGCGCCGCACGGCGAGCGGGTCGGCCCCCGCCATCACCACCTTCAGCCCCTCGCCGTAGAGCGCCTCGGCCAGCACCGTGGCCGTGGTCGTCCCGTCGCCCGCCACGTCGCTCGTCTTCGACGCCACCTCGCGGGCCATCTTCGCGCCCATGTTCTCGAACGGGTCGGCCAGCTCCACCTCCTTGGCCACGGTCACGCCGTCCTTGGTGACGCTTGGGCCGCCGTAGGTCTTCTGGAGGAGGACGTTTCGCCCCGTGGGGCCGAGGGTCACCGCCACGGCGCGGGTCAACTGCCGAATCCCCTCCAGCACTTTCATCCTGGCGGCGACATCGTAGAGAAGCTGCTTGGCCATAGGCGTGAACTCCCGAATCCGTTAGGTTCCGCGTGCAGCCGTGCACGCGCTGATGCTGTATGGCGGCCCGAAGGGACCACAGGGACCACAGGGACCACAGGGACCACAGGGACCACAGGGACCACAATGTCTGTGCAGAACAGGGTCCCTGTGGTCCCTTAGGTCCCTGTGGTCCCTTTCTTGCCTTCCCCCGGCTCAGTGGCCGTGGTGGTGTCCCGCTTCCTCCTCCTTCTCGACCTCCATCGCGACCAGGCAATCGCTCATGAGGAGCATGGCGGCGGCGCTGGCGGCGTTCTTGACGGCGGCCTTGGTGACCTTGGCGGGGTCAATCACCCCCGCCTCGATGAGGTCGCAGTACTTCTCGGCCACGACGTCGAAGCCGACGCTCTCCTTGTCGGGGAGGATTTTGCGGAGGACGACGGCGCTTTCGAAGCCTGCGTTCCGCACGATCTGCTTGAGAGGCGCGGCCAGGGCGTCGCGGAGCACGTCCACGCCCACCTTCTCGTCCGCAGGCACGTCGAGGGCCTCGAGGGCCTTCGCGGCGCGGACGAGTGCCACGCCGCCGCCGGGCAGGATGCCCTCCTCGATGGCGGCCTTCGTGGCGCTGTGGGCGCTCTCGAAGCGGGACTTCTTCTCCTTCATCTCGCTCTCCGTGGCCGCGGCCACGCGGATTTCGGCCACGCCGCCCGCAAGCTTCGCAAGCCGCTCCTGGAGCTTCTCGCGGTCGTAGTCGCTCGTCGTGCCCTCCAGCTCCTTGCGGATCTGCCTGACGCGGCCGCTGATCTCGGCGGCGTCGCCCGCGCCCTCCACGAGCGTCGTGTTGTCCTGGTCAATGCTGACCCTCTTGGCCCGTCCGAGGTCGTTGACGCCGACGGTGTCGAGCTTGAGGCCGAACTCCTTGAAGATGGCCTTGCCGCCGGTGAGGATCGCGATGTCCTGGAGCATCGCCTTGCGGCGGTCGCCATAGGCGGGCGCCTTCACGGCGACGCAGGGCAGGACGCCGCGGAGCTTGTTCACCACGAGGGTGGCGAGAGCCTCGCCCTCCACCTCCTCGGCGATGACCAGGAGGGGACGCTTCGTCTCCGCTATC
>VGYW01000533.1 GCA_016872875.1 Planctomycetota bacterium | reverse complement strand
GCGACCGAAGGGAGCCCTGGGAAAAGGCCCAGCCAGCGTAGAGCCCCCGAAGCGGGGCGATTCAATGGGCGTGAAACGCCCCCTTCGGGGGCTTGGATGGGGGGGACGCGCGATCCCAGGGCTCCCTGCGGTCGCCCTGGGCTACGGCTGGGTCGCCCGCGTCGGCGGGCTACAAGGCCCCGAGATGTGGGCAAAGATCAGGGCTTCGCCCTGGGCTGCTATAGTACGCCCCAGTCGGGGCTCCGGAGTAGCTCACCAGACCTGGGGGCCATACTCAGCGCCGATGGCAGCGGCACTTGACGCGCCGCCCACGGATGCCATAATGGGGCCTATGGATGGGACCGAGGACAGAAGAAGGAGCCGAACATGCGCCTGCGATCAGTTGTGCTTCTCGTTTGGCTGGTGTTCGCCACCGCACGCGCTGGGGGCCGCGCCGCCGAGCCGCTCCCCTGGCCGCCGACGCTGCCCGACGGCAAGGCGGTCGTCGCCGACACCTCGCCCGAGTTCCTGAAGCCGGCCGGCACGCTGAAGGCCGGGGTGGAGATTGCGAAGACGCCGCCGACGGTGGACTTCGCCTTCTTCCCCATCCAGACCTATGAGGGCGTCCCGTGGTCGTGCTGGGGCGACGGCGTGGTGGCCAACGGGAAGTACTACACCTCGCTCGGCGACCACGGCTACCCGGGCAAGGCCCCGCAGGGGAACGCCTTCGTCTACGAGTACGACCCCGAGGCGAAGAGCCTGCGCTGCATCGTGGACGTTCGGAAGGCCCTCAAGCCGCCCGAGGGGGCCTACTGCCCGGGGAAAATCCACGGGCGGCTCGACTTCGGCTCCGACGGCTGGCTCTACTTCGCCACCCATCGCGGCTCGGGGGCCGGCACCCTCGACAAGTTCCACTACAAGGGCGACTGGGTGCTCCGCCACAACCCGGCGACGGGCCAGACCGAGGAGGTCGTCCACGCCCCAGTCGAGAAGCACTGCATCCCGGCCAGCGTGCTGGACCCCAAGCGGCTCATCTTCTACGGCGGGACGGCCTCGGGCGGCGACGCCTCCGAGCAGCGCATCTGCTTCTTCGCCTACGACGTGAAGGCGAAGAAGCTCCTCTATTCGGGGCCAAACGGCTGCGCCCGCTACTTCCTCCTCGCGGCCTCCACGGGCAGGGTCTACTATGAGTTCACGGACGACAAGGGTCAGCCGACCGGCGAGCTGATGCGCTACGACCCTGCGGCGGGCGGCGCGCCGGTGAAGGTCGGCACCTGCCCCGGCCTCCGCGCCGCCACGGCCGAGACCCCGCAGGGCTTCGCCTACGCCGTCTCCAGCGGCCAGCGCGCCGAGGCCATCCTCTGGCGCTTCGACCCCAAGACCGAAAAGGTCGAGGTCCTCGGCCCCGCCGCCGTCGCAAGCCAGCACTACATCACGACGATTGACGCCGACCCGACGGGCCGCTGCCTCTACTACGTGCCCGGCGCCCACGGCGGGAGCGAGGCCGACGGCTGCCCTATCGTCCAGTTCGACGTCACCACCCGCCGCAAGAAGATCATCGCCTTCGTTCACCCCTTCCTCAAGGAGCACACCGGCTACACCCCCATCGGCACGTTCGGCTCGGAGGTTGACCCCAGGGGCGACAAGCTCTACGTCACCTGGCACGGCCGCCGCCGCGCAGCCGGCTGGGACACCTGTGCCCTCACCGTCATCCATATCCCCCCCTCCGAGCGCCCGGCCCCGGACACGAGATGATGGGGGCCGCGTCTGCCACACGCAAGCCTAGCACTTGACATCCCAGACATGGGCGCCTACAATCCTGAAGCAATCAGGGGATATTCTGATATGGCGGTCCGCCAGGAAGTGCTCAATGTGCTGCTCGCGCAACTCCTCCAGGAGCGGGGGTTGGTGGCGGCGCCGGAGCAGATTCTGCGCAGGGTCAGGCAAGCTGGCCAAGCAGACGTGGACATGCCTGACGTGGTGGTCGACTTCCGGGGTCTGCGGCTGGTCATCGAGGGCGAGTTCGCGCACCGCACCCGCGCTGCGCAGGCTGCCGCCGAGGAGAAGGCGAGCCACGCGGCCATCCACAGGGTGGTGCTCGGACTCGCCCACGTGGGTGTTGCCCTCATCTATCCCAGCGGCCTTCGGGAGGTGCGCGCCGACGCGCTCGAGCACGAGTTAGCAGAGGCCACGCTGGGATTCTCCATCATCACGGAGGCCACCGAGGCCCAGTTGCACTTGTTCCCTGACAAGAAACGTGCCGGCTTCTCCAGAGGCAAGCTGGACGACCTGGTGGAGGCGCTTCTGCGGGCCTATGACCAACTGGTCCGCGACGAGGTGCTGGACCAGGCGGCGCGCTGGGTGAACGTGGGCCTCGAGCGCTTTGTCGAATCGCTCCTTGGGCAGCCAGCCACCACCGAACGATTCCGGGCCGCACTCGAGTTGCGGGAACTGCCTGGGATGGCGGAGGGACCCGAGGAGCCGGGACCTCAAGCTTCCCTGAGCATCAAGCAACGCCACGCAATCAACCGGGTCAGTGGCCTGATAATCGTGAATGCCATGGTCTTCCAGGAGGTGCTCTCTGAAAGTGACCAGCGGATCAACGCCCTCCAACCACTGTACGGGGATATTGACGCCATCCCCAAGCTGGCTGTCCATTGGCAGTACATCCTCAACGAGATCAACTACTACCCCATATTTCACATAGCCAAAGGCCTGCTATGCTCGATGGCAGGCGACAAGAAGTGCACGGGCGCGATCTGGGGGTTCATCGAGACGTGCCGGCGCATCGTGGAGCGCCGCGCTGCCCTGCGCCACGACCTTGCGGGACGCATCTACCACCTGCTGCTCGCCGAGGCCAAGTACCTCGGCGCCTTCTACACCTCGATTCCCGCGGCCGTGCTCCTCCTCAAGATAGCCCTCAAGCCGGAGGCGTGGGGGTGCGATTGGGCCGACCCCAACGCCGTCCGCGGGTTCCGCGTGGGCGACCTCGCCTGTGGGACGGGCACGCTCCTCATGGCCTCCGCGGACGCAATCCTGGACAACCATATCAGGCGGTCCGTCCAGCGTGGCGGCCACCCGGACATCAAGGCCGTCAACAGCTTGCTCGTGAGCGACGTCCTCTACGGCTTCGACGTGCTCGACTCCGCGATCCACCTCAGCGCGTCCACCCTCGCAATGCGGAACCCGGAGCTGCACGTAGACGACACGCACCTGGGCCGCCGCCCGTTGGGTGGGGCGGGCCTCCCCCTGGGCAGCCTGGACTTCATCGAGTCGGCGGACATGGGCGATCTGTACACGCAGCCCCTGTCCGGCAACGCGAAGCGGAGGGACCCCAGGGCCACCCGGCTGCCCTCCTTCGATCTCTGCGTCATGAATCCGCCGTTCACGCGCAGCGTGGGCGGCAACTTCCTCTTCGGCCATCTCCCTGAGAACGAACGCGAGCCATTGCAGCGGAAACTCAAGCAACTGGTCCAACGCAACGCGGTCCCGGCGAACATCACGGCGGGCCTCGGCTCGGTCTTCGCCGCGATAGGCGACAAGTACCTTCGGGAGCAGGGCAGGCTCGCGCTCGTCGTGCCGCGCGCCCTTCTCTCAGGCGTGGCCTGGAAAAGGACCCGCGAGCTCATCGAGAGCCACTACCACCTCGAGTGGATCATCACGTCGCACGAGCCGGACCACTGGAACTTCTCGGAGAACACAAACCTCTCGGAGGTCATGGTCATCGCCCGCAAGCGCGACGGAGCAACAGCCGGCGAACGAGTCACGTGCGTCAACCTTTGGAGCCAGCCACGGAACGCGGTCGAGGCCCTCACCGTCGCCAGGTTAGCGCGTGAGGGGAGAGCCCCGGGTGTCCTCGATGCCCAGGGCTCTCTGGAGTTGGCCATCGGCGATCGCAAGCTGGGGGAAGCGGTCTCAGTCCCGTGGTCATGGCTGCGTGGGCGCCTGTGGGGCTTTCCCTCGGCATTCGCCCAGGCAGAGCTGCTCCGTGTCCTCTTCCATCTCACCGCCGGCAAGCTCTATCTGCCCGGCCAAGGGACCTTCCCAGCAGACGGCGGCACGCTGCCCCTCTGCCCGCTGGGTGAGCTCGGCGAGCTCGGCTTCGACTGCCGCGACATCCACGACGGGTTCACGATCGCGCAATCCCGCACGGCATTCCCCGCCTTCTGGAGCCACGACGCGCGCCGTGTCACGACGCTGCGCCAGGAGCCCAACAAGTTCCTCAGCCCGCTCTCGGAACCGCGGCGCAACAGGACGGTCTTGCGCAGCGCCAACGTCCTCTGGCAGAAGGCCGGCCGCGTGTTGCTCGCCGAGCGCTTGAGGCTCAACACCATGCGCGCAGCAGCGGTGAGAGTGGACGTCCCGGTCCTTTCGAACGTATGGTGGACACTCGTTCCGGCTGAGTTGACCGAGGACGCAGAGAAGGCCCTTCTCCTGTGGCTTAACTCCTCGATCGGTTTGACTCTGATGGCGGGGCACAGAGAAGAGACTTGTGGCGCCTGGGTTAAGTTCAAGAAGCCTGTCCTCAAGGCGATGCCTGTCCTGGACGTTCGGCGCCTTGCCCCTGAAGCCGTCGCGGGCCTTGCGCGAGCGTTCGACAGGATCGCCCAACAGGGTCTCCGCCCCTTCCCCGAGATGCCGTTCGACCCGGTGCGCGCGGACATAGACGAAGCGATCGCCCACGCGCTGGGGCTGCCCGACTTCGGCATCGTGCGCGAACTCCTGGCAAACGACCCAATCCTCTGTCTATCGCTGGACCGCCTGCTCGCCGTGTGACGTGGCTGGCAAGTCAGACTACGCGGGTGATGCGGAACTGGGCGTCGGCGAAGGGGAGGAGGGGGGTGAGTGCGCCGAGCTTGATGGAGCCGAAGAGGGGGGCGAGGAGGCCGAAGAGGGTCGGGTGGGCCTTGTCGTAGGCGAGGATGGTGAGCTTGCCGACGCCGCCGCCGAGAACGGCGTCGTCGCCCGTGAAGTAGGCGCCGTCTAGGCCAGGGCCGACGCCCGCGGCGAGGATGCTGCCCGCGCCCCAGCGGCCGACGGCGAGGGAACCGACCGAGAAACCCTTGCTGGGGTCACGGCCCGTGGCGGTCCAGACGCCGCTCAGCGTGCCGCCAATCTTGGCGGAACTGACCCAAGAGGCCGACACGGCGCCTGTCCATCCGCCGGTCACGCTGGCCTTTCCGAGGCTGCCCGTGGTGCGGAGGTCGCCGGCCACGCTCCCGGTGATCTTCACGGAGGGCAGGCTGC
>VGYW01000532.1 GCA_016872875.1 Planctomycetota bacterium | reverse complement strand
ACACCCCCTGAATCTGCCGCACCGTTGGCTCGTACCCGCTCATGGGCTACCCTCCGGGAAGGGGCTGCTCGACCGCTGCTGCCGCGCAGAGCATACCCTGGAATGGCCCCCATGTCAAGCGAAATGCAGACTATTTATTGGTGTTACCTATGAATCCCACTCCTCCCCCATTCCTGCCCCTGAAACCCACCTTTCTGCCCGTTTCACGCAATACGTGATCTGAGTTCTGATTTGTCATTTGACAGGTCTGCTACTCAGAGCAGGCGCGTGTTCTTCACCGCGCTTGCGGGCGTTGGAGATGGTTGTGCTCGGGCGTCACGTCTCCAATCCTCAACCTATCCAGTGCCCACCCTCGCGCCTTCCTTGCGAAGGGGGGCCGCCAAACGGGCCAGGAGCTATTGTACGATTTGTGGTCGCTGAGTCAAGTGCATCCGCCCCCCGCCTACGATCAAACCCGCCCAACGGCTTACGTTGAGGGTGTGAACGGCGCGAACTCTGAGAACACCCTCAAGCGAGGACGCTTGGGGGTGGCAACGGTGGGGTGGGGGCTGGTTCCGGAGTTGAACAACTCCGGAATGGTTTGCCGGCCACCCGCGCCTCCCGGCAACTCCTCGGCTCGCGGCTCGAAGCTCGTGGCTCGCGGCTTCTTCACGGCTTCCATTCGCCCCACAGCCCCTTGTTGGCGGCGCGGGCCGCGGCCTGGAGGCGGAGGAACTCGGACTTGCGCGATTCGTCGAAGGGGTAGGCGGTCATTGCGGCGCCGTAGCCGGCGCGAGGGCCTCCTCGTTCGTAGTGCGGCCTTTAGGCCGTCGCAGGCCCAAGAGACGGGCTGAAGCCCGCACTACGAACATGCGCGACACGGCGCCGCCACCAGTCACTGAGGCATCACCGCAGAAGGAATCTTGCGGGGAGGCGTGGCGAGACGCGGCAGGCGTGTGGAAGGCGGGACAGGCGAGCCGCCCGTCCCTACGCCGAAGTCCTGGCGGCGCCATACTGGATCACGTCCCCGCGGCGGGGGTGAGGTTGATTCAGAATGGCAGGAAGGCTCCGGAGCCGCCCGGATCGCCAAAGCGCCCATAGTGGGTCAAACGGTCGCGCGCGGGTGAACGAGTATGGGAGAAACGGCCAGGGATGCGTCCGGACCGCCAAAGCGCCCATAGTGGGTCAAACACCTGTGTCGCACAGTTGATACAGTATGGCGGGACCGCCACGGATGGGTCCGAATCGCCAAAGCGCCCAAAGTGGATCAGGTATCAGGGCCGCGGGGTTGATCCAGATTGGAGCGAATGCCGGGCCAGAGGGCGGGACGGCTTCTTTAGGGCTTCCACTCGCCCCACAGCCCCTTGTTGGCGGAACGGGCGGCGGACTGGAGGCGGAGGAACTCGGACTTGCGCGATTCGTCGAAGGGGTAGGCGGTCATCGCGGCGCCGTAGCCCGCGCGGATGATCTCGGCGTTGGCGAAGGTCTCGCCGCCGCTGTGGCCAGGGATGAAGACGTAGGCGAGGAGGCGGCCATACTTGTCGCGGTGGCTGGTGGCGGCGTTGGCGGGGTCGTACTCGAGGCGACAGGTCTTGCCCTCGCAGAGGCGGCGGGTGAAGTCCTTCGCGCGCTTGCCGAGGGCCTGGATGGTGCGCTTGTCCTGGCCGGTGCGGGCGGCGTCGCGCTCGAGCTTGTCGGATTCGTGGAACTCCGGCGTGTCCACCCCGATCAGGCGGATGGTGTGGTCGGTGCTGCCGGCCTTGACGTGGAGCGTGTCGCCGTCCGTGACCTTGCTCACGGTGCCCTGGGAGGGGACGCCGCGCGGCAGTTGACGGGTGGACCAGTAGGCCACTGCCGCGGCAATCAGCGCCGCGAGCAGTCCCACCGGCCCGGCGTTCCTCAATCTGCGTCGTCGGGCCATCAGAACCTACCTTGTTCCAGGACGAGGAGCAGGGCCTGACGCGGCGCGAGGGAGAGGCGGGCACCGCCCTCACTCGTGCTCGGAGTGACTGCGCCAGTGGCGGGGTCGAGGGCAAGCCAGCCGGCGACGCCCTGAGCCGACAGGGTGCCGCTGTAGGGCTGGCGGCCGACATTGACCAGCAGGACGATCTCACGCTCGTCGCGGATGAACCGACCGAGGACGATGCGGTCTGATGCGGGCGTCAGGCGGAAGGCGGGCCGCAGCGCCTCGCAGAGGGCCTGACTCGCAAGCTGGCCGGTGTCAGTGAGCACCTTGCCGCCCCTGGTCCGAAAGCGCTCGACGACCCTGGCCGCGTCGGGGAGCAACTCGGTGTCCTGGGGAAGGACAATCGCCCCGAAACGCTGGTCCCTCATTGCCAAGGTGCCGTCGCGGAGGACGCGGGCATTTGCGAGGAACTCGTGGTCGGTGAGGGCGAAGGGCACTTGGCCGCGCAGGAGGGCCTGGCCAAGTCGGTTGAAGGAGCGGACGATGCGCTGGGCCTTGGGGGACTGGGATTCGAGCCGCAACGGCTCGGCGACGGGGCGGTACTCGGCCCAGAGGTCGCGGATGGGGTAGTAGAGGAGCACGCTGGGGGCGAGGCGGGCGGGCTTGAGGATGGCGTTGAGGCGGCCGATGAAGTCGCCGTAGGCTCGCGTGGCCTCGGCGGGGCGGTCGGCGATGCGGTAGTAGAGGGTGAAGTCGGTCACGCCGAGTGCGGCCTGCCAGGCGGCGGTGGCTTGCATTTCGGGGAGGGCGGCGGGGCCCTGGCCGCCCTGGGTCTGGACGAAGTCGCTCACCTCGGTCATCACGCGGCGGCCGCCCGTGAGCATCGCCGCCGAGGCGGGGAGCGCCGCGGCGAGCCAGCCGCCGTGGAGCACCACCTCGGGGTCAGACGAGAGCACGTCGAGCCCAGGGATGTCCATCAGGCTCAGCATCTTCAGGTGGTTGCCGTCGAGTGGCACGTGGTGCATCACGGCCTCTTCCCAGAGGATGTGGCCGGAGGAGGCGATGCGGTGTCGGCGGCACCAGGCCTGGATGGGTGCGAAGTATCGCTCGGCGGCGAGGTCGGCCACGAGCGCCCAGAACTGCCCCCGCACGCGGCGGTCGTCGGGTGAATCGCCCTCGAAGAGGCTGCGGCGCTGGGCCAGCAGGTCCTCGCCGTATCGTCTCTTGTATTGCCGCGGCAGGTCGTGGACCCAGGGCACGCAGGGGAGCGGCTTCGCGGCGGGGTCGAGGGGGTCAACGGTGCGGACCCGCTTGCGGGCCGGCTCGGGAATCTGCCCCAGGTTGATGGCGATGAGCGAGGGCTCGTCGGTGAACGTGGCCTGGATGGTCTTCCCGAAGTGGGGCCTCAGGCGGGACCAGTAGGCGTCGTGGGTCTTCGCAATGAACGCGCGGGTCGCCCGGTCGTCGAGCAGGTTCACATAGCGGCGGGCCGCGTAGTAGTTGTTGCTCGCGTGGGTGAACTCGTAGGCGGGGCGGACGACGAAGGGGTCGGGCAGCGAGGGGTCGAAGGCGAGCTCGCTCGCCTCGAACGCGGGGTTCTCCTTGAGCACGAGTCCGCCCGCGGCGCCGCTGGGGTAGCCGTCCTCGTCGTAGAGCCACACGAACATGCCGAGCTTCGCACACGTCTCCACGCCCGCGACGAGTGCCTGCCAGCTCTCCTCCGAGCGCAGGTAGTCCTTGAACGCCACGTTTGCCACCACGCCTCCGAGGCCGAGGGCCACGAGGTCGTTGAAGTAGCGCGTCCGCTTGGCCTCGGCGGGGCTTGTGGCCGGCTCGCTCAGCATCTGCTGAAGGCCGTCGGGGATCTCCTTCGCGGGATTGAACCCGTGGATGATCTGAAGCGGCCTGTCGGCCAGAGGCGGCTGGTTCCAGCCCCCGAGCCATTTCTTCGGGAGCGCGGCTTCCCCTGCCATTGAGAGGGCTCCTGCCAAAGCAAGAATGAGAAGCGTGCGGTAAGCCATCAGAGTGCTCTCACGCCAGGATGTCGGGATGGCGCTCGCGGAGGAAGCGGACGGCGGTCCTCAGCGTGTACTCGGGGAAGGCGTTGCCATACATGCAGAGGACCCAGGGGCCGTCGTGGCCGGCGTCCTTCACGGCGCGGATGCAGGCGTCAACGTCAATCTCCCCCTGGCCGATGGGCAGGTGGAGGCCGGGCACCTGGATGCCGTCGCTGATGTGGATCGCGCCCATCGCGCCCTTGAGCGCCCGAATCATCACCACAGGGTCGCCCTTCGTGATGACGTTGGCGTGGCAGAAGTCGAGGCAGATGCGGACGGCCTTCGAGCCGACCTCCTCGATGAGCCGCGGCGCCTTCTCGGGCGTGCTGGCGATGAGGCCGGGGTGGAGCTCGATCTGGATCGTCACGCCCTTCGGCTCTGCGACGGCTGCGCATTCCTTGAGTGTCCGCACCAGGCGGCCCCACATCTCCTTCTCATCCGCCCCGTCGGGCAGGCGGCCCTCGGCGGTCGAAAAGTGCGAGGCGCCGAGCGCCGAGGCGAGGTCCACGTTGTGCTGGATGAACGCCACGCTCTCGGCGCGGCCTTTTTCCGCATCGGCGCCCAGGTAGGCCCCGAAGCCTGGGTTGCCCTGGAGCGGCGCCCCGATGATGCCCTTGATCGGCAGCCCCGCTGCCTCGGCGGCCTGACGGCACAGCAGCAGGTTCCTCGGCCCGAACCGCGCATCGAGCAGATACGGCACGTGCGGCAGGAAAAGGTCCAGCCCTCCCGCCCCCGCCCTCTTCAGCCGCTCGAACACCCCCTCAATCGGCCCACTGGGGAACATGTGGTTACTGGCCAACAACATTCGTGCTCCTCCTGAACCAAGGGATGGGCCTGATGCCTGAAGCTTCTTGAGAGTAGCCCGTTGATGTAGTCGTGTCAAGCGGGTGACTTGCGGAACGAGAGGCCGCTTGACAAGGGGAGGCATCCGGCCTACTATCGTTGTCGCTGGTGAGGTGGGCATTGGCCCAATGGGGCACGTGCGGCAGGCGGGTCGCGTGGCTGCGACGCAGGGCTTGCGTGAGGAGTACCAAGCGTGACAGCGGAGATCGCAATACTGAACAAGGAGGCCGTTGCGCTTGCGGCGGATAGTGCGGTCACCGTCAGCGAGACTGGCGGCCAGAAGATCTTCTCCTCGGCCAACAAGCTGTTGGGAACGTCCCAAGTTCTTGAGCCTCCCCGGGCGACGCTCTCCGCGCCGCGGGAACGCAAAGGCGAACTCGCCTCTGGGGGACCAGTCCCCCAGACCCCCTGGGATTTATCGCATTCGGCCACCGGCACGTCTCCTGGAGGCCAGCGCGGCCATTTTCCTGTTGGGGTGCCGGCGGCCCGAAAGCGGAAAAT
>VGYW01000531.1 GCA_016872875.1 Planctomycetota bacterium | reverse complement strand
GACCCGCCGCCCCTGGGCGTGGCCCGGCTCCCAGGTCTGCGACGTCATCATGACCTCCGGCAACAGCCTCGCCACGTGGGCCGAACGCCAGGAGCACAAGGACGGCTGGCTCAGCGTCGCCCTCACACCCGAGCTGGTCTACGCGTTGGCCTGCGGCGACACCGACGGCCTGGCGGTGATGGATGGCGGCAATCCCGCGTTCCACAACAACATGCTCCACAGCGCCCAGTCCGAGGGGAGAGCTCCCTACGTCGAGGTCGAGCTTGGCGAGCCGCTTGGAGCCGCGCCCGCCAAGCCTGTTGCGGCGGCCGAGCCGGCGCCGGAGCGCGCGCACCTCGACTCCGGCGCGCTGCGCATCACGATTCAGCCGGCAAAAGACACCTTCTGCTGGCGGCTCAGGCTCGACGGCGAACCTGTCCCGCGTCGGCAGGTGCGGCACCCGGGCTCCGACGGCCCGACGGTCTTCTGCCTCGACGGCCTGAAGCCCTCGGCCCGGAGCAAGATCGAGATCGTCGCGGTGTCGCCCGGCGGCAAGGCGTCGGAGGCCACGGAGCTTGTGGCCGCGGCTTCGGCGGCTCTCGCCGAGCCGCCGGCGCTCCGCCTGGCCGAGCCGCGTATGCCTGGTTCGGAGCCGCCAAAGACGGCGAAGTTCCGCATTCGCGCCTGCCCCGCCCTCGTGAAGCTCTGCCCACAGACAGCCCTGCCCCTCTGCGGCGACGCGGCCCCAGGCGGAGAAGCCATTCGCATCTCCGGCGCGCGCGGCGAAACCGTTGCGGCACAATTCGTCGTCGAGAACCTTACGGGCGCGGGACTGAGAGAGATCAAGGTCTCCGCGGCCATTCCCATCGGCCAAGTGGAAATCTTCACGAATTGGTATGCGCGGAACAAAGACGGAAAGTGGCAGCCGGCCTACTGCGTCCCGCTCGTGCCCGGAGCGAGCTTCGATGTCCCCGATCCCCTCCGAAAGCTGCCCAAACAGGCGAACCAGAGCCTGACGCTCGACATCCATATCCCGAAGGACGCCACGGCTGGCCTCCACAAGGGCGCTGTCAAGGTGGCCATCGGGGATGAATCGCTCTCGCTCCCCATCGAGCTGGAGGTCCTCGACTTCGCATTGCCCGACAAGCTCTGCTTCTGGCCGCAACTCAACACCTACGATGCGCCGAAGGGCCTGCACGACTACTATCGCCTCGCCCACGACCACCGCTGCGTGCTCTTCTACCGCGGCTGGCGCCCCAAGCTCGAAGGAGCCGGCAAGGAAATCCGCGTGCTGTGGGACGACTACGACCGCGACGCCGGGCCGCTCCTCTCCGGCGAGGCGTTCAAGGACTGCCGCCGTGCCGGCGTGCCCATCGAGGCACTCTCGCTGCCATTCTTCGACTCCTGGCCCACGCCCCTCACAAAGCAGACCTACAACTACCAGGGCTACTGGCCCGGAAAGGGCGACGACCCGAAGCACCTTCTCGCCCACTACCTCACAGCCCCCTACATCGGCGACGCGCTGAGCCAGGGCTACCGCGACGCCTTCCGCGCCGTCCAGCGCCAGTTCATCGAGCACTTCCGCCAGAAGGGCTGGGCGCAGACCGAGGCCCAGTGCCTCTTCGTCGGCAAGAACACCCATCGCATTCAATACGGCGTGAACATGTGGTGGACCACCGACGAGCCGTACCACTGGGACGACTGGCTGGCCCTCCAGCACTTCTGCGGCCTATGGACCGATGGCCGCCGGCCGGGCGAGGAGAAGCAGTGGGTCGTCCGCGCTGACATCTCGCGTCCCGAATGGCAGGGCCGCATCCTCGACGGCATCGTGAACACGGCCTACTTCGGCACAGGGGCGTTCAGCTCCCCGCCGATGGTCCGCCGCTGCCAGACCCTTGCCCGCGAGGCGCCGCTCGAGCTCCGCGTCTACGGCTCGGCCAATCCCGACACTGCCTCGAACCTCGGCTCCGTGGCCTGGGTCCTGCACGCCTTCCTCAATGGCGCCTCCGCCGCCCTCCCCTGGCAGGCGATGGGCAACGACAAGGCGCTCGACATCGGCGACCAAGCCGTCGGCGGCAACGCCCTCCTCGCCACGGGCGCCCGCTTCGGAGTGCCCTGCGTGGCCGACCTCCGCCTCAAAGCCCTCCGCGAAGGGCAGCAGATAGCCGAATACCTCAACCTCGTTGCTCAACGCTACAGGCTCAACCGCGAGCAACTCCGCGTCATGGTCCTCCGAGCACTTCCGATCACGGCAGGCGCCACGGCGGGGGCCGGCGCCGACAACGCCGATGCGCTCGTCTTCAGCAAGCTCGAAGCTTGGCAGCTCACGGAACTGCGCCGCGCCCTGGCTGAGTTGATCATCAAGCGACCATAGGAGAGCACCTCAGCATGTCGAAGCCGTCCCTTGTTCTGGCCTCAACTCTGTGGGCATTCGCGATGGGCAGGGCCGCCGAAGGCCCGCACGCGGTCCTCGATGGCCGAAGCCCCTGGCGCGCGCTCTACTCCTGGAACGCGCCGCTGGTCCAGACAAAGGAGGGCCTCAAGGAGCGGCGGCTCACGGGCCGCAACGCCAAGCTGCCCGACCAGCCGGACTTCCGCTTCCTCACCCTCTATCCGCCCGAGGGCTGGACCTCGCCCGAGTTCGACGACTCCGGCTGGGCGCGGCGCCACTTCGCCGCCAAGTGGGTCAGCGGCGAATGGGACTTCCGGGCTCGCGGCGGGGCCGGCTCAGCCTACCTCCGCCAGCTCAGCCTGCGCGGCAAGTTCGCGGTCACTGACCCCGCGCCCCTCTCCCTCAGCCTTGCGGTCCGGGGCGGGGCGGTCGTCTACCTCAACGGCAAGGAGCTGGCCCGCACCCACCTGCCCGCGGGCAGGCTTGAGCCCGGCTGCCCGGCCGAGATTTACCCGCTCGGCGTCTACCTCCGGCCCGACGGCAAGCCCTGGGGCTGGTACGCCGACGAGAAGGTCATCGCGAAGGAGTCCTACGCGCACCGCCCGCGGCGGCTCGACGCCGTGCCCGTCCCAGCCGCTCTCCTGCGAAAGGGCACAAACGTCCTGGCCCTTGAGATTCACGCGGCGCCCTATCCCGACGTCTTCGCCACCGCCTGGCCCGAGTGGGCCACGTGCGGACTCGTCGAGCTCTGCCTTCAGGCGGAGAAGCCCGACGGCGTCGTGCCGAACGTCGCCCGCCCCGCCGGGCTCCAGGTCTGGAACACAAACGTCGCGGAGGAGGTCTACGATGTTTCGTGGGGCGACCCGAACGAGCCGCTGCGCCCAATCGCACTTGTGGCGCCGCGGAACGGCTGCGCCTCGGGCCGCGTCGTCGTGGGCAGCGACAAGCCGCTGAAGGGCCTGCGGGGCAAGCTCGGCGAGTTCATCGGGCCGAACGGCGCGAAGCTGCCCGCCGAGGCCGTCCAGGCCTGGTTCGGCCGCTTCGACGCCCCGCGGGCCTCGCGCTGGGGCGGCATCTACGACTGGGGCGCCATCCAGTGGGGCCTCCTTCCGCGCCTGCGCGACGACGCACTCGCCGAATCCCCGCCCGATGAGGTGCCGCTCACGGCCACTGTGGGCGGGGCCTCCGTGCCCCGCGCCCTGACCCCCGGAGCGCTTCAGCCCATCTGGGTCGTTGCCGAGGTCCCGAAGGACGCGGCGCCGGGCGACTACCGCGGCTCGCTCACCATCTCCGCAGATGGCCAAGAGCCAATCAAGGTGCCCATCGAGCTGAAAGTTGTCGCCTGGACCCTCCCCGACCCTCCCGACTACGCCTACTGGATGGCGATGATCCAGTCGCCGGAGGCCGTGGCGCTCCACTACGGCGCCCCGCTCTGGTCGCCCGAGCACTGCCGGCTCGTGGCGAAGAGCCTCGAGTGGGTGGGCAAGCTCGGCCCAAAGGTGCTCTACCTCCCTCTCGGCGCCGAGAGCCAGTACGGGAACGAGCAGTCCCTCGTCCTCTGGACAAAGGAGCCCGACGGCGGCTACCGCCCCGACTTTCGCAACGTGGAGACCTATCTCGACCTGGCCCTCAAGCACATGGGCAAGCCCCGCTTCGTCGTGGCGGGGGTGTGGGACTCGTGCATGCACGTCAGCGTCCCCGCGCACCTGCGGCGGGCGTTCCCGCGCATCTCCGTGCTCGACCCCGCGACGGGCAAGGTCTCCAACGCCGACGGCCCAAAGCACGGTACGCCCGAGGCCGCGGCCTTCTGGAAGCCCGTGCTCGCCGGCCTGCGCGAGCGGCTGGCCAAGCGCGGCCTCGCCGACGCCCTCCTCCTCGGCTACTGCGCCGACCGCCAGCCCGACGAGGCGACCGTGGGCGCCTTCCACGAGGTCGCCCCCGACCTCGGCTGGCAGGCCAACCGCCATCCCCCGCTCCGCAACGACACGCTCCCCTACAAGGGCGGAGCCGTCCCCATCCTCCTCCAGGCCAACGTCTGGGGCGGGTGGGACAACTGGGACCCCGCGACCCGCCGCCCCTACGGCTGGAAGTTCCCCGCCAACCCCAGCCTGCGCACCTGGCTCGACCGCGGCCTCTTCGACGCCTGCCCCATCGCACAGTTCCGCACCGCCCCCGAGCAGGCCCTCCTGGCCGACCGCCGCGGCCTCGGCCAGATCGGCGCCGACTTCTGGCCCGTCAAAGACCCCAGCGGCAAGCTCACCCACACCATGTACGGCCGCTTCCCCTCCACCAGCGAGGGCAACCTCGGCATCTACTCCGGCCAGCTCCTCTACCCCGGCCCGAACGGCCCCGCGCCCACCGCCCGCTATCAGATGATGCGCGAAAACGTCCAGGAGTGCGAGGCCCGCATCTTCCTCGAAAAGCTCCTGACCCAACAGCCCTCGCCGCTGCCCCCCGAGCTTGCGCCAAAGCTCCAGGAGGTCCTCGACGAGCGCACCCGCTGGCACCGCCTGATGCTCCACGAGCTCTCGCCCGAGACCTACATCTCCTGGCCCGCCTCGGGTTGGGAGAAGCGGCGTGTGGCCCTCTTTGAAGCTGCCGCCAGCGCAGCCACTGCTGGTGGCGGGCTGTAGGCATCTGGCGCCTCTCGCGGCACTGGCCCACATTTCTCACCAATCGCCGGCGGGAAATGCGGGAGATTCGAAATCCGACCACGCTCGGCACCGAAAACGGAGAACTCTTGACACCAAGTAAGGAGTTGCCTATGATGCACCCGGCCGGTGAAACGGACGCGGGCTCTGCTGGAGAGCAACCCGCCAGGGATAGCCGGCTGGGGTGTGGCCGAAGGGCCGGAGCGGGGATGGCCCTTCGGGGCTATCCCTGCCCCACTCTGAAGCCCTTCGGCCTATCCCCCAATGCCTCTGAAAACTCCGAC
>VGYW01000530.1 GCA_016872875.1 Planctomycetota bacterium | reverse complement strand
ATTGGGCTCCTCTGCACGGGCCTGGCGGATGTAGTCGTCAATGACCGCGTCGGCCTGCTCGGGCGTGAGC
This sequence comes from Planctomycetota bacterium, assembly GCA_016872875.1. The sequence goes on along the minus strand of VGYW01000530.1, from coordinate 5,255 downwards.
CGCCCGAAGTACTTGTCATCCACCATCATCACGGGCGACAGGGCGCAACAGCCCACGCAGGCCACGGTCTCGTAGGTGAAGAGCAGGTCGGGCGTGGTGCCGCCCTCCTTGACCTTCAGCTTGGCCTCCATCTGGCGGCGGATTTGGGCGGACCCGCGCACGTGGCAGGCCGTGCCGCGGCACACGCGGATGCGGTGGCGGCCCTGGGGCTCGAAGTAGAACTGGGCGTAGAAGCTCGCGATGCCGTAGACCGATGCCTCGGACACGTTGAGGTGGCGAGCGACGTCGGCCATCGCCTCCTTCGGCAGGTAGCCGATGGCGCCCTGGGCGTCCTGAAGGATGGGGATGAGGTCGCTGCGGTCCTTGCCGTGCCGAGCCAGAATCTCCTTCAGGGCGGGATGCATGCACTCTCCTGCTCTAAGGCTCGTCGCGCGGCCTTCAGGCACTATGCTCTAGAGTTCGGAGTGCGGCCTTTAGGCCGTGTCTTGGTCTACGGGCTAAAGCCCGCACTCCAAACGAGCGGCGTACGGGCTGAAGCCCGCACTACGGACTTGCTGATCCCTTAGACGCTCTTAGTAAAACCGATAGCGGGGCTTCCTGTCAAATGCCGGTCTCGCTTGCTCAGGCCCGCCCCTCGGTGGTATCCTAGTGTGGCATGAGGGCCGGCGAACCGGCACGATTGGGACGGGCGGCGAGGATATGATGGAGACGCCGCGCGACAAGATGCGGCGCCTGGTTCGACGCCAGGCGGTGAGGCAGGCATACGAGGCCTATGCCGTGCTGGTGCTGGAGCACGAGCGACTGCGGCGGACCCGCTGGCGCGGAGAGCTCGGCGCCCTGTGGCGGCCCGACCGCGCGGCGTGGAGCCTGTTGCGGTTCCTGGCAAGCGTCCACAACGCGGCCCTCCGCTCGACACAGGCGTTGCTCAACTTCTTCGAGGCCCACGTGGTGCCGCCGTCCCGCCTGCAAGGGCCAGACGGGCAGGCAGGATGCCTGCCCCACTCCGTGCCGTGGCAGCGCTGGCGCGAGGCGCTGAGGGCGGGGATAGACCTCGTGGCCGACGTGCTGGTGCTGCGCGGGGCCGAGCTGCCCTGGGGACGCTCCAGGCCGCGCGTGCCGCGGAACCGCGAGGACTTCGACGCCGTCTGCCGCTTCCTGCGCGACCTGCCGCCCGACGAGGACCGCCCCCCTCTCAGCGAGCTTATCGAGACCACCGCCCTCCCTCCCCTGCCCCAGAAGGAGCGCGCGCCGGGGCATCGCGCCACCTTCTACCGCGGCAGGCAGGTGCTCTCGATTGACGGCACGAGCATCGCGCTGCCGATGGGCAAGGAGCTGGCGTTCCTGGAAATCCTCGCCGAGCGGCGCGAACGGGGCGAGGCGACGCCTACGAATGAGCACGGGGCGAACTGGAGGGCAGCGGCGGACAACCTGCGCCGCCGCATCCGCAGGATGACGGGGGAGAGCCTCTTCCATTGCGTCGTGCTGTCCGCGCGCGGACCGGTGGGCGGCTATCGCCTGGCCCCTGGCGTCCGCGTGCGGCTCGATTGAACCCAGGCAGTACGTAAGAGAATATTTGGCAGTACGGAAAGAATTTCCTGCGTCGAGCTCTCCCGCCTGAAGTGTCGTAACCCCAACCCCTTGCAACTCGGCCCGTCGCCGTAAGCCCCGGAGCTGCTGGCGAGGCGTCGGAGGCGACGCATATATATGGGTGGAGGGGAGAGGAGATGAATGGGACCCGTAGGACCCTTGAGACTGGTGGGGCAGGTGGGACGCCAGGAGGCCGCCTGTCTCACCGGTCCCACCGGTCTCACCGGTCCCACGGGTCCCACTGGTCCCACGGCTCTTTGGCAAGCACGGCCCCGCCGCCATCGGGTGGCGCGGGCGATGGAACTACGCGCGGGAGAATGCCCGGCCCGGAGACGGGGCATTGTTCCGCGGTACGAGCGGCGCTCGGAGGGCGGCGAAGAAGGCCCCTGAACAAGGCCGATGAAGCCGCCCCGCCGGGATGCGAGAAGCCCGGCAAGGGGCATCCCAAATCCCAGATTACAGATTCCAGATTGAATCTGGAATCTGGCATCTGGAATCTGGGATACGCGAAGCGGCGCCTGGCCGGCAGGCGCGCGGGTCCTTGTCCGAGTGCGGCTCGGAGGCGGCCGGCGAAAGCATAGCCAACGCGAGTAGCGTCGGCGCCGCCGCACCTGTTCTTTGACAATTCGGTTGCCCTCCCGAAGGCAACGGCGACCTTCGGGAGGGCGGCGGCCTGGGTGGCGGTGGCGGAAAGAGATTTCACACTTGTACAAGTGTGCAATCTTTGTCTGCCGCCCACCAGTGCGGCAGGGGGCGTGACGCGTGACGCGCGACTGGAGAAGCCCGCTGAGGGCCATCCTCCGGTCACGCGTCACGGGTCACGCGTCATGGCCCCAGCTTCACTTGGCCCACGTGGTGCCGATAGTGATGTCCACCTTGATGGGGACTCTGAGCGGCATTGCGGCCTCCATCTCGGTGCGGACGATGGCGGCGACTGGTTCGGCCTGGGCGGCTGTGACGTCGAAGACGAGTTCGTCGTGAACCTGGAGGATCATCCAGGCGTCGGGGTAGGCATCGCGCAGGCGGCGGTCGAGGTGGACCATGGCGACCTTGATGAGGTCGGCGGCGGAGCCCTGGATGGGGGTGTTGATGGCCGCGCGCTCGGCAGCCGAGCGGGTGCCCTGGTTGTCGCTGTAGATTTCGGGGATGGGCCGGCGGCGGCCGAGCAGCGTCGTCACAAAGCCGTCACGCTCCGCCGCGGCCACCGTGTCCTCCATGTGCTTCTTGATGAGGGGGTAGCGGCGGAAGTAGCGGGCGATGAACTCCTGGGCCTCGAGCAGCGTGATCCCCGTGTCGTGGGCGAGGCGCTGGGGTCCCATGCCGTAGATGATGCCGAAGTTGATGGCCTTCGCCCGCGAGCGCATCTCGGGGGTGACGGCTTCGATGGGTGTCTCGAAGACCTCGCTGGCGGTGCGGCGGTGGATGTCCTCGCCGCGCGCGAACGCCGCGATGAGGTTCGGGTCGCCCGTGTAGTGGGCGAGGATGCGCAGCTCGATCTGCGAGTAGTCGGCGCACACGAGCCGCCGCGATGGGTCGCCGGGGACGAATGCCTCTCGTATCTTCCGCCCAAGCTCCGTGCGAATCGGGATGTTCTGGAGGTTCGGCTCGGACGACGACAGCCGCCCCGTGCTCGTCACGGTCTGGTTGAACGAGGTGTGGATTCTGCCCGTCCTGGGGTTCACGAGGGTTGGGAAGGCATCCACGTAGGTGCCCTTGAGCTTCGCCAGGCCGCGGTACTCCAGGATGGCCTTGACGATCGGCTCGTCCGCGAAGTCCTCCAACGCCTCCACGCTTGTGGCGAAGCCTGTCTTCGTCTTCCGCACGCGCCCTCCCCTCCCCTTCTGGATTTGGAGCTTGTCGAACAGGACGGCGCCTAGCTGCTGGGTGGAGTTGATGTTGAACTCCTCGCCCGCGAGCCTGTGGACTTCGGCGGCGAGGGCGTTCATCTTCGCGGCGAACTCGGCGGAGAGGGCGGCGAGGAGGTCGAGATTCACCTTGACCCCCCGCGACTCCATTCGGGCCAGGACGCCCACGAGCGGCGTCTCTACGTCGTGGCAGAGGCTGTCGAGGCCAAGCTCCGCGAGCTTCGGCGCGAAGAGGCGATGGAGGCGGAGCGTGACATCGGCGTCCTCGCAAGCGTAGGGGGCGACCTTGGCGACCGGCACGTCGGCCATGCTGATCTGCTCTTTGCCCTTGCCAATGAGGTCGCTCGTCGGTATCTTGCGGATGTTCAGGTGCTTGAGGGCCAACAGGTCCAGGTTGTGCTGCCGCTGCGAAGGGTCGAGAAGATACGACTCCACCATCGTGTCGAACGCGATCCCACGCACCTCAATGTCGTAGTTGGCCAGCACGACCGCATCGTACTTGATATTCTGCCCCCCCTTGCATATCGCCGGGTCCTCGAGGATGGGGCGAAGGCGGTCGAGGACTCCGCGAAGAGGGTGTTGGGTGTCAGGTGCTAGGTGTTGGGGGTGGGAAGCAGCGCTGAACAGTGGCAGGTCGCTCTCCGGGGCGGCTCTTCTGCCTTCCAATCGGCAATCGGCAATCGGCAATCGGCAATCGCCGACGGGCACGTAGTATGCCTCGCGCTCCCTGAAGGCAAAGGACAGGCCCACAATCTCGGCCCGCGTCGGCTCGCTCGACGTGGTCTCGGTGTCGAGCACGAACTCCTCAGCGGCGCGGAGGCGGGCGAGGAGCGCCTCCAACGCCCCCTCATCGCTCACCGTGTGATAGGCAAGCTGGCTCGGCGCGGCCCCTTCGGCCTCGCTCGGGGCTGGAACTGCGAACCGAACCTTCTCGATGAGGGATGGGAACTCGAGTTGCTCGAAGAGCTGGATGAGGCGGGAACCGTCGGGCGTGTGGCGGCCGAACTGCTCGGGGTCGAAGGCCACCGGGGCGTCGGTGCGAATGGTCACCAGCTCCCGCGATAGGAGCGCCTGCTCGCGGCTGGCCAGGAGCCCCTCGCGGACCCGCTTGTGCTTGACCTCCGCGGCGTGGTCCAGCACCGCGGCCAGCGACCCGTAGGCCCTGACCAGCTCCAGCGCCGTCTTCTCCCCCACCCCCTGGGCACCGGGCACGTTGTCCGACGTGTCGCCCATCAACCCCAGCACGTCCACCACCTTGTCGGGCGGCACGCCGAACTTCGCCTCCACCGCGGCCCGGTCAATCACCTCATCCTCGGCCCCCTTCTTCTTCAGGTCGAGGAGCGTGATGCGGTCGCCCACGAGCTGCATGAAATCCTTGTCCCCCGTCACGATCACCGTGTCCCATCCCGCCGCCTCGGCCCGGCGGGCAAGCGTCCCGATCACGTCGTCCGCCTCGTAGCCAGGGCACCGCAACGCGTGCAGCCCGAGCGCGGCGACCACCTCCTCGAGCACGGGAAGCTGCTCCCGCATCTCGTCAGGCATCTTCTCCCGCGTCGCCTTGTACTCGGGGAACTTCCCGTGGCGAAACGTCGGCTCCTGGCTATCGAACGCCACGGCGATGCGGTCGGGCGACTCCTTCTCGATCAGCCGCAGCACGGCCGACGCGAAGCCGTAGATGGCGCTCGTGTTCTGCCCCTTCGAGTTGATCAGCGGATTGCGGATGAAAGCGAAGTACGAGCGATAGGCCAGCGCATGGCCATCAATCAGAAACAGGCGGGGCCGCTCGGCCATTCGGGTATCTCT
>VGYW01000529.1 GCA_016872875.1 Planctomycetota bacterium | reverse complement strand
CCTCGGCGTCTGGGTGAAAGGCGACGGCAGCGGCGCCAGACTCTTCGCGCTCTTCCTCGACTACACGGACGCGGCCGACTTCTGGGAGGGCGGCTGGAAGCGCATCTACGACGGCGAACGCGAGCTTTGCACCCTGGACTTCACCGACTGGCGCCACGTCGAGGTGCCTCTGCCCGGCAATGGCCTCGGCAGCAACGCCCCGCGCGGCTCGACCCCCGAGCTCGACTTCCCCCTCGAGCTCACCGCCTTCCGAATCGAGGTGAAAGGGACGAGGGACGAGGGACGAGGGGGGAAGGAGAAGGCCGGCGAGACTCCCTCGCCCCTCGCCCCCCGCACCTCGTCCCTCTTGATTGGCCCCATCGTCGTCCACACGCAGCAGGAGGCCTCGGGCACGCTCGCGCTGCACGTCGGCTACGACGACCCCGAACAGCGGTTCGACCCCAAGCACGGCGCCTGGGCCACGCTCCAGAACGCCTCACCCGTCCGCCCGCGCAAGGTGCGGGCGGCCTGGGCACTCCTCGACCGCGCGAACGAGCTCATCGGCAAGGGCCAGGCGGACGTTGACCTGGCGCCGCGCGAGGCCAAGACAGTTCGCCTCGACTTGCCCAAGGCTGCGCCAGAGGCGGCCCAGCGCCAGGGGCCGCTCCGACTCCAGGTGCTCGCGAGCGACACTGCCGACGCGGGCGTGTCGGCCACGCGCGAGCTGATCATCGCCAAGCCCGACAGCGTGGTGCCCCTGGCCGACTTCGAGGCCGACCGCGGCTACCTGGGGCTGAAGGCCCTGTCGCTCGACACCGCGCCGCCGGCCGGCGCGCCCGCCGCGCTCACCAGCACCGCGGCCGCCCACGGCGGCCGCCGCTCGCTCGCCCTGGCGTGGGACAAGGCGAAGACCCCGCCCCAGCGGCCCGGCCACCCGCCCTCGCGCTTCCTCCTCGTCGCCTCGATTGACCCCCCGTTGCCGGGCATTCCGGTGGAAGTCTCGATGTGGGTCCACGGCGACGCCTCGGGCGCGCTCTTCTATCCCGTCATCGGCGACACCCTGGGAGTCAGCCACGGCGGCCACTTCCGCAACTTTGACCTCTTCCTCGCAAGGGCAGGGGAGGGGAGCCTTCAGAACGCCGTGGCGGTGGACTGGCAGGGCTGGCGACGGCTCGACTTCCGCCTGCCGCCCATCCCACCCGGATGGGACAAGCCGCAGCCCATCCTCGGCTTCGTCCCCAGCTACCCCCTCGGCCTCCATCTCGCGGTGGACCCTCAGCGCGCCGCGGCCGAGCGCGGGACCATCTTTGTTGACGACATCACCGTCCGAACCCATCTCGAACCCGCCCAGAGGCTGATTCTCGCCTGGGACCGGGCGGACGAGTCGAACGTCATCCCTCCCGGCGGCAGCGTGCAAGTGACCATCGCCAACTGCGACCCGGTGGCTCGCACGGCGACGCTCTCAGGCGGGGTGTTCGATTGGCGCGGCCGCCGCGTGGCCGGCCTCGACGAGAAGCTCGCCCTCAAGCAGGGAGAGGCGCGGCCCGTCGTCGTCGCCAGGTCGCTCCCCGTCGGGGCATACGCCCTGCGCCTGCGCCTCGCGGAGGGCACGAACACGGTGGCGTCGCTTGAGGAGGACATCCTGGTTGCCGACCTCAGCCGCATCCTCGGCGAGGCCTGGCGGGCGGCGCTCGGCGACGAGTGGAAGCTCCGAGCACCCGTCGGCGACCGCTACGAGTTCGTAGACGAGGACTGGGACTGGGTGGAGCACCACCCTGGGAACGTGCAGCTCGATTCGCTCCGCGAGCGCGCCCGCCGCGTGGCGGCCGCGGGCGGCGAGCCGCACGTCCTCCTGGGCTACAGCGCCTACTGGGCCGCGGGCATCGGCCTCGAACAGCTCAAGGCCGACGCCTTCGAGCGCCGCCTGCGCGACCAGGGCCACGCCGTGGACACCTTTCTCGTGCCCGAACGGCTCGAGGACTGGGACCACTACGTCTGCGAGGTGATGCGTGGGGCGGGGAGGGAGGTCGCCGGCTTCGTCCTCTGGAACGGCCCCGACGCGGGCGCGCTGGCCGTCGAGCCCGAGCGCTTCGCCAAGATGCTGGCCGCCGCCGGCGCCTGGCGCCGCCGCTATTGCCCGAAGACGCCCCTCCTCATCGGCGGAATGAGCCGGGCCTCTGCCGTCCCCTACCTCAAGAAGCTCGGCGCTCTCGACCACGCCACGGGCGTGAACGTCCGCCTCGACGTCGGCCGCCTCTCGCCCGAGGACGCTCAGGTGCCCGCCTACGTCCGCGAGCTACACGACACGTTGGCCAAAGGCTCGAAGGAGCCGAAGTGCATCCTCCTCACCGACCTCGACTGGGCGGTCGAACGGGGCGACAAGTTCAGCGTCTTCGACCAGGCCGCCTACCTCGCCCGCTCCGACCTGCTCCTCCACCCCGCGGGCATCCGCCCCGCACTCGCCATCCGCAACGACGACTTCGCGCGCCTGGGCCTCGGGCTCACCTATCGCCGCGAGCTCTCCATCCCGCCCCTCACCGAAAGGCCAGCCACCTTCCAGTTCAAGCCCGCCTGGTGGGGCGTGCTGCGTGTGCGGCAGTGGCTCGAAGGGCTCCAGGCCGCCGAGCCAGTCGAGATTCAGGACATCGTTCCCGGCCGCACCCTCTGCCTCGCCGCAAAGCGCAAGGACGGCAAGGCCGTGGCCATCGTGTGGCGGAACGACGACCCCGGCGGTGTGACCTTCGCCCACGCCGGCCTCTCCGTGGAGTCAGCCGAGGACGTCTTCGGCTCGCCCGTGCCGGCGGCGGGCGGCTGGCACGCGGTCGGGAAGATGCCCGTGGCGTTCTTGCTGGCCGAGGCCGACTGGGCTCGTGCGTGCGACGCCCTCGCGAAGCTCTGGGTGCGCGACGCCGCCGAGCCCGCCTGGCCGCAGCGCCTCCTCGCCGTCATTCGGCCCGCAGCCAAAGGTCAAACAGAGCGCTTCTCCATCGCAGTCCCTCAAGGAGCCGGCCTCGTGCTTCGCAAGCGCTTCCTCCTCGAAGGCGAGGGGTTCAAGGCCGAGGTGGTCGCCAATGGCAAGCCTGTGGGCGCGTGGGACCTCACCCGCTCTGCCCCCGAGCTCTCCGGCGGGCCGCGCGAGTGCATTTTCGTAGTCCCGCCCGCGGCCGTTGCCGGCAGCGCGAAGGCCGAGATCGAGCTGCGCGCCGAGCGCGCAATGCCCACCACGCAATGGTGCATCTTCGAATACCGCGGCGGCGACTTTCCCCTGAGCGCCGTGGGCGCCATCCACATCGAGCAGAACGTCGCGCAACCGCGGCTGGGCCGCAACGTGGCCGGCGGCCCGCTCGCCGTCGGGCAGGCCGCCTTCGCCAACGGCATCGGCACGTTCGCGAACTGCCTCCTCGAATACCCGCTCAACCGCCAGTTCGCCCGCTTCACCGCCAAGGTGGGCGTGGACGCCGTCACCGAGGGCAAAGGCTCCGTCGTCTTCGAGGCCTACGCCGACGGCCGCAAGCTCTGGGCCTCGCCCGTCCTGTCGGGCCTCGACGCCGCACGCGACGTGGCGCTCGACGTCACCGGCGTCAACCGCCTCCGCCTCGTCGTCACCGACGCCGGCGACGGCAACAAGTCCGACGCCGCAAACTGGTGCGACCCCGTCCTTCACCGCTGAGGAGAATGGCCAATGAGCAACGGTGTGTCCGCCCGGCTTTTCTTCTCTTGGTCATTAGTCATTGGTCATTGGTCATTTGCCCTGGCTGCCGAGGCGCCTGCCACCATCCCGAAGACGCCCACGCCCATCACGCTTGACGGCGTCCTCGACGAGCCAGTCTGGAAGCAGGCTGCCCCCGTCCGCGCCGACTACCTCCTCAGCAAGACAGGCGTCCTCAGCGGCCAGCCCCGAATGCTCGCGCGTTTCGCCTGGGACGACCACTGCCTCTACGTCGCCTACGAGACCCACGACCGCAACCTCACCGCCGCCGGCACCGGCGAGCTCGAAGGCCCGCCCGCCAACCGACGCGAAGGAGCCGTCATCTGGGACGACACGAAGAAGATCGACGTCGTCGAGTTCTTCATCTCCTTCGGCGACGAGCGTTTCTTCTGGGAGCTCCACCACAACGCCGCCAACCACTTCAACGACGTCTGGATCACCGTCCCCGACCCCGCCTGGCGCGTAAGCGACCTCTCCATCACCACCTGGGGCATCATCTTCGGCCACAGCGCCTTCTTGCAGGACGAAGCCCCGCACACCCTCGCCAAAGCCGTCCGCCTCAAGCCTAAGGCCGACGGCAAGCCGTCCACCATCAACGACCCATCCGATGCGGACACAGGCTACACCGCGGAGCTTCGCCTCCCCTGGCTCGGCCTCGGGGCGCCCGAGAAGTGCCGCACCTGGCTCGAGCGCGACAAGCGCCGCGAGCCCGGCCCCTGGAAGCTGGCCGGCCAGCAGCTCATGATCCTCGCCGTCGTCCAGGACGGCGACCTCTCCGAGCGCTACCACCACTCAAGCCCCACGCTCAAGCGCGACTGGTTCCACAAGACCGCCGCCCACTGGCCCCGCTACACCCTGGCCGCCCCGCCGCCGGAATGAGCTGAAAGACCTCTTGGCATTCACTCCGGGACTCGCTAAGATGCGTTTCGGGTGAGACGCAGCGTCCCTGGGTCGCCAACTCGAAAGGCGGCCATTGCCCGCAACCAGAGGGGATGATTGGATGGATGGATGGATGAATGGATGAATGGATGATTGTCTGAGATTCATCATGGGCGCTTTGGCGATCAGGACGCTTCCGGGGCGGTCCCGCCATAGTGGGCCAACCCTAAACCTGGTCCGGATGGGTATTTCGGCGATCCGGACGCATCCGGGGCCGTTTTGCCCATAGTGGGTCAACTGCGCCCCTGATGTTTGACACACTATGGGCGCCTTGGCGATCCGGACGCATCCGGGGCCGTTTTGCCCATAGTGGGTCAACTGCGCCCCTGATGTTTGACACACTATGGGCGCCTTGGCGATCCGGACGCATCCGGGGCCGTTTTGCCCATAGTGGGTCAACTGCGCCCCTGATGTTTGACACACTATGGGCGCTTTGGCGATCCGGACGCATCCGGGGCCGTTTTGCCCATAGTGGGTCAACTGCGCCCCTGATGTTTGACACACTATGGGCGCCTTGGCGATCCGGACGCATCCGGGGCCGTTCTGCCCATAGTGGGTCAACTGCGCCCCTGATGTTTGACACACTATGGGTGGCCTAGCACTACAACGCTAGAAAACATTGAAGCACTTCCTGAGTTGGGACAGTTTGATGCCTCGTAGTCTGAGTTCACGACGCCGCCGCTTGCAGTGGCCACGATCGGCCCGCTGGTTAGACTCCTGCCAGTA
>VGYW01000528.1 GCA_016872875.1 Planctomycetota bacterium | reverse complement strand
GGCGGCCATCGCCTCGATGTAGCGCTCCTTCACGTCGTCGGAGCGGCAGATGAAGATGCTGGAGTAGGCGCGGGCCATCGAGCGGAACGGGTCGGCGGGGTCGAGGGCGTCGAAAATCCAGCTATTGCAGTAGGTGGAGGCGACGACGCAGGTCTTGAGCGCGGCGAACTGCTCGGAGAGGCTGCGGAGCTTTCCCCAGATGGGCATCCCCTCCCAGTAGATGCGGAAGCGCTCGCCCGGCACCGCGGCGGCGCCCTCCGCCGCCCGCTGCCGAAGCTCGGCCACGAGCACGCGATAGTAGTCCACCGCGTCCTGCGTGCCGCGGAGGACCACCGCCGGCCCCATCTGAATCGTGCCGTCGAAGAATGTGATGGGGGAGGGGACGTTCTCGGCGGTCTCGAGCACGGCCTTCCAGAGCTCCGTGCACTCCTTCGAGAGGGTGATGGCGTGGCGGAGGCGCTCGGGGTCGAGCCGCGTGCCCGCCACGCTCTCGAGCGGTGCCACGAGTGCCTCGGTCTGCGCCGCCACGTCGGCGATGATCGGCTCGCTCAGCTCGCCTATCGCGCGCGGCGTGTGGACCCCGAGGCACGGAACGCCCCACTCGCGGGCGTAGAACTGGAACCAGTCCTTCACGTCGCGGCACTGGTTAGTGTTGAAGACCAACACGTCGGCCTTCGGCGGGCCGGCCATGCCCATCTTCTGGAGCGGCGTCTGCTTCAGGAGGTGCGAGCCGACGTCGCTCGTCAGGTACGAGCAGATGTCGGGCGAGAAGCCGCGTGCGTTGGCCGCCGGGATGAGGTCTGTGGCCATGCGGCTCGCGCCGAGCATCGCCCCGTGGTTCTCAGGAAAGTAGACGTTGAAGCCGAGCGCCCGGAGCAGCTCGGCTGGGCCGACGCTCGTGCACCAGGCCGTCTTCTTGCCCGCCTGCGGCCCGGCCGCCAGCTCCTTGAAATACCTGCCCATCACCTCCTTCATCTTGCCCGTGGACACCAGTTCCTTACGTTCGGGTGCTGACATTCCTGTGCTCCTTGAAAAGAAGAAAGAAGAGAGAAGGTAAAATGATTACGGGTAAAATGATAAGAGAAGAACGGATTCGGACCGGCAATCGAACTGACCATGGGACCAGAGGCACGTTTGACTTCTTCTCTGACCCCAGTTTCCTCTCTTCTTCTTATCATTTTACCCGTAATCATTTTACCTTTCTCTTGACTCTTCTGGCAATGCGTACCTCTGACCCACGTCACACGCCAGCTTCGCGAGCTCCGCACGCACCGCGTCCATTCCCAGGTCGCGGGCGTGCTTGAGCACGCCTCCGCGGAAGTCGGGGAAGCCGGTGCCGAGGACCATCGCCACGTCAATGTCGGACTCCCGCTGCGCGATGCCCTCGCCGAGCACCCAGAATGCCTCGGCCACCATTCGCATGACGAGACGCTGCGCAATCTCGCCGGCGCCAATCTCCCTCGGCGCACGCCGCCGAATGCCGATGACCTGTTCGGCCCTCTCCCCTGGGGAGAGGGTAGGGTGAGGGTGCCTTTGCAGGCTCGAGAGCAGGCGCGCCGTCCCCCTGTTCTCGCGCGGCGTGTGGTCGCCCGCGGCGTAGTCGTAGACTCCGCCGCCGGCCTTCTGGCCGAGGCGGCCCTGGGACACAAGCTGCGTGACGATGGCCGACGTGCCGCCGTGGCGCGGGAAGGCCCGGCTCAGCACGGCATCGGTCGCCGCCAGGATGTCGAGGCCGGCCATGTCGCTCAGGGCCAGCGGCCCCATCGGGAAGCCGAAGTCCACCATCGCCGCGTCAATCGCCTCCGCCGCCGCGCCCTCCTCAAAGAGCCAGAATGCCTCCTTGAGGTAGGGGATGAAGATGCGGTTGACCAGGAACCCCTCGCGGTTGCGGACGAGGACGGGCGTCTTGCGGAGCGTCTTGGCGAGCCTGAGCGCCGCGGCGACCACCTCGGGCGGCGTGGCCTCGCGGCGAATGACCTCGACAAGCGGCATGGCGTGCGCGGGGTTGAAAAAGTGCATGCCGACCAGCCGCCACGGGTGCCGCATACCCTCCGCGAGGCGGTCGAGCGACAGTGTGGAGGTGTTCGACGCGATCACGGCATCTGGCCGGCAGACCTCTTCAAGGCGAGCGAGCACGGTGCGTTTGGCGGCCAGTTGCTCGAAGACAGCCTCGGCGACCCAATCGGCGGTGGCAAGCTTGGCCCAGTCGGCCGTCGTCGAGAGCAGGCCGAGCGTCCGCTCGGCCCGGTCGTGCGGGAGCTTGCCCTCGGCCACGCGCCGCTCGAGCGAGCGGGCGATCCTCTCGCGGCCCCGCGCGAGGGCCGCCTCATCCTCGTCGAGGGCCACCACCGGCACTCCGGCCAGGATGAATGCCTGGGCGATGCCAGTGCCCATCGAGCCCATGCCAACGACCGCCGCCTGGCCGATCTCGGATTTCGGATTTCGGATTTCGGATTTCAGACCGGGATCGCCGAGCTTGCCCGTGTCGCGCGTGGCGAAGAAGAGGTAGAGCTTGTTCCGCGTGGCGGCCGTGGCCATGCACTCGGGCACGGCCTCCTGCTCCTTGCGGAGCGCCGCCTCGAAGGAGTCTTCTACCCCCGCCCGCACAGCCTCCAGGATCAGTCGCGGCGCGACGAACTCGGGCCGAACCTTCGCCAGGAGCTTTCCCGCCGCCGCGAACGCCGCGTCGTTCGCCGCCTTGTCCCCTATCCGCTCCGCGCGCTCTCTTGTTCTGTGGGCGGGGCCTCCGTGCCCCGCGAGCTCCCTCGCTCGCTCGATCAACTCGTCCGGGCCGCAGAGCGCGTCCACCAGGCCAATCTTCTGAGCTTCCTCCGCGCCAATCGGGCCTCCGGTCAGCAGCATCCTCAGGGCGTGCTCGACGCCGATGAGCCTGGGCAGGCGAGCCGTGGCGCCCGCGCCCGGGTTGATGCCGAGCGTGACCTCCGGCATGCTGAACTGCGCATCGCAAGTCGAAATGCGATAGTGGCAGGCCGCGGCAAGCTCGACGGCGCACCCCAGCACCTTCCCGGCCACCGCGGCCACGGCCGGCTTCGGCGAGTCCTCCACCTCCTGCATCGCCTCCTGGAAGACCCGCGACATCCGCACCACGTCCTCCGCGCACCGCATCTCGCGGAACAGGTTAACGTCCGCGCCCGCGCTGAAATGCCGCTCGTCCCCCGCGATCACGACCCCGCGCACCGCCGCGTCCGCGCCCGCCTTGCGCACCGCGGCGCGCAGCTCGTCGAGCAGCGCGAACGTGATGGCATTCACCGGCGGCGCATTCAGCCGCAGCATGCAGACTCCATCCGATACGCTCGATTGCACCATCCCCATAGGATACCCGCCCCCGCCCGGCGGGTCAAGGCTGACATGCCCGAGCCCACGCCCTCCCCCAATCGTCCTCGTGCCTCGTCCTCGTCCTTCGTCCTCGATCCCCTTGGCCTGCTGAGAGAAGAGGCGAGGACGAGGACGATTCCTCGTTCCCACGCGGATCGTGGGAACGAGGGTTGGGATGGCGCGGCCTCGGTTCATCGGATGGACTTGTCGGGGAGGACGGCTTTGACGCCTTTGTCGAGGGGCACGCGGTCGGGGAGGGCGCCGGCGGACTTCATCAGGCGCTCAAGCTCGCGCCTCAACGCGGAAAGCGTCCGGGCAAAGGCGGGGTCGTCAATGAGGTTCCTGGTTTCGAGCGGGTCCGACTTGACGTGGTACAGCTCGGCCTTGTGGCGGTCGGGGCCGCCGTCGCCGTGGGGGTAGTGGATGTACTTCCAGTCGTCGGTCCGCACGCCGCGGACGTTCGGGGTGTAGGGGAACTGCTTCTCGTAGTCGTAGGCGTAGAACCACGACCTCCGCCAGACATCGAGATAGTCTGACGCGCCCTCGGGGATGCTCATCAAGGGCTTCCAAGACTTGCCGTGGACGCGCGGGAGCGCCTTGGCGCCGCAGATGTCCAGGATTGTGGGCGCCAGGTCCACATTGAGCACCATCTCGGGCACGACAGCGCGGCGGGTGATGATGGCGGGATAGCGGGCGAGGAGAGGGATGCGGATGCTGGCCTCGTGCATCGCCCGCTTGTCCATCATCCCGTGCTCGCCGAGGAAGAAGCCGTTGTCGCCGACGAAGATGATGAGCGTGTCGTCGAGCTGCCCCGCCTGCGCCAGGGCGGCGTAGAGGCGGCCAACCGAGTCGTCCACGCTCTTGATCGTGGCGTAGTAGGCGCGGCAGAAGGCGGCGAAGGCGGCGGCGCCCTCGGGACGCCGGTCGGGGAACTCCTTTCGGAAGCCCCAGAGCGGGCCGTAGATGCCATGCCAGGTGTCGAGCCGCTGGCGAATCCAGTCGGGCTTCCCCTCCAGGGCGAAGGCCGTGGGCGGATAGTCAATCTTCATGGAATCGAAGAGGTGTTCGTATTGCGGCTCGGGCGTGTTGGGCGAGTGGGGGGCCTTGTGGCCGAGCATCAGCAGGAAGGGGCGGTCGGGGCGCTGCTGGCCGAGCCACTCGATGGCGAGGTCGGTGACGCGGGTCGTGTAGTAGCCCTTGAGCACGCTGCGGGCGCCGTTGACGTTGAACTCGGTGTCGTAGTATTTCGCCTGGCCTTTGTGGGAGGCCCAGAAGTCGAAGCCTGGGCGGCGTTCGTCGCTCTCCTCGTTCATGTGCCACTTGCCGACGTAGGCGGTGGCGTAGCCTGCGGCCTGGAGCTGGCGGGGGAAGCTGGGGAGGGCGTTCGGGTAGTCGGTGA
The DNA here is from genome assembly GCA_016872875.1 of Planctomycetota bacterium. The sequence goes on along the minus strand of VGYW01000528.1, from coordinate 619 downwards.
AGTTGTTCGTCACGCCGTGGGCGTGGGCGTAGAGGCCCGAGAGCATCGAGGCGCGGCTCGGCGAGCAGAGGCTGGTGGTGCAGAAGGCGTTGGCGAAGCGTGCCCCCTCGGCGGCCAGACGGTCGAGGTGAGGCGTCTTCAGAAACGGGTGCCCCGCGCAGCCCATCGCGTCCCAGCGCTGGTCGTCGGTGAGGATGAAGACCACGTTTGGCCTGCGTTCGCCGCGGCCCATCGCCGGGAGCCGCCGGCACGACAGCCCAGCCGTCGTCGCGCCCAGGGCCGCGGCCTTCAGAAACTCGCGTCGCCGCATCTGGTGCTCCTGTTCACGCCCGCTCGATTATAGTCCATCGCCCACACCACCACAACCGGTGCGTTCGCAGCAGGGCCGACGGAATCCCACCACGGAGAACCCATCGCGGCAAGCCGCAACCAAACGCGGAGGAAAAATCTTTCCGGAAAACAAGATTCTGCATGTTTGTAGCACAGAGGCCACATCGCGGCAAGCCGCAACCAAGGGGCAAGGCCGCAAATGAGGACGGGAGGTAACGTAGGCCTACAAACATCCAGAATCGTGTTTTTCGGAGAGATTTCAAGCGGCCTTTTTCGAGGGGCCCAGGGT
>VGYW01000527.1 GCA_016872875.1 Planctomycetota bacterium | reverse complement strand
CTCGGTGGAGATGGTGAGGCCGAGGAGTGTGCCGAGGGTGCCGTAGCGCCTCGTGGGGCCTGTGCCGGCGACGAAGCTGGGGATGAGGGTCACGCCGCCCGCGCCCGGGGCGAGGGACGCCGCCTCGCCGATCATGGTGGGATAGAGCTTCGGCGTGCCGTTTACGTCGGCATAGAAGTGCTTCGCCAGCCACTCGAGGACGCCCGAGCCCATCATCAGGAGTTGGGGGTTGAAGAGGCCGGGGAGGGCGTCGGCCTCGATGATGAGGCCGCCGTCGAAGCCGGCTTTGTTGGCCTTGAAGGTTGGCACGCGGGCCATGAGGATTTCCCAGGTTCCGGAGCTGAGGATCGCCTCGTCGGGGCGCGCGCCCGAGCCGATGGGGGCGAATTGCGTGTCGTGGCCCGCGGCCGTGACGGGCGTGCCGGCAGGGATGCCTGTCGCCCGGCTCGCCGCAGCCGTGACCGTGCCGATTGTCTCGCCCGACTCGATAAAGCGGGGGAAGAAGCTGGCGTCCACGCCAGCCAGCTTGAGCAGCTTGGGCGACCAGGTGCGGCGGGCGAGGTCCATCGCCATCATCGTCGAGGCGCCCGTGTAGTCAATTGACATTTCGCCGCAGAGGCGGTGGCTGAGGAGGCCGGCCATCATCATCCATGCCCGCGCATCGTCGAGGGCCTTGGGCGCGTTCTCGCGGAGCCAGATGAGCCGCAGGAGCGTGTTGAATGAGATAACCTGGTAGCCCGTGGTGCGGAAGAGATCCCAGGCGGAAATCCCATAGGTGGACGCCGGAGCGTCCGCGCTTGCGTCCCCACGCGGAGCGTGGGGACGAGCGGAAGTGGTGAACGCGGCCGCGGTGGGCTGGGTGCGGGGGCACTGCCAGCAGATGGGGGGGTAGGTGAGGCGTCCCTGGGCGTCCACAGGCGCGCCGTCGGCGCCCCAGGTGGTGATGGTGACAGCCGCGATGTCCTGCGGCCTGATCTTCGCGCACACCTCCTTCGAGAGGCGGCCGAGCTTCTTCCAGAGCGCATCGAGGTCCCACACCAGCCAGCCCTTATCCCCGTGCGGCTGCGGCACCGGGCCGCTCCGAGCGCCTGCCTGGGTGATGAGTCTGCCGCTCTGGTCAACCGCCACGACGCGCGTAGTCGTGGAACCGCAGTCCATCACGATGACAACGCGACGAGGCATGCCCTGTCTCCTGAGTCTGCCATGCGACCGCCACAGGCTGGAAGCCTGTGCCACCATCGCCCCAGGATTGGTGGCACGGGCATCTTGCCCGTGTCTTCCTCGCTCCTGGAACTACATCTTACCCTCCGAGCCTCTCGCGAGCGTCCTCGTCGGCGAGGACGCCGAGGATCTGGCCGTAGTAGATCGTGTGGAAGTCGCCCGAAAGATAGCAGTCCTTCACCACGGCCTTGGCGAGGGCGTCGGGCGCAACCTGGTTCCTGTGGATGGTGCGGCATTCGTAGGCGATGACGCACTCTTCGATGATGGGGGCCTTCACGTGGTGGCCGGGGACGGGGGTGAGGCCGGTCTCGGCGAACTTGTCGTGGTTGCGGCGCGACTTGGAGCCGCAGAAGCCCACCGCCTTGCGCAACTCAGGCGGCGGCACGTTCACCGTGAAATCGCCGTTCTCCTCCAGCAGCCTCCAGGTGTAGCGGGATGGCCGCACGAGCACGACGAAGACTGGCCGCCCCCAGATGACGCCGATCGTGCCCCAGCCGATGGTCATTGCGTTGAGCGTCTCGTCCTTCCCCCGCGACACCAGCAGGCAGCCGGGGTCAGAGAGCGCGGCAATGGTCTCCTGAAGGTAATCCGTGTATGCAACGCTCTTCTTCGGCATCGGCGCTTTTCTCCTTTGAGCAAGTGGTGCGTGACCCGTGACGCGTGAGGAAGAAGCTGCGAGCTTCGAGCTACGAGCCGCGAGCCTGCGAGGACAACCGCTGGGTCTCCTGTTTCAGGCTCGAAGCTCGTATCTCGCCGCTCGTGGCTTTCTCCTTCACGCGTCACGGGTCACGCGTCCTGGTCCATCCGCCAACTCGTCCAGACCGAATGTCATCCCATCTCTTGCGTCCAGGACGCTCACCCCCGCCTCCTCACTCATCTTGGCCGCGACCTCCCAGGGCTTCGCCTGGAGGACGTTCATGCCGAAGTGGGTGATGATGGCAACCCGTGGGCGCACTTCGCTGATGAGCCGCGTCGCGTCGGCCACGTCCAGGTGCAGGATGCGCCTCTTCCGCTCGGCGTCAACCTGGAAGAGGACCATGTGGACGACCAGGACGTCGCACGGGGCGTACGCGGCGGCGAGCTCTGGGAAGTAAGAGGTGTCGGCCACGTGGCTGATGCGCAGCCTGGGGGTTTCGAGTCGCAGGCCATAGGTCTCGCCAGTGTGGAGGTGGCGGATGGGGGTTGAGAGGGTGAGGCCGGGGGCCAGCTCCCACGACTTCCCCGCGCCCAGGGCCTCGATCCTGCCCACGTAGTCGCGCACGTAGCGGAAGACCACCGGGTCGCCCTCCAGGGCCTCGGCGGGAGCGAAGAGCGTGCCGCGTCTCTTGTGCCCCCCTTCCGTAATCGCCTCAAGCATCACGTTGACGTCGCCCGAGTGGTCGAGGTGGCTGTGGCTGAGGAACACGGCGTCGAGCTTCGAGGGGTCCACCTTCGGCCTGCTCGCGTGGCAGCGGACCAGGCAGCCCGGGCCGGGGTCCACCAGGAGCCTGAAGCCGCCGATGCAGTAGAGCACGCCGGCCGAGCTGCGCCGCTGGGTGATCATCACGAACCGCGCGCCCGCGGTGCCCAGGAACCTGATGCAATCGCCCGAAGCCTTGCCCATGGTCTCCTTTCAGTGGCGCCTATTCTATGAGGCCGGCTGTGTGTGTCAAGCGAGGATGAGTGGATGCTCGGATGAATGAGGGTGGAGGGAAAGCGAAAGGGAAGCCCAGATGGGATCGCTCCTTTCTTCCCCTTTCCCTCTCCCTTTCCCTCTCACTCTCACTGCCTTCACCCATCCACCCATCCATTCATCCCCATCGGTTGCGTTCGTTGCCGCCGCCGCGTAGAATATATGGTAGAGGAGAGGAGGAGAGGCATGGCACGGAAGAAGCTGCCGACCCAGGTTGTGAAGCGCAACGGGCGGGTGGAGGCGTTCGATGCGCGGAAGATCACAGCCGCCATCCTGAAGGCCCAGCGCGCGGTGGGCAAGCCGGACGCCGCCTTCGCGGAACGCTGCACGGGGCGGGTCGTCGCGCGCCTTCGCCAGCGGCCAGGCGTGGAGGAGATTCAGGACGCCGTCGAGCAGGTGCTCGTGCGGGCGGGCCGCGCCGACCTCGCGAAAGCCTATATCCTCTACCGCCAGCGGCGGGCCGACCTGCGCCGCGTCAAGCGCCTCCTCGGCGTGGCCGACGACCTCAAGCTGCCCATCAACGCCACCCAGGTGCTCGAACGCCGCTACCTGCTGCGGAACGAGCGCGGCGAGGTGGCCGAAACGCCGCACGAGATGTTCGTCCGCGTCGCTCGCGCCGTTGCCGCACCCGACGCCAACTACCCGGCTTGTGGCACAGCCGCCCTCGGCTGTGATTCCTCAATGCCCACAGCGGGGGGCCGCTGTGCCACACAGAGCGACGTCGAGCGCACCGAGCACGAGTTCCTCGAGATGATGGTTCGGCTGGAGTTCCTGCCCAACTCGCCCACCCTGATGAACGCGGGCACGGAGCTCGGGCAGCTCGCTGCCTGCTTCGTCCTGCCCGTGGGCGACTCGCTGCCCGAGATCTTCAATGCCGTGCGCGACATGGCCATCATCCATCAGTCGGGCGGCGGCACGGGCTTCTCATTCTCAAGGCTCCGGCCGAAAGGCGACATCGTTCGCTCCACCGGCGGCGTCGCCTCAGGCCCGGTCTCCTTCATGCACGTCTACGACGAGACGACGAACACGATCAAGCAGGGCGGCCGGCGCCGCGGGGCCAACATGGGCATCCTCCGCGTTGACCACCCCGACATCGTGGAGTTCGTCACCGCCAAGCTCGATGGCACGACGCTGCGGAACTTCAACCTCTCCGTCGCCGTCACCGACGCCTTCATGGGGGCCGCCGCGAAAGGCGAGGACTATCCCCTTGTGAACCCGCGTTCCACCGAAGCCGTCGGGCGGCGCAACGCGCGCGAGATGCTCGACCTCATCGCAACGTCCGCCTGGCGCTGCGGCGACCCCGGCCTGGTCTTCCTCGACGAGATCAACCGCCACAACCCCACCCCCGCCGTCGGCGCCATCGAGGCCACCAACCCCTGCGGCGAGCAGCCGCTCCTGCCCTATGAGGCCTGCAACCTCGGCTCCGTCAACCTCGCCGCGATGGTTGACGATCGTGAGCTCGACTGGGAGCGCCTGGCCGACACGGTTCGCAAGGCGGTTCATTTTCTCGACAACATTGTGGACGCCTCCCGTTATCCGCTTGAGGCGATCACCGCCCTCACGCGGGCGAACCGGAAGATCGGCCTGGGCGTGATGGGCTTCGCCGAGGCACTCATCCTGCTCGGCATCCCCTACGACAGCGACGAGGCAACCGCCCTCGCCGAGCGTATAATGGCCTTCATCACCGCCGAGGCCCACAGGGCCTCGGCGCAACTCGCCGAGCAGCGCGGCTCATTCCCCAACTTCGAGCGAAGCGTCTGGCCCGCCCGCGGCTTCAAGGCGCTCCGCAACGCCACCTGCACCACCGTGGCCCCCACCGGCACCATCAGCATCATCGCGGGGTGCTCGAGCGGCATCGAGCCGCTCTTCGCGCTCTCATACGTGCGCCACGTCCTCGATGGCGCCACGCTCATCGAGGAGAACGCCCTCTTCAGAGAGGCGGCGGAACAGGGCGGCTTCTACAGCGACGACCTGATCCGCGAGATCGCCCGCCGCGGCTCCTGCCGCGGCCTCGCGGCCGTGCCCGAGCACGCCCAGCGCATCTTCCCCACCGCCTTCGACATCGCGCCCGAGTGGCACGTGAAGCTCCAGGCCGCCTTCCAGCGCCACACCGACAACGCGGTCTCCAAGACCTGTAACTTACCGCAGACCGCCGCCCCAGCCGACGTCCGCCACATCTACGAGCTCGCCTGGAAGCTCCGCTGCAAGGGCACCACCGTCTACCGCTACGGCTCTGCGGCGGGCCAGGTCCTCGCCCTCGACGAAGATGCCTGCACCCGCTGCAAGCCGCTCAAGGACGATGATCCGGGCCTCCCCTAACGAGTGCGCGCCGGGATTGTAGGTGCATTCCGCAGCCCCAAGGGGGCGACATGGTAAAGCCCAGGGCAACGCCCTGATCTTTGCCCACATCTCGGGGCCTTGTAGCCCGCCGACGCGGGCGACCCAGCCGTAGCCCAGGGCGACCGAAGGGAGCCCTGGGATCCCGCGTCCCCC
>VGYW01000526.1 GCA_016872875.1 Planctomycetota bacterium | reverse complement strand
TCGTCCAGATTCTCCCGACCTCTTCCGGCCAATACAAGCGCGTGTCGCCGGGGAACCAGGGCGCCACGGTGTCGCGGCTGCCGTTGGGCGTCGTGCCGGTGGAGGCGGACGGCAGCGTGTATTGCGAGGCCCCCATCGAACGCGGGATCTACTTCCAGCTCCTCAACGAAGGGGGCCTGGCGGCGCAGTCCATGCGGTCGCTCACCTATGTGCACCCGGGCGAGCGCCTGGTGTGTGTGGGATGCCACGAGCCGTACGGGCGCGCGCCGACGGTTGCTGAACGTGGCCCGCTGGCTCTCCGTCGCGCTCCTTCAAAGATCCAGCCGGAGTTCCCCGAGGGCGTCGTTCCCCCGGACTACGAGAAGCAGATCGTCCCGATCTTCGAGCGGACCTGTGTGGCCTGCCACACCAAGGAGGGCAAAGGCCCGCCGAAGGTCGCCGAGTTCCACCTCGGCGGCCTGAACCCCCGGAAGGCCGACGGGGCTGCGGCCAGACCCCGCCCCGCCTGGGTGCAGTGGGGGTGGACGGCGAACAGCGGGCGCGGATTCGCCCGGTCCACGCCGGGCCACGTCGGCGCCATGGGCAGCCTCCTCTGGAAGCACATCCAGGAGCGGCGCCACGCCTTCACGCCGGAACAGCTCAAGCGATTGGCCTGGTGGATGGACCTCTCGTGCCCGCTCGAGGGCGGCTACAACGACTACTACACGGAACCGATCAACGGCATCCGCTGGCCGATCCATCAGGACATCGCCCCGGAGAACCCGCTGGGGGTGGAACGCCTGGGCGATCTGCGAAAGGAAGGCAGTCCATGAGCGGGCCGCGAACGATCGCTGGTCTGACGTTGCTCGCCCTGGCGGGGTTGGCGCGTGCTCCCGCGCTCTCGGCGGCCGAACTCAAGCGCTACGTCTACTCCGTCCAGCCCGATGGCTCGCAGGCCATCGGGCCGGGCGGCGGGAAGGGTATTGTGGTCATTGACATTGACAAGGGCTTCCGCTTCGTCAAGCGGATGACCACGCCCGCCAGCGAGAAGCTGGTGCACGCTTACAGGAACGGCCGCGGGATGTACGGCATCGCCGCCGCCAGGGCCACCGGCCGGCTCTACTACTGCTGGCATCAGGGCCGGGGCAAAGGCGACGACGGCGTCGGCTGCCTCGACCTCCTGACCGACAAGGTCGTGTGGGAGCGCAACTACGAGTTCAGTTGCGCGCGCATCCAGGTCTCGGTGGACGCGAAGAGCGTCTTCGTCGCCCGGCACTGGGAAGACCCGGGAACCAGGAAGCTCTACGTCCTCGACGCGGCCAACGGCGACGTGGTCCGCGAGTACGACTGCGGCAAGCGCTGGCCCCAGCACCCACTCGTCGTCCACCCCGATGGCAAACGGCTGTTCTTCCCCGGCGCGGCGCTGGACCTGGAGAGCGGGCGGATCCTCTGGACGGACGACAAGGTCTGCGGCCGCGGCAACTGCCATATCGTGCTCAACCGAGACGGCACAAGGCTCTACACCGGCCGGCATCCCGAGCAAGCCACGGTCGCCACGTGGATTCTCGACGCCGACAGCGGCCAGGTCGTTCACAAGGTGCCGCTGGACACCGCTGGATGCCCCGACTTGAAAGGAGGCGTCACAGAGGTCGTGGCCTTCTCACCCGACGGCAGCCGCTTCTGGGGCGAGGCGTCCGGCGAGCGGTTCCTGCTCCAGTTCGACAACGCCGCCGAGCCGCCCAAGCTCATTCGAGTCGTGGACAAGCAGGACTTAGTCGCCAAACACGGCTACAAGCCCCTGGGACACGGCCATGGCCACGCCATGGTCAGCGGGGCTGGCGACTACGTCTGGTTCTCCAATGGCATCGTGCTCGATGCCGACAGCGGCGCGTACGTCTGCCAGTGGACAGCCGAGGAGGGCAAGCCATTCCAGAGCGCCAAGATGCTCGAGGTTGATCTCCTCGATGGCAAGGTCCTCTGGACTGGCCAGGACCAGGGGCACGGCTTCATCTACAGTAACTACCCTATCGAGAGAGTGCGCGCTCTGCGGCCCAACCGCAACGCTGCGGGCCGCCAAGGGACTCCGCCATGAAGCGAACCATCCGGAAGGTTCAACACTGTTCCTGATGAAACACTGAGGGCCACCGGAGCATGGGCGGGGGGGTTGCTTCGGGCAGGCCCGTGCCGCGTGGACCTGTCGTCCAGGGGCCGCCTTTGGGTACACCTCCCTCGCACCGTTGGCCGCGGACCGTGGTGCCCCGTGTGGCCTGGATTGCCACCAGGAAGTGCTCCATCCGACCACGTGACCGCCGCCAATGACGACTTGACCCCCGTAGGGTCCGAATATTCGTGCGTGCTTTGTAAGGTTGCGTGTCCGCTGGAGTTGTGGTATCGTCCGTGCCCCTGGTGATCGAAGGGCGTTCTCAAGGAGATCGCATGGCGCAGGACGGCTCCCGGCGGTTCAACTGGGCAGGACTCCCGCTGATCGCGACGGTCGCGCGACTGCTGTGTCGGGAACTGACGCTTCAGAACGAGTACCTGCAGATGGAGAATCGCGTCCTGAAGTCGAAGATCAATGGCCGGCTTCGCTTCACAGATGAGGAGCGGCGTTCGTTGGTGGCGGCGGCGTTGGCGATGGGGCGGAAGCTGATGCGGAACGTGGTGAGCATTGTGAAGCCCGACACGATCCTGGCCTGGCAGCGCCGGTTCGAGTCCTCGTCGGGGAGCCAGACATTACCTCCGGCAGAACAGATGTTGCGCTTCTCTCTTGCCGGAGTCCCCTCTCGAGCGCAGGGACGGCGGGGCTCGACGCAAGCGATGACGGGAGTACGCGCTCCTGTGAGGGCATCCTGCAATCACGGCGCCTTCTCTTGCTTGAGCGCCTCGGCCTCTTTGAGGAAGGCGTCGAAGGTCCATGTCCTGTAGAGGAATCGTTGCCGGGCGGCCGGGTCGTCGGCCAGCTCGGCCAGCGCCTTGTCGCGCAACGCCTTCATCCGCTGCACGATGTCGGGCGTCCAGAACCTGGGGAAGAGCTGTCTGGGGACGAACCAGCCGCCCGGCACCTTGACGCGGCGGCTCTTCCAGTCCCCGGCCTCCCAGACGTCACACTCCAGCCGTGTGAGTTCGCGCACGGTGGCCCCAGCCTTGCCGTAGAGCCGCCGGCACATCTCGTCGAGCACCGCGTCAACGTGCAGCTCCGGGTTCCACAGCGCCTTCATCCACACATAGAGCGTGGGCGCATTGAGGGTCCATTCGCCCAGGTTCTCGCCGTTGATGAACACCCCGGCGATCAGGCCCTGGGCGCCCTTGTAGAAGTCCCGAACGACGTGCGGGTACTGGTGCGGGCCATAGGTCCAGTTGACGCAGTAGTCCCACATGGTCACGGGGAGGCAAGCTTTCGCCCGCCAGGCGCGCAGGCGCTCCATCGCCTCCTGGGCATTCTCGGGCTGGACGTTCAGGGCCATCGGGTAGGTGGTCATTGCGGCCATGATCACGAGGTTGTCGGGGTAGTCAACTCCCTTGGGGCATTCCTGGTAGTTCCAGTAGGGCAGGTAGATTACCTTCTTGTCTGGCCAGCGCTTCTTCACGGCCTCACACACGCGCTTCACGAAGAGCCCCATCATCATCGAGGGTCCGTCAATCCAGTTGCCGCCGCCCTTGGCAAACGCTTCGCGGCAAGGGGGACAGTGGCACTCCACCGTCGAATCGGGAGGGGAGACCGTGACGCAGGTGGATGTGACCCAGGGGCAACCGCCTTTGCCCTGGGTCCAGACCCTTTCGCAACCCTCCAGGAGGTATTCCAGGGTCTTCGGCGAGTTGTAGCAGAACATCTCGAAGTTCCGCGTGCCATCCTTCTTGAGCGCGAACATCTCCTTGTTCTCTTCACGGAACTTCTCAGGGAGGCGGCCGAGATTCTGAGGCTGGTGGACCTTGATCTTGTATGGCCAACTGCACCCGCCGCGGACGAGGGGCAGGTAGTTGGCCGTGCTGATCGCCGTGACCCCTTCGGGGATGGCGCCATTCGGGAGGGGAAGCGGCTCCTTGTCGGACGACCGTGCCTTCGTCGGAAGCTTCCAGCCATCAGGCGGGTGATACTCCCGCTGGCGGAAGACGGGTTGGTCGGTGTAGTGGACCGGGGGGATGGCAAGTGACTTGGCGGGGGTAATGGACCGGCCACCGACTTCGGTCGGCCAGTACCAGCGCACGCCGACGAAACGCTCCAGGAAGTCCGCCACGGCCCAGGCGGTGCCCTCGTTGCCCCAAACTGCCCACGGGTCGCTCCCTGGCGGCACCGCTTGCGTGCTGCCCACGAGGAACACGCGGTTCGGGGCGGTCTTGACGACGAACCCCTCGATCGGGATCTTCGCGGCATCAATGCCGGCCCGGCGCGATTCCTCGCAGTCGCCGATCACAATAGCCGGCTGATCGGTGGCCTGCGCCTGCTCAACCCGCTCGAGCACGGCGCCGGTGCTCAGGCGCACCACCTCCACCAGCTCATTGACCAACAACGGGAGCGCCGGGGGATAATCGCCGTGCTTCTTCCGATCGTACTTCTCGTTGCCTCTCGGGTCGGCCACGTAGACCACCGCCCGCGCCTTCCCGCCGCGCACAATCTCCACGGGCGGGTGCGCCGGCGCCGCCAGCCAGGTCACAGGCGTCAAGTCGCGCGGCCGAGGGTCGGTCCTCACGGGTTCCGCTCTCAATGTAACGCAACCGGCTCCTGCGAGCGCCGCAGCCACTGAGGCAAGAAGGGCGATGACGCGTTCCATAGTCTATCTCCGTTATCGGCGCGTGCGCCCGTCGCGCGGGGCGAGCGCCACGTTTCTGATGCCCTCGCCCAACATGGCTGAGATCAGCGGTTGAGCTTCAGGCCCTCCTCGGTAATGTCGGCCGGCTCATCGAGGCGAAGCTCGACGTCCTCCGTCGAGTAGGCCTCGAATTCCGCCATGCGGGTCATCCCCTCGGTTCGCTCCGCGAACTCGCGCCCGGCCCAGAAGTACTCGATGGTTCTGGTGTCCACGGGAGGGAATGTGAAGATGTTGACCAGGTTCGTGTTGCCCACGACATAGCCAACCCGGCGGCCATTGATGTAGAGTCCGTAGTGCATCGAGGCCATCTCCTGCACGCCGTCGGCGGTTGGGAGCGGCCCGTGGTTGTCCTCGAAGATCGCGATTGCGGAAATGGTCTCGGCCCTCTTGAACGCTGCCTTTGCGGTGGCGTGGCTGACCGAGGTGCCGGTAACCGTATCCTGGGCCTCCTGCCACTTGGTCTCCTGGTTGCCGATCAGGCCGTCGGCAAGGGCAAGCGCTCGACGCGGCGCGTTCCACGTCCACTTCTTGTGGGTGGAGTCGCCGCCGCCCCAGCGGTGGAGTTCACACTCCACCATCCCAGGCTTGAGCAGGTTGCGGTTCTG
>VGYW01000525.1 GCA_016872875.1 Planctomycetota bacterium | reverse complement strand
CTGGCCAGCCCCAAGCCCGAGTCGAGGGGCCTCTGGCCCCTCGTTGACATCCCACTGAGCCTCGTCCGCGAGCAGCTCGTGCAGGTGAACGTGCGCGGCACTGCCGCCAAGCCCGAGTTCCAGGTGATTGCGGTGCCGCAGGTCTCGCAGCTTGTTGACCAGTTCGCCGTTGCCCTCGGCCTCTGGAGCAAGCGGCACCCCCAGAAGCCCGGCGGCGCGCCGCTGCCGGAGAACAAGCAACCCTGAAGGAGGATGAATGGATGAATGGATGGGTGGATGGGTGTCAGACAATCATCCATTCATCCATCCATCCAATCATCCAGAATCGATGCGTCCCAAGCTCCTGACTATCGCCATCTTCGCGGCCATCGTGGGCCTGGGGGCGCTCGCGCGCTTCCACGCCATAGGGCGCAAGAGCCTCTGGCTCGACGAGGCGGCCACGATGGACGCCGTGGACGCCTCGTTCGCCGAAGTCTTCCGCGGGGTGAAGGACCACGACGCGCACCCGCCGCTCTACTACCTGGCGCTCCGCGCGTGGAGCCAGCGCTCGCCCGACGGCGCCTGGGCAAGGGCCTTCTCAGCCGCCGCGAGCGTGGCCACGCTGGCCGTCTTCTGGCTCCTGGCCAGGGAGCTGCTGCCGCGTGCCGCCGCACTCGCCGCCACTGCTGTCCTCGCCGTGTCTGCTTACCAGGTCTACTTCGCCCAGGAGGCCAGGCACTACGCGCTCGCGGCGTTCTTCGTCACGCTTTCGTGGTACTTCCTGGCGCTGTTGCTCGTGGGGAAGGTGCGCTGGCGTTTTCCGCTGTGGCTTGGGCTGGCGGCGGCCAACACGGCGGCGCTCTACACCTTCTACTACACGGCGTTCGCGGCGGCGGCCCAGCTCGTGGCGCTCCTCTCCCTGTGGGCGGGGCGTCTCTGCCCCGCGGGGGGCGGAGCCCCCGCCCACAACTCCATGCTCTGGCGCGACGCCGGGCGAAAGCTCGTGGCCCGCTGGCTCCTCTGGCAACTCGTGCCTGCGGCCGCCTTCGCCTTCTGGGTGCCCGTCATCCTCGAGCGGCTGAAGAGGCTCGGCTCGCTTGAGCCGCCGGGCGGCGCCACGGTGCGGAGCGTCGAGGGCCTGTGCGACACCGCCGCCCAGTTCGCCTGCGGCTTCATCGGCCAGCTCGCGGGCGGCAGCGGCCCGGCCTTCCGGGCCGCGGCTGCTGCGTTGGGGGTGGTCGTGCTGGCCGCGGCACTGTGGGGCCTGGGGTGGCGCGGGGCACAGAGGCCCCGCCCACAGCGGGCCGCCGCGGTGGTGGCGCTGGCCTGGCTCCTCTGCCCCGTGCTCTTCCTGGCCGCCGTGCCGCTGCGGGGCCACACCTACGAGCCGAAGCACCTCTTCTTCGCCTCGCCCGCGCTCGCGCTCGCCGCAGGCGTCGTCGCCAGCCTGGCGCGCGACCGGCTCAAGGCGCTTGCTATCCCGCTCATCGCAATCGTCCTGGCCCTCAACGCCTTCTCGCTCGAACGCTACTATCGGCCTGGCGTGGAGAAGGAGAACTGGCGCGACGCGGTGCTCCGCTTCGCCGAGCTTGTGCAGGCGGGCGACGTAGTGACGTTCACCCCGCCGATGGATGAGCTGCCATTCGTCTACTACTATCGCCCGCTCGGCGGCCCACGGCTCTGGCGCGTGTGGGCCGAGCCCGAGAAGGAACCGTTCCGGGGAGGCGAGATGGCCGCGGCCCACGAGCAGCGCCGCACTGTGTGGGTGTTCGAGGGCGCGAGCAACGTTGAGAAGCCGAACCCACAGGTGCTCGGCAAGTTGTTGCACCCCGAGCAGTACGAGGCGCGCCGCGAGCAGCTCCCGCACACGCAAGGCAAGCCCGCCGGCGCCGACAAGAGCCAGCTCCCACGGTTCAGGCCAGCCTTCGAATGGGGGCACTCCGGCCTCATCGGCACCGTGAGGCTCTGGCAGCTCGTGCCGGTGAGGGAAGGCGAGCCGCACCGCGTCGAGCGGCGCGATGCACGTTGAAGCGCCGGGGAGCGTGTGATATACTCCAATGAGGTGATGGCCGGGGAGGAACCTGATCTGCTGTGGTGGCTCTGATGCGCGCCATCGTTACCGGTGCCGCGGGGTTCCTGGGCTCGCACCTGTGCGACGCTCTTCTCGCCCGCGGGCATGACGTGCTCGGCATTGACAACGTGCTGACCGGCTGCACGGACAATATCGCACACCTCTTCGGCAGCCCGAGGTTCCAGTTCTTCCAGCACGACGTGACCAACTACATCTTCATCGAGGGCGAGGTGGGCGCGGTGCTCCACTTCGCCTCCCCGGCCAGCCCGGCCGACTACCTGCGCTACCCCATCCCCACGCTCAAGGTCGGCTCGCTCGGCACCCACAAGGCCCTCGGCCTCGCCAAAGCCAAGGAAGCCAAGTTCCTCTTGGCCTCGACATCAGAAGTCTATGGCGACCCCCTGGTTCACCCCCAGACGGAGGACTACTGGGGCAACGTGAACCCGGTGGGCTACCGCGGGGTCTACGACGAGGCGAAGCGCTTCGCCGAGGCCATGACCATGGCCTACCACCGCTACCACGGGCTCGACACCCGCATCGCGCGCATCTTCAACACCTACGGCCCGCGGATGCGCACGGACGACGGCCGCGCGCTCCCCAACTTCTTCCGCCAGGCCATCCTGGGCCAGGAGATCACCATCTACGGCGACGGCAGCCAGACCCGCAGCTTCTGCTACGTGGATGACCTCATGGACGGCCTCTGCCGCCTGCTGGAGTCCGACGAGCACCTGCCCGTGAACCTCGGCAACCCCGTGGAGATCACCGTCCTCCAGCTCGCCCAGGAGATCATCGAGCTCACGGGCAGCGCCAGCAGGGTCCGGTTCCTGCCGTTCCCCGAGGACTACCGGGACGATCCGAAGACCCGGCGCCCTGACATCACGAAGGCCCGCAAGCTCCTCGGCTGGGAGCCGCGGGTTGACCGCCGCGACGGCCTGCGGCGGACGCTCGAGTACTTCCGTGCCAAGCTGCGCAGCGGGTAGGCGGGGTCTCAGGGACAAAGGACGCGAAGGACAGCTCATGAGCTCTGAGACCTCGGCGCCCCCCTCAGGCGACCCCCTCCTCGGCCGCGTGCTGTGCGGCTGCGAAATCCTGAGCCTCATCTGCCAAGGCGGCATGGGCAGGCTCTACCGCGCGCGCCAGGTGTCTCTCGACAGGATCGTGGCGGTGAAGGTGCTCTCGCCGGCCCTGAGCGCCAACGAGGAGTTCCTCGGCCGCTTCCGCCGCGAGGCCCGCGCCCTCGCCAACCTCCTCCACCCCAGCATCGTGGCCATCCACGACTTCGGCGAGGAGGGCGACATCCACGCCATCGTCATGGAATACGTCGAGGGCGAGAACGTCGGCGACATCCTCGTCCGGGTGGGCGTCATGCCCATCCCCAAGGCCATCAACATCGTGCGCCAGGTGGCCGAGGGGCTCGCCTGCGCGCACCAGCGCAACATCATCCACTGCGACCTCAAGCCCGAGAACATCCTCATCACCCCGTCCGGGTCGGCCAAGCTCGCCGACTTCGGCCTCGCCAAGAGCATCCGCGGCGAGGCCGGCCACATCACGCGCGACGGCATCGTCCTGGGCACCCCCACCTACATGAGCCCCGAGCAGTGCGCCGGCGGCAAGCTGGACCCCCGGACCGACATCTACTCGCTGGGGGCCACCTTCTACCGCATGGTGGCCGGGCGCGACGCCTTCGAGGCCGACGACGCCTTCTCGGTGATGCTCAAGCACCAGAACGAGCCGCCGATGGACCCGCGCCGCCACAACCCGGCTGTGCCCAACGCCATCGCGCGCATCATCCTCCGCATGATCGAGAAGCCGCGCGAGAACCGCTATCAGGCCGCCGCCGAGGTCGCCAGGGCGCTCATCCCCTACGATAGCGAGGCCTCCCCGCAGGGCCAGGGGGCCCAAGAGGTCGAGCACCCGCGCCGCGAGTTCGCCGTCGCCCCCGAGGCCATCGAGGCAGGGCTCATCACCCCCGCCCAGCTCAGGTCGGCCCTGGCACGCCAGGAGCAGGAGGCCGGCGCCGCGCCCGACCTCGCCGCGATACTCGTCGAGGAGGGCCTCCTCACGGACGACCAGGCCCGCAAGCTGGCCGAGCGCACCCACGGGCGGGACGAGGCCCGCGCCGACGAGGAGTTCGCGCGCCTCGCACTCGAGGCCGGCCTTGCCACGCGCGAGCAGATCGCCCAGTGCATGCGCGAGCAGAGAATGGTCCACGGCGGCGAGGGCAAGAGCAGGCTCCCCAGGCTCCTCGGCGCGGCCGGCGCCATGAAGCCCACCGAAGTCGCCGAGCTCCTCCTCCGCCAGCTCAAGGAGACCCAGCGGGCCGAGGACACCGAGCTCCTCGACATCCTGCGCCACGAGTCCGCCCTCCGCGAGGAGGACATCGAGCGCTGCATCGCCGAGCAGAAGCGGCGCGAAGCCCAGGGCAAGATCGCCGTCCTGCGCCAGATCATCCTCGACATGGGCATGATGCCCGGCACCCAGCTCCGCGAGCTCCTCCGCAAGAAGCTCCGCCAGGAGGTCCTCCTCTACCTCGCCGAGCGCGAGAGGGCCAGGTCGCCCCAAGCCGAAGCGATCATCCCGAAGGACCGCGACCTCAAGCTCGAGGAAGAAGCAGGCGACACCTGCCCGTCCTGCGGGAAGACCGTGCCCTTCGGCCAGAAGTCCTGCTCCGTCTGCGGACAGCCCATGGGAGCGGCGCGAACCGCCCAAACGGGTCCCCGCGCGGCCTCAGGCAGGCCGGCCGGCGCCCCCCCGCGCGCGCCCGCCGCCCGAAGGCCCGCTGCCGAGCCCGCCTCGCCCAAGCCGCACGCGGCCGGCCCGCCCCCGCCGCCCGGGGACTCCTGGGAGATTCGCCTCCCCAACGGCGAGCCGTCACCCCCGCTGATCTTTGCCGCACTCGTGCGGCTCGTCCGCGAGAAGCGCGTCCAGCCGGCCACCGTCCTACGCGGGCCGGCCACCGCGGGCGTCTGGCGCCAGGCTCGCTTCACCCCCAAGCTCTGCCGACTCTTCGGCACCTGCCACTACTGCGGCGCCAAGCTCCTCCCCGACGCCACCGCCTGCGCCGAGTGCAAGACCGACCCCGACCAGCCCCATAGGGAGTGAGGAGGGAGGAGTGAGGAGTGAGGAGGGACGAGTGAGCAGGGAGAGCGAGGTGGGAGAGGGAAGAGGGAAGAGGGAGAGGCAGGAGTGAGGAGGGAGGAGTGAGGAGGGAGAGTCAAGAGTGAAGAGGGGAAGGAGTATGGCCCCCAATTCTGGCAAGGTCCTTCGGCGCCGAAGCTCCGAACGGAGCGTACTATAGCAGCCCAGGGCGAAGCCCTGGGACAGGCGAACGGCCAGATTTAGCCCTGTAGGGGC